>NZ_QKQR01000004.1:0-375996 GCF_008042305.1 Bacillus sp. AY18-3 | reverse complement strand
CTAATACTACAGCAGTAAAGTTACTTTCTTCAAAAATATCTTTGTACTGTCCATTCGTTTCGACGCTGTTATTCTTAAGTAAGGCTTTAAAAGCAGCTTGTACATCTTTGCTCTTAGATGTTGTTTCTAATTTTACATAAACAGTTCTACCATAAGCTACATTCGAGACCATAACAGGTGGGGCCGAATTACTTACACCTTTACGAGTTAACTCACCAAAAGTAACACTATTATCAAAAAGATCGGATGGATTGTTAGGTAGTTCAGCACTTACGGTATAAAATATTTGCTTATATGCCGCTACCATCACTTTTTTCTCTCCATTTGCAACCGCATTAAAATCAATGTTTAGACTGTTATCAAGATATTTGGCGTTAACGTTAAGGGCACTTGCGATTTGTGATTTACTATAAACCATAGATTCTGTATACTGCATTCTTGCGGGTAACGTATGTGTTTTAGAATACTTTTCATTCCAAGTAGATACTAAATCATCTACTGCTCCAGCCACATTACCATATGTCGGATTTTGGACAGTGATTGTATTTTCTTTTCTCATGCCAGGTAAATCTATACTAATATTCAAAGGCTTTCTCTTAGCAACTAATAAACTCGGTTGATTGTCTGCAAAAGCTTTATTGGCAAGTTGTACAGCTCCTGGATACGTGCGATTCGCTACAGAATCGATAATCGAAATATCGACTGGTGACGTTGTAAGTGATTTTTTCTCACGTTCCACCACTACAAATTTACCATTTGAATTGATACTTTCTTTCGGAACAAAACTCTCTACTTTATCGCCATTTACAGCTAAAACCTCTTGATTATTATATTTAAGGTTTGCTATACCAGTATTAATGCCATTAACATTTTTAGTTATGTCAGTTGCATTACCGGCTTGTGTTTCTGCAAAAGAAATAGACGAATAATGAATCGTGCATAGACTAACTAATAAACATGCAAGGAACTTTCTTCTTTTGGTATTTTTCTTATTATTCAGAAAAATCACCCCGTTCTTTTTTAGTAAGATATAATAATGATTGATATATGATAGCTAACTAATAACCTTACATAAACGCTTTTAAAAGTTCTTGAACTAAAGGAATTACTCCACCTAAAAATTTTAAAACTGCCATTGCGATTTCCATATTACTTCCTCCTCTTTGCTGTATTAAGATGTGTTGTATATTTATGCTTTCATTATAATAAGCTTTTGCATTTGCATCAATTCATTTTTATATGCAATATTTCATATTGAGGAAAAGCAATTTTTTCTGTCAGGGTGATGGTGGTACTACTCTTCTTGACAATATTTCAATCCCTCTAAAAATATCAGAATTTTCTAATTCTAAAAGGTTATGAACGAATCAACCTCGAATAATTGTAATACATATACATAAGGAGGTTGATCTATTTTGTTTCGTTCTTTTACAAATGGTTGCGTCGCCTTAGTGCAACGTTTCTTGCCAGAGCCGTTTATTTTATCATGTTTATTAACTGTTTTTGTTATTTTCTTCGGCATGTTTGCGACTCACCAAACACCTGTGGAAATGATTAATCACTGGGGTAATGGCATTTGGGGACTACTCGCCTTTTCTATGCAAATGGCACTTGTACTCGTGACAGGATCTGCTTTAGCAAACGCGCCTCTCATTAAAAAAGGATTAACGAAAGCGGCAAAACTACCGAAAACGAATGGACAAGGTATTATTGCCATTTCAATCGTAAGTTTACTAGGGGCATACATAAACTGGGGATTTGGTATTGTTGTATCTGTTTTATATGCAAAAGAAGTAGCACGGCAGCTTGAAGGATTAGACTATAGACTAGCCATTGCCTCTTCTTACTCTGGATTTCTCATTTGGCATGCGGGGCTTTCTGCTTCTATTCCTCTTACGTTAGCAACAGGCGGCGAAACGTTAATTAAAACGACAGCTGGAAGTATTAAAGAAGCGATTCCAATAACAGAAACGTTATTCTCACCATACGCACTTGTACCAGTTATTATTTTTCTCGTTACGATGCCTCTCATTAATAAAGCGATGCATCCAGATGAAAAACATACGATAACGGTAGATCCTAGCGTATTCCATGAAGAAGCTGCCGCGCAAGAAGTAGGAAACAATACATTCGCCGAAAAAATGGAAAATAGCATCATTATTACACTTTGCGTTGGATTGTTAGGTCTCATTTATATTTTCAATTATTTTTATACGAAAGGCTTTAACCTTACGCTAGACATCGTTATTTTTATGTTATTAATTGCTGGACTTATTTTCCACCGTACTCCGATTCAATATATTCGCGCTTTTTCAGACTCTACGAAAAGTGCTTCTGGCATTTTACTTCAATTTCCGTTTTACGCAGGAATTATGGGGATGATGATTGGAGCGAATAGTGAAGGACTTTCACTTGGAGGGGCTATTTCGAATTACTTTATTAGCATTTCAAACGAAACGACTTTCCCACTCTTTACTTTTTTAAGTGCTGGCATCGTTAATATTTTCGTTCCATCTGGTGGTGGTCAATGGGCTGTGCAAGCACCAATTATGATTCCAGCTGGCGCTGAACTTGGTGTACCTGCTGCAAAAACTGCAATGGCCATTGCGTGGGGCGATGCTTGGACGAATTTAATTCAACCTTTCTGGGCATTACCGGCATTAGCGATAGCCGGTTTAGGCGCTCGTGATATTATGGGATTTTGCGTTGTGAACTTACTATATGCAGGTTTTATCATAAGTCTATGCTTCTTATTTATTTAAACGAAAAGCTAGTTTTATACTAGCTTTTTTATATAATAAATCACTTATTTCCCACGCAATTTATCACGGTCTTCCACTCTATATCCGTAAGCTGTAATGCCTCAAATGCAAAAAAATCTTCACATACTTTTTCAATCAGATGTGGATTTTCCCTCAAGAAATTCCACTGTAACGCTTTAGGAAGAAAATACGTTTCATACTCTTTACTTCCTCTTACTACCTCATCCACTTCTCTTTCACAAATTCCTCTTATTAAATAATCATTTCTTAATTGAATCTGTATTTGTTGAAACGTTTCACTACATTTCTTCAAGTGGATTAAGCAATTAATATATGTACGAAAAAGTTCATTATCATACTGACAACACTTTATAATACGTTCCATTTCATTCATAACGTACGAGCCTTTTCTTCTATTTGTAATAACCACTTTTCCCGCTTCTCTCGTTTACTCGTTTTCACAGATTGAAAAAAAGATCGTTTTACATCGCGAATGCCGCAAAAACGTAAAACACCTCTCTTCATCATAATCCAATCTGCTGATCGATATAGTAGTGCGACGTACCATAACGGTGAGTCTAACGTATTAATTACCCATGCCTTCTTACCTTTCAATAAGCCTTTCGGCAGGGCACCTTCATATTTATAAGCAAAACCAGCTACGAAAATGCGATCAATAAACCCTTTTAAAATAGCTGGCATCCCCCACCACCATATTGGATAAATGAAGAGAAGAGTATCCGCTTCTTCCACTAACGTTCTGTACCGAGCTGTCTCTTCTTCATTTACTAAATCACGTCTTTTCTTCTCCTCATTAAATACAAGGACGGGATCAAATTGTTCCTTATATAAATCAAGTACCGTAACCGAATGATTTGTTTCTTGTAATCCTTTTTGCACATGCTTTAATATCCCCGCATTAAAACTGGAAGGACTAGGATGAGCGTATACAATTAGTACATTCACTACATAACAACTCCCTCTATAAGTTAAAGTTTCCCCTTCTTTAACATCTTCTCTACAATTTGCACGTTTTTCGAACTTTGTAATAAACGATTTAATAATGTAAGTAACTCTTCCTTTTCTAAATCTTTCAGTTTCTCTTTCACCGTACTCTCACCAGCACTTTGAATATCATAAACAACTGCCGCCATATGCTTACAATAATTCTCATATGGACACTCGCAGCTACTTTCTGTAAAATTTTCAAGATCAATCATTACTTCATAGTTTCCTGCATTTCCAGTAACAAAAGCAAATATTTTCTTTTCTTGTATTTCAACATCTTCTACATGTCCTTCTTCATAATATTCATAACCTTTATCCATAATGTACTTAGGAATCCATTTCGTTATATCATTTAGTAAGTAAGCGTACATAACAACACCTCTTCCTTTAATTCCCTTTTGACTTCCAAAACCCTGCATGTTATTCTAATAACTGTCAAATAGCAAGTCTATATGACAAAACGACTGACACCTATTCGGCGGAGGTGTCTCTTTTCATTTGCAGCCGATACGAAGTGCCTCTTTCAGGCACATTCAATCTTTGACACTACACACTCAACACCATTCCCTTGTATCAGGCTGCTTAAGCAGTCTTTTACGCTACATACTCCAAAAAAAAGAGAGCTTAGCTCCCTTTTCCCGCCTTATAAAATACCCCTTTTTCAGTATAGAGATATTCATCAGCTAATGTAATTTTCCCATCCAGTTTCAGTTCATCTAATAGTCTTGATAAATAAAATTGATGTAACATCTTTTTCGTGAATTTTCCTTCATGATGCGAAACGATATGTTCTTGAATATCTAACAATGATATTGGCTTATCTTGCTCTATCATATATTCATAAACTGTACTACGCAGTTTTACGTATTTTTCGAGTGTCACAGTACTTCGCAACCCCTTTCTTCTTAATATAAATTTTCGTAATCGGTTTTTTTGCAACAAAAAAACCTCTCCGATAAGAAGAAGTTACGTATATATCTTCGTCTTATCTCCCAGAACAAATATGTTCTGCTGGAATTAGCACCTGCATCGCGGTTGCTGGGTTTCATCGGGCCAGTCCCTCCACCTCTCTGGATAAGAAAATATTCACTTAATTCTTACTATACGTAATTTCATTCTAATTGTCAAACAAATATAACAAATTATATTTTGTTCCTTACTGTTCATACTATACATATATGAATATGCAAGGAGGATTATGAAATGCACGAAAATGCTCGCGGATATGTCCAAAATTCTTTTCAATCATTACAAGAAGCAAAACATTGTTTAGAAGAAGCGCTACAGACTGTTGAAAAAGATTTTAATCGCGCTCGTATTGAACAATCACTTTATGCGATCGAACAAGCTATTCAACGCTGTGATTACACGGTTCATATTTTAGAACAAGATTGAAAAAACTTCCCATCATAAGGTGGGAAGTTTTTTCAAATGGCATACTTCATAATTATTACCGTTATAATTAAAAAATATACAGAATTAGCAATTTCTAAAACCCCTACTTTTATAATAGAAATTTTTTTGCCATATAACATAATTGCTCGAATGACACTCGGTATAAAAATAAGAGAACACCACGGATTGATAGCAAAGACAATGACTGTTAATACAATATGATACCCCCATGATATAAGACGATACTTCGGGTTATTTTTCTCGCGAATCATCGTTTTTACATAAAATGTACTTCCTAAAAAATATAAAAATGAAATAAGCGCAATAAATAATGCTGTTTTATCTATAAGTTTCATTGAAAAATAATAACTAACTAAACCACCAATACAGAAAACAATAATCGCACTAATGTCATTTAGTAACGCTCTTTCATTTTTTTGACGAGCGTAATACATATTTACAATAAATAATGGAATCATGAATACTACGAATAAAAGAATGCGCCATTCATATAATAGAGAAATCATTCCAAATACGAACGCGATGATAAAATATACAATTGCAGCATGTAAGTACTCTTTTTTTCGTTTTTGCTTTATGTACGTAAGAAATGGATACGTAGCTAAATAGATAAAGAACCAAGCTAAAAACAATGGAATATGATACATAGTAGGTTTCCCAAGCATGACACTTAATAGAAATGGTATAACGAGCATGGCCCATGCACCGTGTTGCTTCGGAATAACTAACTTCATTAACTATACACCTCCCTTTTGAAAGCAGTTCTCACCTACTATTATACAAATAATTTTATATAGTAACGTATATATATTGGACTATTTTTTGACAATAAAAAATGCTCCTTACAATGTGTAAGAAGCATGAAAGAGGCAAACGAATATGTAAGTCGCGACCCTACCTTATATGAGTATGCTTTTCTATGCCATGTTATGCTTATCTAATATGCCGTATTTCTTTTTAAATCTCGTAAGAATCGTAATCCAAGACGTACTAAATAGTAGTAAGAAAATGACATTCGAAATGGCATGGCTCAAATCGAAATAAAAACTTGCAATATAATACGAAACGACTGCTTCCCACGTTGCCTCACGTATGAAACCGAGAAGCCCCCATAAGTTCATAATCCAGCCAAATAAAAATCCAACAAACAATCCGTATAGAAGCCTTCCCCATAGCTTTTTCATTAAAAATGTATTACGAAGTAATCCAGCTATAAACCCGATCATGCCCCATGAAAACATTTGCCACGGCGTCCACGGACCTTGCCCTAAAAAGATGTTAGATACGATAGCTGCTGTTGCACCGATCATAAAACCAGTTTCGCTTCCAAACACGATTGCAGAAACGATAATGACAAAAGAAGTCGGTTGTACACTTGGTAAAATAGAAAATGGTACACGGCTAACTGCTGCAATTGCCGCTAACACAGCAACGAGAACAATTTCACGTGAAACAAACGCCTTCCTTTCAAAACGGATATAAAACGGCAACATAATAACAACTAATAAAAACAAACTACTTAACATGTAATAACCATCCATGATAAGTGTAGTAAAGAGTAGTGTGCCTATTATTACTGCAAAAATACATATTATGAATGCAACATATCGTTTGGACACGCTTCGTACACATCCTCCCACGTTAATGCATATGGTAACTCTT
This sequence comes from Bacillus sp. AY18-3, assembly GCF_008042305.1. NCBI lineage: Bacteria > Bacillati > Bacillota > Bacilli > Caryophanales > Bacillaceae > Bacillus > Bacillus sp. AY18-3. The sequence goes on along the minus strand of NZ_QKQR01000004.1, from coordinate 369,148 downwards.
TTCGAATAAATCGATTAATAGAGGTTGTATAAAAGAAGTTGCCACTAAAAAATTCTTTCGGTGTGTCATTCATAATGACTGCTCCGTCAAATAACATCATACATTGATCAACGTATTTCGCTGCAAACTCAATATCATGCGTTGCCATTACAATTGTTGTACCTTCTTTTTGCAGCTTTCTAAATAGCTCTCCTACTCTTTCTTTTTTCCACGGATCTAATCCCTTTGTCGGTTCATCAAGTAACAATAAAGTCGGCTTTGATAATAACGTTGTACATAACGCAAGTAGTTGTTGCTCTCCCCCGCTACAATCATGCGGATGGCGTTCTTTAAGCGAATACAACCAAAACTTCTTCAACATATCTTCTGCTATTTCTTTTCCTTGTTTTCCGTATAACTCTCGTGCACGTTCATACACTTCTTCCCACACTGTATCAAATGTAAAATGATAATACGGATGCTGCGATACATACCCGATCCTTTTAAATCGTTCTTTCGAATCAATTTTATGTATCACTTTCCCATTCCACTTTACTTTCCCTCTTCTCGCTTTTTGTAATCCAGCTAAAATCGTTAACAGTGTAGACTTACCTGTACCATTTTTTCCAACGAGAGCTACCCATTTTCCTTTTTCAATCGATACGGTTAAGTCTCGTAAAATAAGTGGACTATTTTTTTCATATTGGAACGAAATATGCTCTGCACTTAAAATGACTTCTCGCTTTTCACTTTGTGCTATTGGCTCATTCACATATGATATCGCTGAAAAATGATTCAGTTTCATTTGCGCTTCTCGCACTGTAAACGGAATATCTTCCGCATTCCATTCTAAAAACAATCTTGGAATTTGCGGAATAAATGGACGGAATTTTTCTACTTCCCACATGTTCGCGATAACCGTTTTAGGATTTCCATCATACACGATTTGACCATTATTCATACAAATAACGCGCGTAGCAAGTGGGATCACTTCATCTAAACGATGTTCACTTAACACAATCGTAATACCAAGTTCTTCGTTAATACGTTTTAACAATCCTAAAAACTCTTTCGCAGCAATGGGATCTAACTGCGCCGTCGGTTCATCTAATAATAATAGTTTTGGCTGCATAACTAGTACCGCAGCCAAATTGACAAGTTGTTTTTGTCCACCAGATAACGTATGAACAGATTGATGCAATAAATCTTGAAATCCTAAGAAGCTAATAAGCTCTGCTATTCGTTTTTGAATAATCTGTGATGGTAACCCGATATTTTCTAAAGAAAATGCTAATTCTTGAATGACCGTATCCATTACGAGCTGATTTTCTGGATTTTGAAATACCATACCAATTTCTTGTGCAGATAATAAATCAGGTACTTCCTCTAATAAAACGTCATCATAAAAAATTTCTCCTGAACGTGTACCGATTGGAAGTAATTCCTTTTTAAAATGTTTCAATAAAGTCGTCTTTCCAGAGCCTGACCCTCCAGCAAGTGCAATAAACTCTCCTTTTTGAATAGAAAGAGAAATATGCTGTAACGCATATTCGTTTTCATCAGCATATACAAATGATAAATTGTTTATTTCTGCATGCGCCACCATATCCATTCCTTTCCTTCCATTATAATTGGTAGACTAATAAACATCATAAATACTCCGAACATCACTCCATCGTATTGCTGAAATAGAATAGATTCGACTTTCGGATAAATGGTTAGCTTTCCCCCGCCATACGTATTACATATAATAGCAATGATAAGTAGAATACTTAAATAACTGAGCGTATACCAATCTCGTCTTTCCATTCTATACCGAATATATGTCGTACGCTTCGTTACACCAAATCCACGGGCTTGCATAGAATCTGCTGTTTGCAGCGCATCTTCTAATGAACAAATTAATAATACTTGCAGCAATTGCATACCATTTTTCACCCGTTCTACAATGGAACCTGCGTCTACTTGTACACCTTTCGTTTTTTGAACGAGTGTTATTTTCTGTAATCGCCTCATAAACAAAGGAACAAACCTCACCGTAATCATCGTTAACAATGCTACTTTCGGTGAGATTCTAGAAAACAAATATAAAAATTTATGACTCGAAATAATATCATTATACGAAGCAAACGTAAACATAATCGCAACTAATAATAATCCCATTACTACTCCAAACATAATCGCCTCAAGCTTAATACGGCTATCACCTAACCAAAATAACGTAGTTCGCCCTCTATGTGTTAATAACGAATTAAATAAAATGACCATAAAAAAGAAAACGATTGTGCTCGGTAACATCTTTCTTATCTTTTCACTATTCCCTTGCATTATATTGATTATGACGATTAATAGTATTGCTCCAATTAAAAAAAGAGGATGAAGACACATCATACATAGTATCATCACCCCGATATAATAGAAAAAATTCACAAAAGGATGTAAAGAAGAAAAACTTATTTTCATAGTCCTTTACCGAATGCCTTTCTTATTTTAATACATACACCCACTCAATTGTATCTCCTGGTTTAACTGTTACTACACCTGCACTATGGTTTGGAAACGCACCGTTCACACGATATTTCCATCCACTAGTATCTGTAATATCTTTTTCATATAAATCATTAATACCTTTTACATAAATATCACCTTTAGAGCCCATTGCATCCACATCTAAACCTGTACGCTGCAATACTTTATAAACAGTATCGCCTTCTTGTACATCCATTTTTTTCGCACCTAATAAGTACCCTTTATCACCTTTTACTGAGATAGTGACTTGTTTTGGTTTTGGTATTACTGGATCTGGCACTGGCACTGGCGGTACTGGATCTGGTACCGGTGTTGGTGGTGTTGGTGGCGTTGGTACAGTTGCTTGTTGCTCTTTATTCGGATCAACCTTCTGCTCCTGCTTCGGTGTTTCTTTCGGCTGATTCACAACCTTCGCTTCTTCTTTTATTTCTTGCGCTTTCGGTTGTTTCTCTTCTTGTGCTTTTTGCTGTTCTGGTTGCTTAGTAGCAGGCTGTTCCTGAGGTTTCTCTTCTTTCTTTACTTCCGGTTGTGCCTGTGCCTTTTCTTCTTTCGGCTTCTCTTCTACTTTTTGCTCTTGTTTCTCTTTCTGCTCTTCTTGATGCTTTTGCTCTTGTTCAGCTTGTTTTTCCTCCGGTTTTTCTTCCGGTTTCGCTTCATCTTTTTTCTCTTCTTGTTTTGCTACCTCTTCTTGCTTTGGTTCTACTTTCTTCTCAGGCTTTACAGCTGCCTCTTCACACCCGGCAAGTAGCCCAAGTGAAAGCATTAAAGAAATAAACCATTTCATCTTACTCATGTTGTCTCTCACCTTTCATATTAAAAATTAGGAGCAAATGATTGCTCCTAATTTTTGTTAAGCTGCTTTACGTCTCCATAATACATATGCAGAAGCAATACATAATACACCCATACCTACTTCTGTAGCTGCACTATGAGAAGATGCTCCTGTTTTTGGTAACGTGCTACCGTTTCCTGACTTTTTGCTTTTAACCGGTTCGTTATCGACAACAACTTTTAGCGTGTCATCTTTCGTTTCTTGTTGTACTTGTTTTTGTTCTTCTGGTTGCTCAGTAACTTCTTTTTCTACTACAATATTTTCTGCATCCACATTTGGTTTCGTATCAATTTCAGGAACAGATACAGTTGACCAGTCATAAATCGATTTCCCAAGATCTTTAAACTGAAGTAAAGCTAAGAATGCTTGCTCTGTAGCCATTCCGCTACCGTTTTGATCACTTGGTAACCATTTGAATTCACCATTTGGAAGTTGGTATGACAGTAGATTTTGCATTGCCTTATGTAGACGATTTTGATCTACATCTTGTACAAGAGATAATCCAATAATTGCTTGTGCAACACTATTAGAATTTTCTTGTCCATCAGCAGAAAAACCACCGTTTTCTAGCTGTTCGTTATATAAATAGGCAACAGCCTTTTGCACAGCGGGTTTCACATCTTCTCGTTCTTGATAAGGAGCTAATGCTGATAAAACCATACCTGTTACATCAACGCTACTAGCACTGTCTTTACTGCTTGCGCTATCGTAAGTCCAGCCACCATCTGTATGCTGTGAGTTTAAAAGCGCATCTACTAAAGCAACTCGATTCCATTTTGAATTCACTGGCACTTCATATTTCTTCGTATCAAATGCAAGTAAAGCAAATGTATAACCTGTAACAGAATTCACTTTATCTGATTCGTACAATTTTTGAACTAAATTATGTTCGCCAACCTTTGTAGGGTCTGCTTGCATTGCATTCATCATAATAATCGTTCTAGCTAAATCTGTCGCTGAAAAACGGTTAATGCGCTTTTCTACTTTTTCAGTTACTGACTTAACATAATTTACTTTCGCCTCAATTGGAACATTCTTTCCAGAACGAGAAAGGCCTAAAGCTACCCAATCACTTTCAATTCCATCTTGTAACATCTTTTCAGATGTCTTAAAGATCGCTTCATTTACTTGCGCTACTGGAACTTGAATGTTCTCTTGCTTTGGTTGTTCTACCTTTTCATCATTTGTTTTTGGTTCTTCTGGTTTTTCTTGTTTGGAATCATCTGTCTTTGGTTCTTCTGGTTTTTCTTGTTTTGGATCATCCGTTTTTGGTTCTTCTGGTTTTTCTTGTTTTGGATCATCCGTTTTTGGTTCTTTTGGTTTTTCTTGTTTTTCTTGTTTTGGATCATCTGTTTTTGGTTCTTCTGGTTTTTCTTGTTTTGGGTCATCTGTCTTTGGTTCTTCTACAGTTTTACAAGTACCAAATTTATCTAATGTTTGCTGTAATGTTTCCTGGCTCATATTGCTCCAGTCTGCAACAAAACGAAAGACAACAACATCTCCAGACTTTAATTTATAACTATCTGCTCCAACTTCTGCAGATTTATCATTTACATCATACAACCAGCCGCTTGTGTCCCCAGCCATTAAGCCGTCAATGCCTTTAACATACGTTCCAAACGACATCGTCTCTGCTGTTACTTTGTCCCCCATGACTTTTTGCAGCAAACTTAAAGCTGTTTCCCCATCTGTAATTTGCTCTTCTTTCGGGCATAACATAATGCCCTTTTTTGATTCACCAATAATTGCAAGTTTTGCTGTATTTCCTTCAGCAAACGTAATATGTACTGTATTCGCAAAAGAAACAAATACGAGTGTAACTGCCATTAACGACGTAAGCAGCCATTTTTTCAACATTTCCATCCCAAAATTTCCTCCCTTACTACTATTTACACAAAAAAAGACCCTTCAAGGGCGTGCAATTGACACTCTTTTTTTGTAAGTGTCGAACAAACTGTGCAACACCTCCTACCCACATCATTCGCGGCTATATTTGTATAGGAAAAATAATTTTGTTTATGAACGTATCATTGTGATAACATTCACTTTTCTAGGCAAAACTGACTTCCATTCAAGTTATCGTAAAACGATAAACCTATACATTCTGTTAATTATAAATTTCTGTATTATTTTACTATTGACAAAGAATTTTGTCCATGCTTTATCGGATTTATTTTCTAAGAATAGTAGTTTACTATCCTTTAACGATGCAAACTCTTTTCACTAATAATGACGCCATCTTCATCCGCATAAACATATTCATTCGGCTTCCATTCTACTTGTCCAAATTGCAATGAAATACCACGCTCTCCTTTTCCTTCTTTTATACTTCTATTTGGCATCGTCCCTAACGCTAAAATACCAATATTAATATTCTTTAGTTCACTAGAATCACGAACATATCCATTTACAATAATTCCTGCCAGCTTTCTTTCCTCCGCAATAGCTGCCAAATTATCACCAAGTAACGCACAATTCGTAGACGCTCCGCCATCAACGACTAATACCGTTCCTTCTGGTAATGTTTGCAATCCTTCCTTCACTAGTACGTTATCATCCTTCACTTTTACCGTTGCAATTTTCCCGTGAAATTGTTCTTTCTTCCCAAAAGACCGAAATGACTGGCGACATATTTGTAATTCCTTTTCAAACTCATCACATAGATCCGTAGTTTTCCACATCTTTTTTCCCCTCTTTTCCTTATTCTTTCTATATAACATATTCTTGGATTATTTTCGTTTCCCTGTCTAATGTTGCAAGAATTTGTATGTGCAGAAAAAGGATAGAAAAACTATTGCCTTAAGAAGCCACCTTTATTATAATCTATTTCACAGATAAGTTTCAGAATATTAAAAATTAACCAAGTGAAAAAGGAGGGGTTTTATGCAATTACATACCGAGGTAAAAAAGCAGCCGAGTAAACGAAAGTTTAAAATGCCTGACGCGTACGTACTATTATTTTTTATTGCCTTACTTTGTGCCATTGCTACATATTTCGTTCCTGCTGGAGAGTTTAAAAGAGTTACAAACGGTACTGTTACAACGACAATACCAGGAAGTTATCATTCTGTTCCACAATCTCCGGTAGGATTTGTTTCTTTTTTTACCGCTATTGAAAAAGGAATGACACTTGCTGCTCCTATCATCTTCTTAATTTTATTTACAGGTGGAGCCATTGCCATTCTTGAAAAAACAGGCGCTCTTGACGGTTTAATCTATCATGTTATTAACAAATTTCGTAATCAGCAATTACTTTTCATTTGTATTGTCGCCGCACTCTTTTCTATTCTCGGAACAACTGGCATTATCGTTAACTCGGTTATAGGCTTTATCCCCATCGGCATCATCGTTGCACGCACATTGAAATGGGATGCTATCGTCGGTGTAGCAATTATTTATTTAGGCACTTATGCTGGTTTTAATGCTACTATATTATCTCCCTCACCTTTAGGCATTTCACAAAAAATCGCCGAACTTCCGATGTTTTCAGGAATTGGTTTACGCACAGCAATCTATATCTCTTTTTTAATTGCCACCATTTTATATATTAATTGGTATGTAAAACGCTTAAAAAAATCGAATAAAGGAAGCATACTCGGAGATAACTGGTTTCCAAGTAATGCTCTTTCAAGTGAGAAAGAACTAGAGAAAACTGAAGTTCCTTGGACAATACGTCAAAAATTAATTTTACTCGTTTCGGCTTTATCGTTAATTGCATTTTTAATAGGCGCTTTCCGTCTACATTGGACAGACGCAGAAATGACCGCTACTTTTATTTTCATAGCAATTACAGCTGGAATAATAGGTGGTATGAAAGCGAACGATATCGCTTCTACTTTTCTAGCAGGCTGCCAAAATCTCATATACGGTGCTTTGATCGTCGGAATGGCTCGTTGTATTTCAGTCATTTTAGAACAAGGCAAATTACTTGATACAATCGTTAACCAACTCGCACAGTCTCTCGAAGGACAAAGCCCTGTATTTGGCGTTATCGGCATGTATGTAAGTAGTGCCGCATTACATTTCCTCATTTCATCCGGGACAGGAGAATCTGTTATTTTCATTCCGATATTAGCTCCATTAGCTGATTTCATGCACATTACACGCCAAGTTACAGTACAAGCTGTTATGCTTGGAGAAGGTGTAGTAAACTGCCTCAATCCAACTTCCGGTGTTTTAATGGGCGTACTCGCAGCGAGCGGCATTTCTTACGGCAAATGGATTCGCTTCATGGCTCCACTTGCATTCATTTGGTTTATCATCGGACTTATTTTTCTTATTATTGGCGTGAATATTGAGTGGGGACCGTATTAAAAGACTCATATTATACTTTACTTAATAAAATATCGATTCTATTCTCCAATCCTATAAAAATCACTTATTCTAGTATAGATATAAACAGGGATTGATCATAGTGATCAATCCCTTCTCTCAAAGTAAAATACCTTTAAGTATGTTAGTTCCAAATTTTATTTACCCATTCCGGATGATCAATAAAAGGATTACGATTATGTTGATATTTCGTAAAAATCACTTCATTACGCTTTCGCTCTAAATCATCTACAGGGTCTTGTTCATTCCATTTTAGTAAAACGGATAGTTTGCCCATGTATGGATCTTTATTGTTATTCACCTTTTCATTTAATTCTAAGTCTATTTCGCCGTTGTCTCCTTCATAACGAACAGCCATGTAAAATAGCATTCTAGCGATATCTCCTTTTACACTATCACGAGGTTCCCAAGAATCACTATCATATTTACATTCTGTCGCTTCCGAATGATTCACACCACCATTATCAAAATCCAGATTTCCACGTGAACTATTTACAGATACATCCGTCGCTCTTAAATGATGCAAATCTGTTCCAGCTCCTGCAGTCGTTCCAAAATCACCGTGAGATTTTGCCCAAACATGCTCTCGGTTCCAATTATCAACTCCTGAACCATTCGTAAGTTTCCCTTGCGAACGCCCAGTATATAAGAGTATCACATTGTTTTTATTATTTGGATCTTCATCAGTATCTCTTAGTGCTTCCCAAACCGCACTGTATGATAACTTTGTATGATCATCAATAATATTATGAAGTTCCTTCTTTAACTCTAAACCCGTTTTTCCTATTGCATTATTATAATATGTATCATCATAGCTTTTTACAGTAATCTCTTGTGGTGATGCAGAAGCTACTTCACCGTGTATGGTATCTGTGAATGATAGAGATGCAGTACTTAAAATAAAAAATGAAGATAGTGTAACCATAGCAAGCTTTGTATTTCGAAACTTCATATACCCATTTCCCCTTTAACATATAATTTGAAGCCATTAACTAAAAAATGCTTTCTAACCCCCAAAAACTTTTAGAAAGCCATACCCATCCTTTTCTTTTTATTTAATACAAAACTCTATTGAGTCTGTATTATTTCCACACTTTTGGTTTATCTACTTCTCAAGGAATATCCTTCTCTAGTAAAGATTATTAAAATATTCTTTACAATTAAAAAGTAGTTTAATGTTAACTTATAAATTTCAATTTTTTCATGCAATTATGCATATTTGATAAATCGTTCGACTTTTCCTTTTTCTATAATTGTCTTTATTTTTTGGTGTAAAACCCTTCTTCCTCTGAAAAATAAGTACAAAAATAGATTGGATACCATGTAAGGCACCAATCTATTTTAATTAAAGAAACTTTGGTAATTCTGAGTTCACAACACATTGCGCAGTAATGATAACATTTTTATATTGAGACAGAACTACTACTATTTATTTGGTATCGAATCTATATACTTTTTAACTACTTCATATACATATTCTTGATTTGCCGCCGCTGTATTTGGATTGTATTTTCCGCCGTTTGTTTTATTGTTAGATAATACTCGAATCCCTAAAAATGGTACGTCATAAGCTTTTGCGATTTGCGCTGCGGCAGCACCTTCCATTTCTTCAACAGATGTACCGTATTTTGTATGGAACCATTTAATTCTATCAACTTCATTATTCCAAAGATCTGCTGAACCTATAGTCCCTTCAACCACTTTACCTTTTGTATATTTATCTTTTACCGCATTAGCTGCTGCAAGTAAATCCTTATCTCCCTCGTAGTATCGGATTTTCTCAGCATTTGGATCTTCTCCTGCACTTCCTTCAGAAGCCATTAAGTCCATTGAAATCCACTTTGTCGGTTCAATCCCTTGATTCTCATCCATATTTGTTGTTTTTAATGAACCTATGTTTGCTACTTGTTTTCCTAAAACAATATCAAATACGTTTAAATTTGGATCGTGTCCACCTGATGTTCCTTGGTTAATAATCGCCTTAGGCTTATATTTTTCAATAGCCACTGCTGTAGCAGCTGCTGTATTTTCCATTCCTTTACCTGTTTTCGCTACGATTACAGGATAATTGTCGACAGTGCCTTTATAAAATACGAAAGTTCCAGACTTTTCTTCCTTCACATTTTTTAACCTTTTTGCAAACTTCTCAGCCTCTATCGGCATTGGCCCTTGAATTAAAATAGGTTGTTGATTACTTTTTGCCTCAACTTGTTTTGGAGTCACATTACATCCCGCAAGTATTGATAATGACAATGCAACAGTAGTTACTAGGGCAGCACATTTTTTCAACGTATTCTTCTTCATAAATAATCTCCTCTTTCTCTTGTTGTTTTCTATACTCGATGCTTTTGGTCCAAACAAAAAAGTTCTAGAAATTGTAGAAGAATCTCTACTTTCTAGAACTACGGTAGTCAAAGTTAATTAAGCACATGCAAAATTATAAATCGGTAGCGTACATTACATAGCACGGCCGAATACTTTAACCCGTAGTCCAGTTCTTTCATTGGGAACTAGGTAGAAACGCTCGGACCATATTACCGAGTATATACGAGTGATGATGTGTAAAATTATTATATTGGTAATATATCAAACTTTTAGTGTGCACACAATCTAAATATGAACATTTTCATTAAAACAATTTTAAATGTTCGTTTTTTATAAGTTGAACGGACAGTATTTTCATCTTTCAATGGATAATAACTACAAAAAACTTACAATCCAAATACTAAACTAGATTTACCTACAACAACCGATCGCTGCTGCTTTTTTCAACCCATCTTGTCCCCTCTTCATATCAGTCTATGAACGGGGCGGGAAGGGTGCCATAAAGAATGGACGGACAACTAACTCAAATACCGATTTCGGATGACCCCCATGTGATGAATCTCGTGTCCTGCGATGCCGTACGCGAGGGCGCGCGCCGTAATACTTGCGTTGTTGGCTGAGCCTTTGCGAGACCACGCCTCCTCCGGTAACCCGCGCAGCAGTGTGATCGTCGATTGCCGTACGGCCCGGTAGTCTTCGGCCAATTGCGCGGTTGTCCAGTTTCCGAAAGGAGGCATGAACAATTCCTGGTCGAAACCGGACAGAGGCGTCTGGTCCCCTCTTGCGAACCGAAGCAGGCGGTAGGTCATAACGCGTTCTCCGTCTGCAATGTGGCCCACGACTTCTTTCAGCGTCCATTTTCCTTCCGCATACCGATACGCGCCATTGCTTTCGGTCAACGATGCCAGCAGCTCGGTCATTTGCTTTTCCTGAGCGAGCAAAATGTCGATGATGTTGCCTTCCGGTACCAACCTAATATACGCTCCGAAGTTGACGGCATATTCCTCTTCAGACGGTCTTTGATTCATGCGTAATCACCTCTCTATGGAGTTATAGAAAATTAAAATGTTCTTTCCAATGCTCTACTGCGATTTTTTTGCGAATTTCGTAATTTCGGCATGTATAATGAATTCGCGAAAGAATAAAACTTTCCTTTTTTTATACATTCCTATCCTAACGTGGTTTTAGTGTTCTTGTTTGTTACTGGATTAGCCAAAAAAATGTATAAAAAAGGATAATCAGCTCCATAATGGGCTAACTATCCTATAAAACTAGAACTTCTTTTCCTATGTATCATTATTTCGTTATTTCACCAAACTGCGCTCTCGTCACTTTCGCTAAGTCATCCACTTTCAGCTCAATTTGTATACCAATTTTCCCGCCGCTCACTATGATTGTTTCAAGCGATTGAGCACTCTCATCAATGCATGTAGAAAATAACTTTTTCATTCCTACTGGTGAACAACCACCGCGAATATATCCTGATACTTTCGTAATATCTTTAACAGGAATCATTTCAATCTTCTTTTCACTTACCGCTTTTGCAGCAGCTTTTAAATTTAGTTCTTCATCTACCGGGATGATAAACACATGATAATTTTTACTATTCCCTTGAGCGATTAACGTTTTATATACTTCTCTCACTTCTCGTCCAATTTTCTCAGCTACTGATACACCATCAATTTTTCCATCTTCCGGATCATATGACATCATCGAATATTCAATCTTTTCTTTATCTAATATTCGCATCGCATTTGTTTTATCTTTTTTCATAACGGTCTCCTTAAAAGGTTAATTCATATTATTAAGTTTTATTATACACCCTTTTCCATTTCTCCTACATAACTTCACTTATATTTCAAAACTAAAAATATTGATAATTCAAAAATCATCTGATATAATTTGGAAAAACTTATGTTAAGGAGAGATTTGTCATGCGAAATGTTAATACTTCTTTCCAACTTCATCATCATACGTAATGCCGTGTATCCGAAGAAAAATTTTTCTTCGTGGGTACAGGGCTTTTCCTGTTGACCCATGAAGCGCTTATAAAGCTATGTGGGTATTTTTATACCTGCATAGCTTTTTTTATTTAAAAAGGAGTGATTACTATGGAAATGAAAAATGTAAAAGGAACGAAAGACTATTTACCAGAGGAACAAGTGCTAAGAAATAAAATTAAAAGAGCTTGTGAAGATACGTTTGAACGATACGGATGTAAACCGTTAGAAACACCAACGTTAAATATGTATGAGCTTATGTCTTACAAGTACGGCGGTGGCGATGAAATTTTAAAAGAAATATATACGCTTCAAGATCAAGGAAAGCGCGACCTTGCCTTACGCTACGATTTAACCATTCCATTCGCAAAAGTCGTGGCAATGAATCCGAACATCCGCCTCCCTTTTAAGCGGTATGAAATTGGAAAAGTATTTCGAGATGGGCCAATTAAACAAGGTAGATTTCGTGAGTTCATTCAATGTGACGTTGATATAGTCAGTGTAGAATCAGTCATGGCAGAGGCGGAACTTATGAGTATGGCGTTTGAACTGTTCCGAACGTTAAACTTAGAAGTAACAATCCAATATAATAACCGAAAATTGTTAAATGGTATTCTCGAGTCCATTAACATCCCTACTGAACGAACGAGTGACGTCATTTTATCATTAGACAAAATCGAAAAGATTGGGATTGATGGTGTACGAAAAGATGTATTAGAACGCGGAATTTCTGAAGAAATGGCTGATACGATATGTAATACCGTTTTATCTTGTCTAAAGCTTTCAATTGCTGACTTTAAAGAAGCTTTCAATACTCCACTCGTTGCCGATGGAGTAAACGAATTACAGCAATTACAGCAATATTTAATCGCCCTTGGAATAAATGAAAATGCTATATTCAATCCATTTTTAGCACGAGGACTTACAATGTACACAGGCACCGTATATGAAATCTTTCTAAAAGACGACTCAATTACATCCAGCATCGGTAGCGGCGGTCGATACGATAATATTATCGGGGCATTCCGTGGTGATAATATGAGCTATCCAACAGTCGGCATTTCATTCGGTTTAGACGTTATTTACACAGCACTATCACAGAAAGAAACAATATTATCTACAGCGGATGTATTTATCATCCCACTCGGGACAGAATTACAATGTTTACAAATTGCCCAGCAATTACGTTCTACCACTTCCCTAAAAGTCGAACTCGAACTAGCAGGACGCAAATTAAAACGGGCCCTTAATTATGCCAATAAGGAAAACATCCCTTATGTGCTTATTATTGGGGAAGAAGAACTTAGTACAGAAACCGTTATGCTGCGGAATATGAAGGAAGGTAGTGAGGTGAAGGTTCCCCTTTCTTCTTTAAATAGTTATTTATAATACGAACCACCCTCGTTTGGGTGGTTTTTCTATTTTATAGATAACGAAACCATTAGTTAACATAAAACAATTATATTCTACTAAAAATCACAAGTATTTAATATCCAATTACCTATTATTTTTGGTAATATATAGATATTAATTATTTTAGGAGGATTTACTTTGAAAACTTACATACAAGCACTAAAGTGGACTACAGGGATCTCTCACCTATTATTACTTCCTTGTTATTATTTATCTCCAAGTTTTATTAACCTAGACGGGATACCTTTACTACTATTGATTGCTTTACATATTACTACTATTTTATTAGCTAACAAAGCAGGCATGAATACGTACGCTCATTATATAGGTATTATCGTTACTCTAGTTGCCTTCTTTCCTTATATAGACGTCGTTCTACATATTATAGCAGCTGTTTTCCTTTTATTAGATGCAGCTTCTACTACTAAAAAGGAAGTTTTTAATTCATAGCAAAATCAACAGCACATCCCCAGAATAGATTCACATGCATTTTAATTACAACCAAAATTTAAGAAAGTAAAAAATAAAAGGTTTCTTCACATATGGAAAACACCTTTTATTTCTACAACTCTTAACTATTATTTTTCGTATTTCTACTCTCCAAAACTTTCTCCATATTATGAGTTGCCCACTCCATCATTAATAGGATCATTGGACGTAGTGATTCACCAAGCTCCGTTAACGAATATTCTACTTTTGGCGGCACTTCACGGTATACTTCACGATGTATAATGCCATCTGCTTCAAGTTCTCTCAGCTGCAGTGTTAACATTCTTTGTGTGATATTAGGTTTTAATCTTTTTAATTCATTAAATCTCTTTGTACCATCTAATAAATGATACAAAATAACCCCTTTCCATTTTCCGCCAATAACCTCAACCATAGCTTCCACTGGACAAGAATATTTATTTAAAAATGGGTAATTTATATTATTTTCGTTTGAACAATCCATCATAAGTCCCTTCCCTTACCAATAGTATCTTTTTTGATACTATAACACATAAATGTGCGTACTTGTATCTATGTTACTTTAAAAATATAATTTACTTACAAAAATAAATTAATGAAAAGAGGAACTTTTATGACAAATACAAAACAAATTACAAAAGAGAAAATTATGGAGGCTTTCCATTTCAGACATGCATGTAAAGAGTTCGATCCTATGCACAAAATTTCAGAAGAGGATTTTCATTTCATTTTAGAAACAGGCAGATTATCTCCTTCTTCTTTTGGTTATGAACCTTGGAAATTTATTGTCGTACAAAATAAAGAATTAAGAGAAAAACTACAACCGTATTCATGGGGCGCTGGTGGGCAACTTGCAACAGCTAGTCACTTTGTCATTGTTCTTTCAAGAAATATTAAAGATATGCATTATGATGCAGAGTATATTAAACATATGATGAACGATATTATTGGATTACCTGAAGACACTCAAAAAATTAGATATGAATTCTTCAAAAAGTTCCAGGAAACAGATTTTAACTTATTACAATCCGATCGTGCTGTATTTGATTGGGCATCTAAGCAAACTTATATTGCTTTAGGTAATATGATGACGAGTGCAGCTCAAATCGGCATTGATTCTTGTCCAATAGAAGGATTTGATAAAGAGAAAATAGATTCTTTACTTCGTCAAGAAGGCATTATAAAAGACGATAATCTTGAAGTATCTGTTATGGTTGCCTTTGGTTACCGTAAAGAAGAGCCAAAGCGTGATAAAACAAGACAAACTATGGATACAATTGTTGAATGGATTAAGTAATATAGCACTCACAAATAAAACTCCTTCTAGCTAAATACTTATTCTATTGAAGAATCAGTTGTTTTTCTAATGTATGAAATTGATTTTTCATGGAAAGATATGTTAGTATGTATACAGTTTGAGCGCTCTATTTTTTAGAGTCGAACAGGAGGAGAATGGATATGTCTGATATTGAAGTTGGCGAAGTGTTTACTCTCAGTGATGAGAATAATGAGGATCAGGAAGTAGAAGTACTCGGAGCGATGGATGTCGAAGGCGCAGAATATATTGCAGTTGCCTTCGTAGAAGACATTCAAACAGAATCTGAGGAAGACATTGATATTTTCTTTTTAAAAGTAGAAGAAGATAATGAGTTTTCATACATTGAAAATGATGAAGAGTTTGATAAAGTATCTGCTGCTTTTGATAAAATTTTGGACGAGCAAGAGCAAGAATAATAAGAATGAAAAACACGAGGGTGGATGCATATCCGCCCTCTTTTTATTTATCACTCATCCAAAGACTTATGCAACAATTCCAGTACATCTTTCATCACAAAAGGACCGTCTTTTTTCACATGCTCAGCGAATTCCGAAACGAGACGTAATGTTCTTACACTTTCAATCGGATGCTCGCCTGACGCACTTTCGGCAGAAAGCATAACAGCGTTCGTTCCGTCGAGTACAGCTTGAAACACATCAGTCACTTCAGCTCTTGTTGGAATAGAATGATCTACCATAGATTGAAGCATTTGTGTTGCTGTAATAACATATGTATTCGTTCGATTACATTCCTGAATCATCATTTTCTGCAAGAGCGGAATAAATTGATACGGTAACTCTACTCCTAAATCACCCCTTGCAATCATAATTCCGTCTGCTTCTTTACATATATCTTGAAAATTCTCGATCGCTTCCATTGTTTCTATTTTAGCAATTACATTAGGTGACGTTTCTTTGTACTGTTGTATATAATCTCGTACTTCTTTTATATGACTAGGTTTCCGTACGAAAGAACATGCGATAAAATCAACATCCTCTTCTAGAAGAAACTGAATGTCTTTTTTATCTTTCTCCGTAATAGCTGGTAAACTAACGATTGCCCCTGGTAAGTTCACCCCTTTATGAGATGAGATATTACCACCTATTTTGACCTTTGTTTCTATTTTATCCGCACTTACCGTTTCAACGATTAACTCAACTTCTCCATCATTAATTAAAATTCTACTTCCAACTTTCACATCATTCGTGATTCCTTCATAATCAACACTTGCTTCTCTATTGCTCCCTGTAACTGCTTGCGTATGTAAAATAAAAGAATCTCCCGCCTGAAGTGTAATTTGTTCTCCTTTTACTTCACCTAACCTTATTTTAGGACCTTGTACATCGCCTAAAATTTTAATAGAATCGTCTAACGATTTGACTAAACGAATGATGTCTTTATGACTTTCATGCGTGCCATGTGATAAATTCAAGCGCACTATTTTCATACCATTGTTTATTAACTGCGCTAACGTTTCTTTATTATTACTTGCTGGCCCAATTGTACAAACTCGATCTATTGTCATTTTTATCACCATCCTTTTTCGTTAGGATTCCCATAAACTTTACTTACACTCTCAACACAAAAAAGCCTACTTCCACAGTAGGCTTTTCAAACTACAAAAGTTTCGTTAATAACTGAGTTAAATCTTTTTTCGTTTTCGTCGTTAATGATTTCATTTTATTAATATCTATCTTTTCTTTCTCCGCTCCTACAATTAACGGATACATACTTTGTCCGATTGTTTTATATTCAGCTGGGTGAGATGCTTCTAACTCTTTCTCGATTACATCCCACTTTTCATTAATTTGTTTTCCAAGTTTATTTACTGTTTCTAATTTCGGATTTGCAGCTAATTGCTTGTCTAAACTATCAACTAATGCAGCAACTTCTTTTACATTTGTTTTCACAGCTACGCTTTTCTTCGGATCTTTCGTTGTTTTTCCGTTTGAGTTTGTACTTGTACTTTGATCTGTTGTTTTTCCGCTAGTCGTTTCGTCATTCGTTTTTCCTGTCGTCTCTTTTTCTTTTGTTTTCACATTCTCATTTTGAGATGACGTTTTACCGTTACTCTCTGTTCCTGATGATTCTTTCGTATTTTTTGCATCCTTATCTGTTTTTTCATTTGAAGAAGTATTTGTATCTTTTTCAGTATCTTTCGTTATTTTTGACGTCTCATCTGCACTTGTCGTTTTTGATTCTCCTTCATTTTGCGCTGTTACTTGCTCTTTCTTTTCTGTCTCTTTATCTGCTGAAGGGCTACAAGCTGCCATAGTAAGCATTGTACCAATTGTTATCGATGCGATAGCGACCTTTTTCATTTTCATATAAATCCCCCTATGTTTACTTTATTTATCCTCCCCTTTACGATTCGATTTCCCCTTAAAAAATCCCTTTTCACATGAATCACCATCTTTCCGACAGTAATCTTCATAATAATACGTACAAAAACTGATAAACCCATTTGAATATTCGAGTTTCTTCTACTTCATTTTTCTTCTCTGTAGTAAAAGAAAAAGAGTATATTGTCACATAAGGAATTACTATCTTCATTTGACGATATACTCTCCTATCAAATTTTTATCTTTCTTGACATTTTATTTATACAAAAAAAATAATATTTTCTTTTATTTTTTTGTTTCTCAACATTTGTTAACATAATATATTTATGAGTAACCACCGTTCGAATGAATGACTTGCCCCGTAATCCATTTTGCTTCTTCACTTACTAAAAAAGAAATTAAGCGTGCTGCATCTGACGGTTCTCCTACTTTACCTTGTGGGAACTTCCATACTAAATGATGCTTCAGCTCCTCTGTAATCCATCCTGTATTCGTCGGTCCTGGATCAACAGCATTCACTGTAATTCCCTTCTCCATCGCAACTGGTGCTACTGATTTTGTAAATGCTTCAATTGCTCCTTTCGTCGCTACGTATGCTAGTTCATCAGGCATTGGCCCTAATGACTGTCCTGAAGTAAGATTAATAATACTGCCACTCGTTTTCAGTGCATAATGTTTTATAAATAATGAACTTAATAACATAGTAGCGCGAACATTCACTGTATAATGTTTATCTAACTGTTCTACATTTAATTCTTCAATTCTCGTATGAGTAGAATACGCTGCATTATTAATTAAAATAGATGGATCACCTAAACGTTCTGAGACCATATAAAACAAACGATTTGGCGAATACGACTGCGATAAATTGATTTCTGCCATTTCACATCGAACACCTAAACTTTCAATCTCCTCTTTCAACAAAAAGGGCTCTTTATCATGCATTCCCCACGGCATCGCTTTATCATACTGAGACCAGTACGTGAAAAAAATGTCTATCCCTTTTTGAGCAAGCACCTTGCATACAGCTGCACCAATTCCATTCAGACGAGTTGCCCCTGTTACAATTGCTATTTTCTTCACCTTTTCTCCTCCATCTATGGATAAATCCCCTGCACGAATACAGAGGATCTATCTTTTTATTCAATATTTGACAATATGCGTTCTGCACCTAATTTTAAAATTTTAATGAAGATATAATTTACAATCGTAAACATTACAAATAAAACGATAAACATAACCCACAGTCCTACTTGAAGGAAGAAGTATAATAGACTTACTCCCGCTACAATAACTAAAGCTATAAAAATATTAGCTAAAAAGTTCCACAAAGTTGTATATCGGCTCTTAAATAATTTCTGCTCTGTATCCCAATGTATATCTGCAGTTTGTGCATCCCAGCGTGTACCGATTAAATTAATTAACAATAACCCGTTCGCACTTAGTAAAAACCACAGTAACATGAAAACAGGAGAAATCCCGGCTATAACTGCCATCGTAATACCGAATACTGCTAAAATAATTACATTAATTAACCAAGCAGTGATTGCTTTCGCAAAAAAGATATCCGAAGCTTTTACTGGTAAATATCGATTCACAAACCATGAACTTCCATCTCGTGAAAATGATGTTGTTGCGATGACGTTACTTCCCATTAAAAATAACGATGCACAAAGCCCTACACCAATAGCCAATCCTGCTGATTCGGGATTATCAATATACCCTGTAATCCATTTTAAATTCCCATCTTGCACGAATAAAACAAAGAATAACATAATCGGCATAACGAAAGTTTGTACGATACAATTTAAGAAAAATTGCGGTGTACGGAATAACGTTTTAAATTCTTTTTTCACATACGCTTTTAAATGTGAACTTTGTACCGTTGATTTTTGTAAACCTTCTGCTGAAATGACCTCTTTTTTTGCTGTACTCGTTGAAAGTCCAATAACCCCTTTTAAATATGTACGCTCTGCAATGTAATAAAACAACACAAAAAATACAAATGAAATAAGTGCAAAGATTATTACGTATAAAGGTCCCTTCCAATTTGCATTTTCTACTAACGCCACTGCTCCAAAATATGTAGTTGGAAAATAATTTGTCATTTGTACTAAAAGAGAAGATTGGTTGTTCGCAAGATAATTCGTAAGCGCATCTTCAGAAAACGAGCTTTTATTTTTCCACTGTAAAAATACATTAATTCCTACAATAAATAGTATACTTACGATTCCAATAAATATATTGCCTCGATCTTTGTTTTTCGCTATATTTGTATACCTCATAATAACTGTCATCAGTAATGAAGCTAATACTAACGGCACAATCGGGAAGAGTAAGTAAATAAAAATCATGTATATATAATATGTAATAAATGCGCTACTTTTTAACCCGTACGTAATAAAGATTGGTAATAAAATAAATGAACTCATTACGTATTGTGTAATTAATACCGTTAAAAATTTTGCCGAAATAATTTGTGCTGGTTTTAATGGTAATGGCAATAACATTTCAATGTCATTACTGTAGTAAAATACAGTTAAAATGTTCGTTATACTCATTAAAAATACCCATATACTCGCAATCGCAAGTCCCATTGCGATAATCATTCCTGGGTCTTGCCCTAAATGTTTCATACCCTCATACATTCCGTGCGTCATCGAACCAAATATTAAAAAGCCAACAAATAAAATGGCTGCAAATGAAAATACATACGCCCATCGCTTCTTCTTATCTGTTATGAAATCTGCATAATTTAATTTCAATAATACTTTCGTTAACGTCCAAATTTTACTCATTGCCCGTCATCTCCAAGAACATTTTTTCAAGTGATTCATTGGATTTAAAATGATCTCTCATTTCATCTAAATTCCCTTTAAACTGAAGATTTCCCTTATTAATAATCGCAACGCGGTCACATATTTTTTCCGCTACTTCTAATACGTGTGTAGAGAAAAATACAATCTTTCCTTTATCCGCATGTTCTCTCATCATTTCTTTTAAAATATATGCAGATTTCGGATCAAGCCCCGTTAACGGTTCATCTAAAATCCATACATCTGGCTCATGCACGAGCACACCAATAATAACGATTTTTTGTCTCATACCGTGCGAGTAACTTTGAATTTGATCCGATAACGCATTGTAAAGATCAAATTTCTTTGCTAAAGACTCGATTCGTTCTTGGCGTACTTCTTTCGGCACTTCATACATATCTGCCATAAAGTTTAAATATTCAATTCCCTTTAAACGTAAAAACATATCTGGACTATCTGGAACATAACCAAACGTCTTTTTCGCTTCCATCGGATTTTTCATAATATCTATACCGTTAATCGTAATCGTCCCTTTGTCCACCCCATGAATACCAGTAATCATCTTAATTGTCGTTGATTTACCCGCACCATTCGGCCCTAAAAATCCAAAGATTTCTCCGCTAGGCACAGATAAACTTAAATCTTTTACTGCATAGGTAGACCCATTATAACTTTTTGACACATTCGTAATTTCAATCATTCCATCCAATCCTTTCCTTAATTACCAAATAACTATATTAATATTATAGCATACTTCTATTTTTAGATTTTTATATTTTTTCAGTTTTTTAACCTTTAAAATAAATATACACGCCTAATCCAACGATTAAAACGACAGCTAATATAATATAAATCATCGTCAGCCGTTTAATATTCCCTTTTGTCGCTTTACTATAATTCGCATCACCATTTCGCCCAATTAACACCGTCGCCACTACAGTAATGACTACAAGTAATACAACGATCATGATCCAAGTTAACATTCCTTCCTCCCCCTCCTTACAACCATTTTACAATATTATCCTCTTTATTTCGCAGTATATTTCCTCTTTTTACTATTATTATGAAAAGAATTGGAAAACTATTATTACTATACATTTCTATATGTGATATATTTATAACATAACGTGATTTATTTCTAACACTGAAAGGAGAATCTATCGTGAAAACAACTTGGATAAAATATTTAGGATTTCTCGGTTTCTTCGGTTTCCTCGGCTTTTTTTATGAAAAAGGATTGTTTACTATGTTTTGTTTCTTCTCCTTTTTCACAACGTATAGAACGGTTCAACACGATGAACTATTTGAACAAATCGTCAATAAATCGTGCCGCAATGCATTTATCGTTACATTACTAACGAACGCTATCATTATGTTTATTGAAATGTTATTTCCAAACCAGGCGCTACAAGAGATTGATATCGCTCTTATTTTCAGCACACTCATTCTTACGTTCGGCTTCTCTATGTTCTTTTATGATAAACCTGTTGATGAAATGGAAGATGCGCCATGGCGTTCGTAACGAGAATAAAAGAATACCGCGCCAAATCGAACATGACACAAGAAGATTTAGCGAAAACTGTTGGTGTACGTCGTGAAACGATAAGCCATCTCGAAAAAGGAAAATACAACCCTTCCTTACAACTCGCTCACGATATAGCGAAGGCACTTCATAGTACGATTGATGAGATTTTTATTTTTGAGGATTAATTAAGGACACAAAATCACATAAAAATACCGGCATCCTTCCCATGAAGAATGCCGGTATTTCTCATTTATCAACCATACAAAACAGCATGAAATACGCCTAACAGTAAGTATTGATCTTCTATATAATCTTCATCATATACATCCATCTCGATATAATACATATCTTCCTCAAGACGAATATTCCAATCTGCGATTACATAGCCGTTTCGTAATAACTTTCCAAGCCCAATTGAAGTTTTGTGAACAACATATTCTTCTCCCTTATATGTAAAAGTAAATAAGAAATTTGCATCTAATAACTTTCCGTCACATACAAGTATTTCATGCTCTGCATCATTATTATCGATGTACGTTACTAAAATCCTTCTTTGACGCTGCCTACTTACATCCTTTGCAATGACACGAATATTGTCTTTACTATCCTTTATTTCATAAATGATATTACTACCGACTTTCGGAATGAAGTCTAGCACTTTCATCAACGCATTTTTATAATAGCCCCGTACTGCGCCTACTCCTTCGCTTCCATTGTAAACCTCTATTGAAGTCGTATCCGCTTTACTATCACACAGTCGTTTATAAGAAAGCTGCATCATTCGCTCTCCTCTTAAGTACTGATCAAACGTCACAGGATATTCTATCGCGCGCAGCTCCTTATTGAGCTCATTCAAATAACGCCCAACGCTTTCTACTAATACTGTAGTGGATATACGCTCTTGAAGTTCAAATTGCTGCCAACTGGAAGCAACTCTCCACTGATCTTCCTCTTCATATAAGAATCCGAGAATTACTTCCTCACGGTTACTCGTTTCATAATTCAACTGTTCGTTCTTCCCATGTTGCACTTGTTCCATCCACTGTCCTAAATAAATGCCGAGCTCTGCGACCTTCATACATGACTTTTGAAAAAGTACTCTGTCACCCACATGAATCGTTAAATCCCCTTCAATAAAGCCATTTGCATAAGCAGCATACCGTGGCTCATCTTTCTGCGGAATACTTTTGTCTAACTCAAATAAAAACGTTAACATCTTTCACTCACCTCTAGTTATTACACCGATCGTACCTATAAATTGAACGCAACTCAAATTATATCGACACGATTAAAATGAAACTACCTTTTCTTCCGCCACTTCCACAATTTCTAAAATTTGTAGCAGGCTCTCCACTTCATAAGTCGGCTTAACATCTGTCTTATTTTCTTTCAAACTTGGATTATACCAACACGTATCAATGCCGTAATCTTCTCCGCCTTTCATATCAGAAGTTAGCGAATCTCCGACCATTAGTACACTTGATTTATCAGTAATCCCAAACTTCTCAAATGCATAATCAAAAATCTCACGCGCTGGTTTTTGATGACCAACCTCTTCTGAAATAATAATATGATCAAAGAAGTTACATAAAGGCGAATTTCCAATTCTCGATTGTTGCACCTTCGTATATCCATTCGTAATAATACCTAACTTGCAATCTTGTAGTTTCTCACATAATTGTACTGCACCTTCTATAAGATGTACTTCTTTCCCTAAGTTTTCAAGGTATACATCACTAAATTGCTGCGCATCTACTTCTATATTATGCAGTGCAAATAATTGTCTAAATCGATCTACCGCTAATTCACTTAGTGTAATCATTTTATTTTCTAAATCTCTCCATAATCCATTACTAATCTCTTTATAACTTGCAAGATAATCATCATACCCTGTAGGCATGCCAAACTGTACAAACGCGTTATGTAATGCGTTTCTTTCCGTCTCAGGAAAATCTAATAATGTATCATCTACGTCGAATAATATAACTTTGTATTTCATTATGCTCTCCTCAACTAGTACGTTATTTACAACTTGTATTTTCTCATTAATCGTCTCTTAAGTCGAACTTTTTCCCTTTACGAATAATAGCCGTACAGCAATCTTAAAGTTGTTTCAGACACACGAATCATGTTATTCAAAAATAATTAATTGTGAAAATACTATAAATTTGAGATAATTTGGATAATGAATCCAATTTTAAAAAAGGGAATACAGGAATAGAAAGGGGCGGAAAGACATAGTAAATTCATGGGGAAGACCTAAAATACAAATCCCAAAAACAAAAAGTGAATGGGTTGGAGATATCATTGGATATTCATTATTCTTTGGATCAATCATTTTTTTGATTATGACTTGGGGAAGATTACCCGAGGAAGTACCCACACATTATAACGCATATGGGGCTGTAGATCGCTGGGGATCAAAGTGGCAACTTTTGCTTCTACCAGGAATTGGGGCATTCATACTCCTTTTAATGCAAACTTTAGAAAAGTTTCCAGAAGTTCATAACTACCCACAAAGACTTAATGAATCGAATACTCCGCTGTTTTATTTAAATAGCAGAAAAATGCTTAATCAATTAAAAAATGTCTGTTTACTTATTTTTGCTTTCATCCAATTTGAAACAATTTCAATAGCTTTAGATTGGAGCGGCGGTTTCGGAAAATTATTTTTACCGATATTGTTAATTGGGACAGTTATTCCAATTGTCATAGGAATAATAAGACAACGAAAAATTTCATAATAAGAACAGGAGGCTAATCCAATTAGCCTCCCTCCTCATTATTTATCCTCTAGCAATAACATTTTCATTTCTTCTAACGACTCTTTCGTAAAGCCAAGTGCTTTTTCAGCATACGCTTCAACTGAAGCGTATTGCTTTTTCACTTCATCAATCGCAGCTTGTAAATATTCAGCGCGCGCTTCAAACATTGCGCCTAATATTGCTCTACTTTCATCGTTTTGTAGTTTTGCACCTAAAAAAGCCATCATTTTTTCATTTAATTTTTCACGGAAGCCGTTACTTAGTAAATAGTCTTCCATTACTGTTTTTTCCGGTACACCTAGTAAAAGTAATAATAGTGCTGATCCGAATCCAGTACGGTCTTTTCCAGCTGTACAGTGGTTTACTAACGGTAAGTTTTCTGGGTTTTGTGCTAAGTTTAAGAAGCTCACGAATGCTTCATTACCACTTACGAAATCTTGATTCATTTTCACAAGATACTCGCCTGGTTTCCCTAACATAGAAAGGTCACCAACTTGGAAAAATTCATTTATGTTCAAGTCTTTTGCCAAGTCTTGCATAACTGGTAAGCACACTTGACGAGCACCCGTAATCTTTGGATTCGGCTTATGCTTCACTTCAAAATCTGTACGGTAGTCACAAATTAATTTTAAGCCAGACTTTTGTAAATAGTCGATATCCCACTCTGTTAGTCCTGCTAATTCTTCAGAACGGTACAACTTGCCCCATTTTACTTTACGGCCTTCAGTCGTTTCATATCCTCCCATATCACGGAAGTTAAACGCGCCTTGTAATGGCAATCTACGCTCAGCTACTGTCACTGCTTGTCCATTACTTCCAACTAGTCTAAAATATGGACGCTCATTTTCACTCGGGTTTTGAACTGTACATGATGATTCTCCATTTACCGTTGCAAGTAATTCTCCCGTTTCTTCAATATGCTCTGGTGAAGTACTCCAGTAAATGCGAACTTCTTCTATATTATTTTCCCACTTTATATATAACGTATTGTCTTCATTTCTTTCTACAGTTGCTTGTAACCAATTTCTTTGCTGCTCCATTCTTTCACCAACACTTTCTCGTATAATCGAATCTTTCTCTATTGTATTATAGGAATATCTATTTTGTCGTTCTCATTTTTCTTTTTATCTTACAAACAGGCTAGAAGTTCTTTTACTTGTTCAAAATTTGTACACGGATTCCCGTTAAACAAGTTCAAGAACCTTTTCCCCCTCCTAAAACCTTCTCACATATCGCTCAGTACAACTTAACAACTGACATCCATTCTTTTCAAAAACATCCTTCATCCACTCATTTTGTACATTTGTCTCGCCAATATAATAAGATGCGCCTATTTCTTTTAAGACAAACATTGCCCCTGTAAAGAACGCTGCTTCATACCCTTTATTTCGCATATTTGGAGCAACTGCGAAATACATTAGTTTTCCTTCTTCTAACGTACCACTCTCAATATGCGGGATTACAATTCCTACCGGCTCTTCATCGACACTCGCTGTTAAACAATGCTCTTTCCATTGCTCACCAATTTCTTGTAGCATCATATGTACAAAGTGATCATAATCGATTTGTTCTCCCGTCACTTCATTCCACAATGAATAAAAAGCGTCTTCGCCTATCTCTTCAATAAGCTTAAAATCAATTTCACTTTCGACACCTTCTACTTCATATATATCCTTAAATACAATCATGTTTTCAGTAGCATATTCAAATGAATACGTTTCGAAAGATTTCTTATATACATCATAATTTGGGCTTTTTGAAGAAATTTCAAAATGTAAGTTTTCTATTCCCTCTTTTTCAGCCTCAGCAACGCAATACTGCACTATTTCTTCTAATTGCTCTTCTGTAAAAAGCTCTGCATTATTTTCTTTTATCATAATAGAAGAAGCATTTCTTCTTATTTTAAAATGTTTTTCTAACTGTTCTATAGTCATCATATACTTCCCTCATCTATGTCATACTCGAATTTCTACTTGTTCTCCTTGCATGAGCAGGATTGTCCTTGAATATATAGAATACTAGAAAACATCGCATCTTTAAAGTGCGGAGGAGGTTCTCCATTGGATATTACAACGTTACAACAACAGTTAGAGCTTATACAACAAAATGACTATACGCAACTGCAACATATAGATATAAATGAGTTAACACTCAACATGCTTCAGTATATCGGAACGACTGATAGTTACGTTCGTTACCAACTTATATATAAATGTTTTGCACATTTCATTCATCATGAATTCCTTATGGATGATCAGCTGAAATTACTTTTACAAACTTGTTTAAGTGATGAGTATTTATATTGTGACATTTACTCCCCGCATACAGATGGGGTTTTCACACGTTCTTACACTGTTTCGTTACTTGCGTTAATACTCCAATTCGCTAACTCGCACTACTTTTTTACAGAAGAGGATATCGAAGAAATAAAAAACAAACTCATTACATACACAAACTTAGAAACAGATTTCCGAGGCTATATTGAAAATAAAGGATGGGCTCATTGTCTTGCCCACGTATCTGATGCCTTTACTGAAATTGTTCACAATTCCTATACGACTTTTGAGTGGTATGAAGAATTAATTCATTGTTTATTGAATAAAATCTTCATTCCATCTGACCTTTTTCATAATAATGAAGATGAACGAATTGTTACACCGTTACTATCGATGCTATATCATGATTTTCCGCAAGATGAGTTAATTTCAATTATTTATAAAAAAATAAAAAGGCTTCCTCAAATTAGAAAACGCCTTTCGCTTAATGAGTATTGTATATTATGTGCCAACATTAAAACCTTTTTACGCACATTATTTTTCAGAACGAAAGATGATCATAACTTAGCCTTTACTGCACGTAAAACAGAAAGAATGTTAAAAGAACTTCCTAACTATTATTAACATATAAGGAGAACAAATATGGGTTATATTGAAGACATGAGAAATTTAGTAGGAAATCATCCACTTATTTTAATAGGTTCACACGCCATTATATTAAATGAGAAAAATGAAATATTACTGCAACTCCGTACAGATTTTAACCGCTGGGGCATTATTGGAGGCGCCTTAGAATATAACGAAACGTTAGAAGACGCTTTAAAGCGAGAAGTATATGAAGAAACTGGACTTATTATCAAAAATCCAGTACTATTCCGCACATACTCAGGACCTGATTTCTTTCAAATCTATCCAAACGGCGATCAAGTACACGGTGTACTCGTTGTTTATATTTGCCGTGAATTCCATGGTGAGCTTGTATGCAACCAAACAGAATCGAAAGAGCTACGCTTCTTTCCGCTTGATGAGTTACCCAGTAATCTTCCTTCTGTTATTGAGAGAATTATTAAGGAGTTTCAACACTCCAATTAAAAAACATTACATATTTCTATAGAAATAAAACAAGCTCATTTCCCGTCATGATAACGTGAAATGAGCTTGTTTATGTTAAATTGTTATCTCAATCTGATTTCCTTCAGGGTCGCTTACTACACTTTCATAGTAACCATCCCCTGTAGTACGTGGGCCGTTTAATACAGGGTATCCTGCTTCACTTAATGTATTAGTTAATTCATTCACCTTTTCTTTGCTACCTATAGAAAAAGCAATATGCGCGTATCCTATTGTTTGTGTTTGCGTATTATCGTCTATCCCTATCTGTCTCATAAGTTCAAGACGCGCTCCACCTTCAAAAGTTATAAAATAAGATTCAAACTGCTTTTTCGGATTGTGATATAAGCTATTTTCTTCACCACCGAAGTACTGTTTATAAAAATCACGCATACCTTCTAAATCATTTACCCAAATTGCTACATGTTCAATTTTCATAATCGACACCTTTTCTTTTACAGTATTCAACCAACAATTTGATATTTAATTTTCTTTGCTTGTTCTTGTAATCATAAGATCAAGTCCAAGACTTTTTAATCCATATAAGTAATCTTCTTTCCAATCGCTCACTGTTATGTTCGGAATATGTTCCGCCGGAATGTACTGCGGACAAGTTTTTACAATTTGCTCTATTACAAATTGATTCACTTCATCGTCACAGAAGATAAAGGCATGAGGGTTAATAATAGCTATACATGTAGCTATTAAACGGGTAATAGCATCTATATTATATTTCTCTGGATTATTTGCATCGTTAACTTCGTCTCCATTTCTTAAAGCTTGTAAGAAATTTTTATTATCGTACTGCGGAACGAAAGATATCTCTCCTGAGAAAAAGGTGCTTCCTCGCACTACCTCTCCATTTATCATAATCCCTGCCCCCGGGCCATTTTGACCTGAATACAAATACACAAGAGATGAATTGTCGTTATTTCCAGTGCTTTTATAATAGCCAAGCACGGCGGCATTCATATCGTTTTCTATTACTACAGGTATTGAAAACAGTTCCTCTAAGTGACTTTTCAAATGGAAATTTTGGAACTTTTCATAACCAGGAATATAGAAAATACGCCCATTATCGACCGCACCAGGGACACCAATTGATATAGAGCTTATTTTCGGAAATGTAGCTATAAGACCTTCTATATGTTCTGTTAATACATGTAAACCCGTATCCATTAATACACTTGAAGTACTTCCTTGTTCTTTTACTTCCCCTAAACAGTTAAAAATGGTATAGTTTGTTTCATTTTTCTCTAAAAATATCGCTAATCCTAACATATATTCCGGATTATACGCATATCGTTTCGCTCTTCTTCCGCCACTTGAATCATCTAAACCGACTAAAGTGACTTCACCGTCTTGTTTCATATTTTCTATAAATTTACTTATCGTTGGAAAACTAATTTCTAATGTATTACTAAGTTCAACTTTCGTCGCACTACCTTGCTCTAAAAGAGCTGTACGAATGCCGCGAAGGATCGTTTCTTTAATCGATTTTTGAGTAACAAATTGTTCACTCAAATCGCTCACCACCTTAATCAACATACTTATTAAACACTTTTAATAAGTTGCGTTGACAATATATCATACATCATTTTCTAAAGCAATAGAGATGATATATTTCCGCTGCATGTAATCCTTATTTAGCTCGATGTATTCTCTCTCGTAACAGATGATACAATTCCAGACAAAAGAACAAATAGTAAAACAGCTAGCAAGGCATTACGTATTCCGAATGCTTCTCCAAGTATCCCTAAAAAAGGTGGTCCGACTAAGAAGGCTGTATAACCAATGATAGAAACTGCCGCAACATTAGAAGTCGCATTCTCAAGGTCATCTCCAGCAGCTGACAAACCAATTGGGAAACCTAGCGCTGCACCAATCCCCCATAGTACTACACCAACTGCTAGAAAATACGAATTACTCCCAAATATTACAATTGAAATTCCTATAATCGCCATCATAATAGTAGCACGTACGACAGCGACACGGCCGAATCGATCAAGGAAATAACTACTACACATACGAGCTAACGTCATTGCCATTACAAAAACTGTGTACATAATAGAACCTGTCACTACACTTTGCTGATGTCCATCTACCATTACGATAGGTAGCCAATCATTTGCACTTCCTTCTGCAAATGCCATCCCGAGTACAAAAAGACCGATTAAAAGCACCTTGTTTTCCATTCGTAAGTACGTACGCTTCGCTTTCTTTTTGATCCGCGATTTCTCCTTCTTTCCTGTTCCATGCGGAAGAAAGCGATACAACATACATACCAGTAATACAAACACAACCGAAATCGCAAGAAACTGATACAAA
Organism: Bacillus sp. AY18-3; assembly: GCF_008042305.1. Lineage (NCBI taxonomy): Bacteria > Bacillati > Bacillota > Bacilli > Caryophanales > Bacillaceae > Bacillus > Bacillus sp. AY18-3. Next base: position 338,790 of record NZ_QKQR01000004.1, on the reverse strand, counting down.
ATCGGGATATGAAGCGACACTGCAACAGAACCACTGAGCGCACCTACTAAAGTTCCTACACTAAAAAATCCATGGAATTTCGGAAGAAGAGTCGTTCCTAATTTCTGCTCAATAGAAGAACCTTCTACATTCAATGCGACTTCCGCCAATCCGTACCCTACTCCAAATACTAGTAAGCTACTAAAAGCACCAATGCTAGAAATAAAATAAATATTTATACCTAAACAAATCAATCCAACAATCATAAAAAACATACTGCCTATAATAACGTCTCTAGCTCCCTTACAGTCAATAAAGCGGCTTGCACTCAGTAAACCAATTATTGAACCGACAGATAGTCCGAACAAAATCCAACCCATTTCTGCATTTGACACTGCTAAAATATCTCGAGTAGCTGCTGTTCTTGAAATCCATGTAGCAAACGCGACACCTGGCAAAGCAAATAAGAGAAAAAGAGCATTTCGAGAAGCAAGTAATGTCTTTGTATAATTGTCCGTACTATATTTCTCCATATGAAACACCTTTCACATTGTCTATACGATAATTTACGAACTGTTAAAAACGCCCTTTATTCTTCTATCGTTTTAATCACTTTAGCTGGATTACCACCAACTACTACATTATGAGGTACATCTTTTGTCACAACTGCCCCTGAAGCAATTACGACATTATCCCCAATTGAAATACCAGGGTTAATAATAGCGCCCCCGCCAACCCAAACATTGTTACCAATCTTTACAGGCTTCCCATATTCTTTGCCAGAATTCCGCTCTACCGGATGTAGCGGATGCGTAGCAGTATAAATGTGAACTCCAGGTGCAAACATACAATTATCACCGATTTGCACTTCACAAACATCCAAAATAACACAATTAAAATTTGCGAAAAAACTCTTTCCAACGTGGATATTGTAGCCGTAATCACAACGAAAGTCAGGATTAATGTGGGCTTTCCCGTCAGCTGAAGAACCTAAAAGCTGATTTAATAACGTAAAACGTTTTTCATCTCCTATCTCCATCGCCTCGTTATAAAGGCGTGTTAAACGTTTTGCCTCCACCCTATCAGCTACTAATTCTTCGTCATCCGCAATATACATTTCTCCCGCCAACATCTTTTCTTTTTCCGTTTTCATAGAATCATCTCCTTTTTATAGAATGAGCTCACTTATTAAACATATTTAATAAGTGACTTAAATTATACTTATTAAACACGTTTAATAAGTAACCCTATATTAGCATACTTTTTAACATATGCAACTAATAAGTTTTGAACGAAAATGTGAATTCCTTACTTCACCTAATGATATTACTTGGTAACATTTAACTAATATAATGGTCAATCCATTGTTTTTCATTAAAACTGTTGAGACTCATCGTCACATGAAATCCTCTCCTTTAGGTGCTATACTATATGTTTATTAATAAGCACAACAATACGCAAATCAATTGTTAATAAAAAAGAGATTGACCCAAAAGTAGCTGAATAACTACTTGGGTTAACCTCTTTCATTTATTATCCTTATTTAACTCTTGTACAATATCCCTTTTTCCTATTCTATTAGCAAAAGGTATAAAAATAATAAGGACTATTCCGAACATCCTCGCTATTACCGTTACAATAAGTTTGAAATCAAAAAATACAGGTGTACGATCTATTATACTTACCATATAGGTTAATAATATTCCTATAACAGCCCCTAGTACGATTCCAATAAGTACATATAAATTAACTTGCGTCAAAATAACTTGTACAATCCCCTTTTTCTTAACTGTTATTGCTCGTAAAATAGCAAACTCTTTTCTTTTAGATTGAATATTATTTATAAGTGTATTACATACTCCTAATGTTACACTAAACAAAATTACTACAATAACAACGATGAAGATGGACCACCTTTGCTGAAACATTAAATTAGATTGCTTTAACGATTGAGTATAACTACTTATTTTTAATTGTGGATATTGGCCTTTCAATTTCTTTAATTGCTCCAACGTCTCTCCCTCATTATTTGAACTAATAAATGCACGCTCAAAAACTGTATAATCTTGTTTATATGTTACATTACTCCAATCCATGAGTACCGCAGGCGAATTCGGTAGCTCATTAACAATTAATCCAATTTCCACCTTACTAGTCGGTCTAACTTTTTGTTCCTGTTCTGAAAATAGACCTAATTGAACGATATCCCCTACATGAAGTTTATACCGCTCCGCTAACTCTTTTGTAACAATTATACTATTCTCCAAATTTGCAGGTACTTCTGGCAGTAATCCTTGCTTTTCCATTTCCTTTAAATCACCTAAATTATAGTCAAAAGTACTATAATTTTCAGCTTGTTTTAATTCTGCCAGTGAGTTTGTACTAATTGTACTAGCTCCTTTTACACTACTTATTTCTTTAAATATATTTTGTATATGAGGTAAGGTAATGGTTGAATCATTAGTCAAACGATTTTCCACAACAATATGTGTTGGAAATTCTCGTTTTAAATATCTTTCATTATTTTTTTGCATCGTTTTAAATATGGTGGAGCCGAAGACAACTATCACCATCATTGTACTTATCATTAAGATAACAAATGTATTTTTCCTTACTTGTGGAATTACATTTTTAATAGCAACAAATGTATTCCTTCCAAATATTTTTTTCATTATAGGTAGACATGCTATTAATATCGAAGAAAGATAAATAGGAAATAATATATACGCCCCTAAAACAAGAAATATAGACCCTATTAATATCACTATCGCCTGCGTATCTCCCGTATTTGCTACAAATCCACCTAAAACAGTTAAAAATATGCTACTAATTAAAAGGAATTTCCCCATCATACTGCGTGTTTTTTTATTAGAAAAGTCGGATTCTTCATTTTCGCGCATAAGCTTTACTGGCAATATTTTCGAACTTCTGTATGAAGGATATAACATAAACAATTCAATAAAAAAGATACTACAAATCATTGTTACAATTGCTATTTCATAGTCGAAACTCATTGAATTCATTTGAAAAGCAAATACATGCTCTAGCCAACTTTGTAAAAAACGGTTACTTATTACAGCTAGTAACAAACCAAATATTCCACCAAAGAAATTAATTACACTACATTGAATAAATATAACTTTAAACATTTGTTTCGTTGTTGCTCCCATTGATCGCATAATAGCAAATTGACTTTTATATTTATATAAAAACACTTCAAAATTACACATTAATAATAACGATGTAATAATAAGTATTAATACAGATACAATAACTATAAAAATATGTAATGAAGCTAAGTTACTTTTTAAAAACTCGTCTTCCTCCGCAATATCAATTCTTAATTCTTTGTCTATTTTATGAATTTGACTAGACAATGCTAGTACATCTGCATTCTCTTTTGCTTTTATCAACACATAAGTAGCTTCATTATGTTTACCCGTTTTTTCATATACGTGCTGTTTCACCGCACCTTCCGATAAAACGAGTATGTCTGGAGCTGAACCTCCAGCTTCTATATCAGGTAAAACTTCTTTTACTACATAGAATTTATTTTCTATTTCAACCTTTTCCCCAACTTTTACTTGTAAAGTTTCCGCTAATCCATCATTTAATGTTACTTCTTCATTTGATAGATTTTTAGAGAAGTGATATCGACTTTTAGATAACGAATCATTTTGAACACCTACTGTATAAATAGTTGTATTCAATTTATTCACTTGAAAATGATTTACTAATACTTTTGACATGTATTCAACATTTTCTTGTTCCTTAATATTTTGTAGTAAAGATTTATCCATCAATTTATTTTGATCAGGATTATATCCAACAGATACATCCATATCTCCATATAAATTTTTAACTTCATTTATAACAGACTGTTTCGCATGACTCGAAAATACAATCATCGTAACAATTAGAGAAACAGCCAACATAACGCTAACTATAGAGGAAATAGCAGTAAATTTATTCGTCTTAAAAAAGCGTAAACTTAATCCTCGTACTGATTTTATCATTTTGATTTCTCCATTAACTTTTTAAATTTATCTAAAATAATATTCATATCATTTACTCCATGAGAACACGTATAATCATCAACAACTTCTCCATTGTGAAAGAAGAGAACCCGATCTGCATACGTAGCAATGTGAGGATCATGAGTAACAAGAATCATACTTTGATTAAATTTTTGTTTCATATCGACTAGTACTCGTAAAATATCATTAGACGTATTGAAATCTAAATTTCCAGTAGGTTCATCTGCAAGAACAATTGGAGGAGATGTTATTAATGCCCTACCAATTGCAACACGTTGTTGTTGTCCCCCAGAAAGCTGAACTGGTCGATGATTTCTCCAATTTACTAAACCAAGAACATCTAATATTTTATTTGTTTTTTCTCGTATCTCCTCTTCTGAATCAGTTGATAATATGAGGGGTAACGCAATATTTTCTTCTACAGATAAATCCTTTAATAAATGAAATGACTGAAATATAAATCCTATGTTATCCCCCTGTACTCCGTTGCGTATGGTTCAACAAACATATTTTTAGGGACTTCACCATTTACATATACCACTCCCTCATCAGGTTTGTCTAAAGCACCAAGTATGTTAAGCAATGTACTCTTCCCAGACCCACTCGTTCCCATTACAGCAAGGAGTTCTCCTTTATTTAACTCCAAAGATACATTTTGTAAAGCTCTAACATTTGTATCTACACTCTCATAAGTCTTACTTAAACCTTGAACTGCTAACACAATTTCACTCATCTTTATTCACCTCAACATGATTAAATGTTATTTCCCCCATCAGATTAACTTGAATTAAAATTTTTTCTTTTAAATTACTAGGTGGTACAATTTCTGTTCCTATTTGAACTAGCAACATTTTTAATTCGAGAATTGTAACCATTTCTATCCCTCCCTCACTCTATATTGGTAACAAATTTAAATTTCGTTCGATTTTTTATAAAAAAATAAGGGGACGCTCAGCGTCCCCTCTCAAATCCAATCCGTTTTTTTATTTCTGCTAAATTTACCTTCGCGATAGTACGCGCCCGCTCAGCACCTTTTTCTAACGCTTCATATAATAAACTTGGCTCATTCATATACAGAGCGTACTTCTCACGAGGTCCAGCTAATTCACGGTCTACAACGCGAAACAACTCTTTTTTCACATCGCCCCATCCGATTCCAGTTTCATACTTTTCGCGCATCGACTGTATTTCATCTTCCTTCGCAAATTCTTTATATATCATAAATAACGTTTCTAGTTCTTTCGGTTCATTTGGAAGTGAAGAATCTGTTTTTATTTTAAATATTAACTTTCGTAGTTTTTCTTGTTCTGCAAATAACGGGATTACATTTCCGTAACTTTTACTCATCTTTCTTCCATCAAGACCAGGTAAAATGGCACCTTCTTCTTGTATGACATACTCCGGAAGCGTAAATGTCGTGCCGAATGTATGATTAAAATGCGTCGCAATATCACGCGCAATTTCAATATGTTGAATTTGATCTTTCCCGACTGGTACATGCGTAGCTTGAAATAGTAATATGTCTGCCGCCATTAAAATCGGATACGTATATAATCCCATATTCACTCCTGCATCTAACTCTAAACCTGCTTCTTTATTTTGCTCCACCTTCGCTTTATACGCATGGGCACGATTCATAAGCCCTTTCGGAGTTAGGCAAGCTAATATCCAAGCTAATTCTAGAATTTCCGGCACTTCTGTTTGCCTGTAAAAAATAACATCTTCACCAAGTCCGAGTGATAACCAAGTAGCAGCTACCTCTTTCGTATAACTACTAAACTTACTTGGATCATGTACAGCATTTAACGCATGATAGTCTGCGATAAAGTACAATGCTTTTCCTTCATTCTTCTCTGACATTTGCAATGCAGGTTTAATCGCCCCAATATAATTCCCTAAATGCGGATAACCTGTCGGCTTAATTCCTGTTAACATTATTTTTTCGCTCAACCTAACTCCTCCTCTCCAAAAATAAAAAGAGCCCTCATCCTATAAAAAGGACGAGAGACTCCCGCGGTACCACCTTCATTAGCTATCATCATAGCTCACTTTAACTTCTTAACGTGAAGTAACCGTCTTTGCTTACTCATTTCAGCAAGAAGCTCCAGAGCCCATTCCACATTCATCCCTTACTGATTTCCACCACACATCAGCTCTCTGAAAAGTTTCGAATATGTACTCTTCTCTTTCATTGCTTTTCGTTATTTTTTACAGTTTATCACATTTGACTTTCAAATAAACCTAAATTTCTCGTTTTATATAGCAGGAATTTCCACTTTAATTGTCCAATACTATATAGGTTTGCAGAAATACTCGAAACAACTTTGGAGGTTTTTTCATGGTAAAGTATATATCTATTTTAGGTTCAACAGGATCCATTGGCACATCTGCATTAGCTGTCGTTTCAGCCCATCCTGAACATTTTAAAATCGTCGGTTTAACCGCAAATTATAATATTGATCTTCTTGAACAACAAATCGAAACGTTTCAACCTCGCATTGTAAGCGTTGCGACAAAAGAATTAGCGGACACGCTTCGTACACGAATTTCAACCAACACAAAAATTACATATGGAACTGACGGTTTAATTGCGGTAGCTACTCACCCTGATTCAAATCTTGTATTAAGTTCCGTCGTTGGTGTTTCGGGATTACTCCCAACAATTGAAGCATTAAAAGTGAAGAAAGATATCGCCATTGCTAATAAAGAAACTTTGGTTGCAGCTGGACATATCGTAACTGAACTTGCGAAACAAAACGGATGTCGTTTAATTCCAGTTGATAGCGAACATTCAGCTATTTTCCAATGTTTAAACGGAGAAAATAATAAGGAAATTGAAAAATTAATTGTTACAGCTTCTGGCGGTGCTTTTCGTGATAAAACACGTGAAGAAATGAAAACATTACAAGCGAAGGATGCTTTAAAACACCCAAACTGGCTAATGGGTGCAAAACTAACGATTGATTCTGCTACGTTAATGAATAAAGGTTTTGAAGTAATGGAAGCTAGATGGCTATTCGATATTCCTTATGAAAAAATTGATGTTATGATTCATAAAGAAAGTATCATTCACTCTTTAGTGGAGTTTATTGATGGATCAGTTATGGCGCAGCTCGGTGCCCCTGATATGAGAATGCCCATTCAATATGCGTTTCATTACCCTACTCGGCTACCTTCTTCCTATGAAAAATTAAATTTATTAGAAATCGGTAGTTTACATTTTGAAAAACCAGATTTAGCGACGTTTCCTTGCCTACAATACGCATATGAATGTGGCAAAATCGGTGGTACTACTCCCGCTGTATTAAATGCAGCAAATGAAATTGCAAATGCACTGTTCCTTAAAAACGAAATTGCCTTTTTCGATATTGAAAAAACAATTTACAAAACAATTGAAGCTCATCATAACGTAAAAGATCCTTCATTAGATGCTATTTTAGAAGTAGATCAATGGGCACGCCAATATGCACATCAATTGTTAATAAAAAAGACCTAAAACAGAGCGTTATTATCAAGACCTAAATTGTAAAAGTCTTAAATAATAAAGGGTGATACATATTATATATATATGACTAATATGTATCACCCTTTAACGGAACAACTATGATTGTTGCTTTTAAATAAAGTCGCGTTGTTTTGAATAAAGCGCGACTTTATTTAAAAGTTACGATGTTTGGCCTTTGTTAATTAAAGAATTCTAAGTGAATTTTAATCAAACATTTTTATAAAAAAAGAATTTTTATTTGAATAGAAAATAATCCATTTTTATTAATCTTTCTTTCAAAACGGAACTCAAAACCCTTATTTACCGTAAAGTACGGGTTTTGAGTTCCGTTTATTAGAATCCAATAATGGGTGCAGTAGAGATATGTGAAAACAGGTTATATCTTTACTTGTATTTCTAATCTGTATTTAAATCATGCTGTTACCTTTTACTAGAATTAAAATAACGTTTTAAATTACATAAAAGGAGTGGGATCTAGTTATAGTACTAAAGCTTACTCCTTTTATTATTTAAAACCATGCCTTTTTAAGTAATTTTACTCCTAAAGTAATTTCTTTGTGAGATAAACCTCCAAAAGCTAATTTAATAATTGGTCTATCAATATAATTATTAACAAAATATCTGGATGTCGGGCCTATCTCTACACCATTTTTATACGCCTGTTTTATTAACCAATCCTCTGATTTTTGCAAATGCACCTTTATGAGTAGATACAATCCTGAATTGTGACCGATAATAGTTATATCGTTACCGAAATGTTCGTTTAAGGTAGAAATTAAATGTTCCATTTTTTTTCTATAAATATTACGCATTCGTTTTATATGTCTATACCATTCATTCTCCTTCATAAATTTTGCCATGGCAATTTGATGTATCGTTGATGCTGTATTCTCAAAACCTTTAAAGTGTTCTTTATACTTTATTAATAGTTCTTTTGGCAAGACCATATAGCTTAATCGTAGACCTGGCAAAAATGCTTTTGAAAAATTACCGATATAAATTACCCTATTTTGATCAATAGATGCTAATGAAGGAAATGGGCGTTGTGTATATCGAAATTCACTATCATAATCGTCCTCTATTATATACCCCTTCTTTTTTTTAGCCCATTGAATAAGTTGTTGTCGTTGTTGAATAGACATGCTTACTCCATAAGGGCTGTGATGAGATGGGGTTACATAAATTAGTCTAGCTTTTAAATTACTTAACTCAGATAATTCAACTCCATTTTCATATACTGGGAGAAATTCAAAAGAAAAATGATGTAGTTTAAAAACTTCTCTAGCGCCCCAAAAACCTGGGTCTTCTAAAATAATGCTCGAGAAATCACTTTTTAATACATGACCAATATAAGTTAACATTTGTTGTGTACTACTACCTATAATGATAGATCCTTGATCCGTACTCAATCCTCTAGACTCTAATAAATATTTTGCGACTTGATCTCTAAGAATTGCTTCTCCAAATGGGTCACCATATGTATATAAAAGGTTTTCTTCCATGGAATGATTCACAAACCTTTTCCATGTATTTTTTGGAAACATTTCTTTTTCCACTGTATCTACTTTGAAGTTAATGGTAATTTCTTTACTGATTTGTTTCTCATCTTTTTGTTTAACTTTTTTTCTTCTTTGATATAAATTTGGTTCTAATTCATTAACAAAAAACCCCCTTCGATTTTCGCCACGGATATATCCTTCAGCTGCAAGCTGATCATATGCTAATAGTGTCGTATTTCTACTGACATTGAGTGAATCTGCAAGCTGACGTATCGAAGGTAACGATTCATCTTTTTTTAATACCCCCTTTTCAATGAGTAATTTGACATTTGTATAAATTTGTTTATATTTAGGGATACTTTTTTCAAAAGTAAACAAGAAGTTTTTCATATAGCCCTCATCTGACATGTGATTTTTTATAAAACTGTACCTTTATATATGTCAGTCAACATCTTATAATATTATTAATCAATTCACAAATTAATTAATTCTTTTAAAAAGGAGAAACAAATGCACTTACATTTTATTATTCATGAAATATTTGAAGGACCAGGGGCTTTTCTAGCATGGGCAGAGATGAATGGACATGTGGTCAGTTATTCAAGAGTTTACGAACAAGAACCACTTCCTTATAATATCGAAGACATAGATTTACTCATAGTATTAGGTGGACCACAAAGTCCTAGTACAACGAAAGAAATGTGCCCGCATTTTGATGCAGTCGCAGAAATATCAGTCATCAAAAAATGTATAGAGGCTAATAAAGCTGTTATAGGAGTTTGTTTGGGTGCCCAGTTAATTGGTGAAGCCTTAGGTGCATCTCATGAACATAGTCCGGAAAAAGAGGTAGGAGCCTTCCCTATTACTTTAACTGAAGAAGGAAAAACGAATGAACTTTTCTCTCATTTCGCTACTACAAGTACGGTTGGCCACTGGCACAACGATATGCCTGGTTTAACTAAAAACAGTAAAATATTAGCGTTTAGTGAGGGGTGTCCACAGCAAATTGTGGAATATAGTGAACTCGTTTATGGTTTCCAATGCCATATGGAGTTTACTCCTGAATTAATAGAATTATTAATTCAACATTCTGAACAAGAACTAGAAAAGTATAAGGAAAATCGTTTCGTTCAGTCTCCAGAGCAATTAAAAAATAATAATTATACACCAATGAATAATCAGCTATATACTTTTTTAGATAAACTTACTAGCCTTTATCAGCTAAAATAAAATATTAATTATTTCACTAACTAAAAAACAGTTATATTAATCACTTACTCTATGGAAAATATAACACTTCTTTCAACTTACTTATGATATTGCAAAGGTTTTAAAAGCGCCTATCGAGACTCTGTTTTGGTTTGAAGAGTAGATTAATTCTAGTACAAGTATGTGAAATTTTGTAATTGATATGTTCATGAGTTTTAATCAATCTGTTTTATAAAATCAACATTCAAACTTTTAACATGGGAATCCATTTTGATTAATTGTTTTCAAAATGGGTTCTTTTTAGTGCTCATTCAAAAAGGATTTTCAAATCATTTCTAATCAAACCTTATTTCATCTCAACAGTTCTTTAATACCGATCATTGTTACTGTTTAAACCATAATTTTTTAATCTCCGACAAAGATTTTTTTGGAATAAACAGACAAAAAACTCTAGTTCTTGGATTGGGCAGTCTTCTTAAATTTCTAAATATGTCTTAAATAATTCAGTTGTTTTCATTTTCCATCTTACTACTTCTTTTCCTTGATAGTTAACCTTTATCCAATCCATGATTTCCTTCATTGCTGGCATCACTGGAAATCCCTCTTGATTCAGTAATATATATCTTTTGTTGTTATTCTCTATAAGAACCTCTTTTACCCTCATAGCACTTCATTCCTAAAAAATATTAACGGCTTGGTCTAAAGACAGCTCTACACCTCCCACTATGACCTACGTCCGCCAACTAGATTGCGCTTATTTTATGAATAATTCATATATATTAAACTATATTTTTAATAACTGTATAACTAACCTAATATGTATAAGAAAAGAGGATATATGCTCATATATTGAACATAATATCCTCTTACTAGTTTAGTCTATTTAAATAATACTGTTTTAGCTATTTTTTCACGTATTCAACTTAACAAATCTATACCCGTGCGTCACTAACACTTTTAATATCGCATACCCTGGAATTGCTAAAATAATCCCCATAATCCCAAATAAATTTCCGGCAGTTAAAATAATAAAAATGATAGTAATCGGGTGAATGTCTAATTTTTTCCCCATAACTTGCGGAGAAATAAATTTCCCTTCTGCTAATTGTACGACCATCATAACGATAATTACTTTTAGAACCATTGCTGGCGAGTCAATAAATGCAATAATTAATGCTGGTGTAATTGCGATGATTGGCCCAACGTACGGAACGATATTTACAATCATCGCTAAAATAGCAAGTAGTACCGCATATTTAATACCGATAATAAGGTAACCAATTAATAGCATAATACCGATAAATAAGCTAACGATAATTTGCCCTCTAATATACGAGCTAATCGCATAATGCATATCATCTAGTATTCTCATCGCTGCTGGTTGTCTTTGCTCTGAAATAAACTTTAAAAAGTGGTTCGGTAATTGTTCACCATCTTTTAAAAGATAGAACAATATAAACGGAACCATTACAAACGTTAAAACGACCTCTGTAACAGTACTTAAAAATCCAGTTACATTTCCAGTTACTGATGATAGCGACTTCGTAAAATCAACTGTGTAGTCTTTTACCATACTCGCTACATCAATATTTAAATTCTCTTGAATTTTGCCTAGTAAATTACTTTCCCCGAATCTACGTGCTGCTCGTTCAATTTCATGACCGAAATACGGTAAGTTATCTATTAATGCATCAATTTGATCTTTAATAATCGGGATTACTGTTACAACTAAAAATACAAATAATCCTAGTACTATTATATATATAGAAGCGATTGATACGATTCTGGAAACACCTTTCTTTTCTAAAAGCGAAACGAATGGATGCAAAATATAAAATAGCACTCCCGCTAATAATACGGGGAAGAAAATTGTTTTTAAAAAGACGATAAACGGAGTAAAAACAAAAGAAATTTTCGTTAGCAGTAATATGTTAATAAACAATAACGCAAAGCCGAGTAACACCGCTAAATAATTTTGTTCTCTAAAAAACTTTTTCAACTTATCTCTTTTTCTAATATTTAATTTCTCCAATGAAACCACCTCTTCGAATGATGAAAAGCCCTTATTCAGGGCTTTTCATCATGATCTATATCTTTATTTTCTTGCAGCTTTCACTACAAATGATACAATAAGAATTAATACGATTGCACCTAATAATGCTGGCACGACATGAATCCCACCAAATGATGGCCCAAAAGATCCAAATAATCTACCACCTAACGAAGCACCTAACAAACCTGCGATAATATTTCCAAACATACCACCCGGAAAATTTTTACCCGTTATAGAACCTGCAATTGCACCTATAATAGCACCAACTATTAATGTGATAATCCATCCCATCTTTAGTCCTCCATTTCTATTATAGTGTATTTCTTTTTGATACTAAATTGTTATGTAACTATTATAATTATTATATCCAATAAAGAAAAATCTTGTCAAATCTATGAAAATAAAGTCTATAAGGAGGTTTTACCCTATGATTCAAAAATTAGTAACAACTTCTCACAACATCGCTACTTCTATTTTAAACATTCAAATACCCGCTTATGAAATTGAAGCAAAATATATAAATAGTACGGCTATTCCTCGTCTTTATGATACTGTAGCCGATATTCAATTATGTGATGAAATTTTTTACGGCTATTTTTATGAAGATACACTTGCTGGGTTTATTTCTTTTAAAATGGATGAAGAGGAAGTTGATATTCATCGTTTAGTAGTATCCCCCGATCATTTTCATAAAGGAATCGCCACAAAACTACTACTTTATGTATTTGACATGTTCTCCCCTTCACAAACATATATTGTACAAACAGGGAAAGAAAATACACCTGCTCTGTCTTTATATAAAAAACATGGATTTATTAAAATAAATGATATTATATTACCCGATGGAGTGGTTTTAACCTCACTCAAAAAATCAGAAAACATAAAATAGTTTGACTCATCAATTTATTTATGTTATCCTTTACTTTATAAATCCTTTTGCTGAGTCCAAATTTTGGAGCGGGGGAACCATTTTTGTAGCCATGCTACTTGGGGCGAATCTTATTTAAGTAGGGAAACTCTCACTTCCCGAGTCCGACAGCTAACCTCGTAAGCGTAATGGGAGAGGAAGGTGCTTTTTGCCTATGTTACACAGTGTACCTCCTTAATTATAAATATGGGATCGATACCAATAGACACCTATATTTATAGAAAAGGAGACATGTATAATGTTACGTTTATCTGATCACGCAATAAAAATGATGGAGCAAAGACTTCGACTCGAACAACATCGCACATATCAAGCTAATAAAGTTGTAGATAACTTACATCACAAATACTTCTTTCAACATATTTTTCAACCGAAAAGATAAAGAAAAAAACACAAGGTGTGTCTATACAGACATTCCTTGTGTTTTTTATATTCCTTATAGTATTCTCACTACATTTAAACTTGCCGTAATCGCACCTGCTATAGTCGTCACATGCCCTACACCTAACGGGCCATTTTGTAATATTAATGTTGAATTAGCACTCGTTACATTCACAAGAAGCGTATTTGAAATGATAGGCTTCTTTTTATAAAGCACTTTACTTTCTCGCCTTAATAATAAAAGTCGTTGGCACCATTCTAGCTTTATATAAAGAATAATATTTCGTAGATGGCTCAGCTCGTTCTTCATCAAATGAGCTAGATGGTTCAGGCTCCTCTATTCTCTCAATTGTAAACCCCGCTCTATTTAACTCATTTATGTATGTACTTATTTTTCTCTTATATAATGTCGCTTGTACATTTTCTCCTTTAAATGTTTCAAACGTAATAGGTGTTTCCTCATGGTATGAAGACTTTAAAACAATTACTTCTGTACCATACTGTAAGTTTGAATATACTGGGTGCTCCCAGCTAAAAATAAAACTTCCTCCTGGCTTTACATACGAATAAATTAGTTCCAACGTTTTTCTTAAATTCGAAGTCCAACCTAATGCATAAATGGAATATACAATATCAAAATACCCTTTTGGAATATCTCCTTCTTCTTCCATTGCTCCGCATATTAACTTTGGATTCCAACACTTTAAAGTTTCATTTGCTGTTTTAATTTGTTCACTTGAAAGATCAAGACCCCATACTTCCTCTGCCCCATGTTCTGCCATATATTGCAACGAATGCCCACTTCCACATCCAATATCAAGAACCTTTTTATTTCTAATTGAATCAAACAAATGAATCTCTTCTTCAGACGCTGTATACGGACCATATTTCGGTAAACAATCCACTTGAAAGAAATATGGCGCTACTGTATCCCAACACTTTTTATTTAAAGCTAACATTTGTGTCCCTTTCATATTCTACATTCCCCCATTCCATTTTCTTCCCCTAATATAAATTACACATTATAACCTGTTCTTCCTTTTCTCTTCGCTCGGTAGTTTTTCACTTTCGCGATCGTTCCGCACGCTCTTCCTCCTTCTTCTCCAGCATACATACCGCACCATCTTTTACTTCCATTACGCGAATGATCATAAAATACCCAACGACAATCTGGGCATGCTTTTAACCTTCCCCACAAATTTTCTTGAATCGCCATTAAAACAACGCTTAATACTTTTGTATATACATTCTCTTCGTGCACAGGCTCATATGTAATACCTTTCATATCTTCTTTTACATGTACATGAAATGGGTATTTCTCTAACCACTTTTGCAATGATCCTTCGCCTTCAACGGTTAACCGAATATCTTCTCGAAAACTTTTTAATTCCTCTATCGTATGAAATGGAACCTCTTCATGAAAATATTTTTTCATAAAGAGCTTTATATCCTCTTCTGTTTGCAGGAAATCAATTGGCTCTCTCGTATCGTTTGGTATTTTCCATGTATTTAAAAATTCCCGAATATATTCTAATTCATTTGGTGCATTTTGATTCAATTCCATCCACCTTCTTCTTAAAATTTACTTTTTTCTGACTTTATGTATAATTATAATATAAAATAGTTAACCATTAAATAATTTTACTGGTTACAATATTAGGAGGAGTTCTATGAAAAGTTTCTCAATACCGATACGTTTCATGCTTATTTCTTCATTTTTTATGTCTTTTGGGTATTTTGCAGTATACGCATTTTTAGCTATTTATCTATTAAGCTTTCTTCATTTTTCTGCTGTTCAAGTAGGAACAGTGTTGACGGTTATGACAATCACATCACGAGTTGTCCCATTATTCTCAGGATTAATTGCTGACAAAATAGGCTATATCATTATGATGATAGCCGGATTATTTTTAAGAGGAATCGGATTTATCGCTTTAGGAATATGCTCTGATTTCTATACAACTTCTATTTCTTCTGCACTTATTGGCTTCGGAACCGCATTTTACGAACCTGCTGCGCGCGCCATATTCGGCTCACAACCAGCTCATATGAGAAAAAATTTATTTACATATTTAAACCTTAGTTTTAATTGCGGTGCAATAATTGGACCAATTGCAGGAGGGTTCTTACTCTTACTCGATCCAATCTATGCTTTTTCTCTAACAGGATCTCTTATGCTGTTATTTGCTTTTATCTTTTACTTACTTAAAAATCACTTCCAAGTCACTACTGAAAATACGTCTATTACATTAGGGCTACAGGCTATCTTACAAAACAAATCTTTCCTTTTGTTTTCATTTATTATGATTTTCTTCTATATTATGTTTACTCAGCTTACTGTCGCACTTCCACTTCATATGAAAAACATTAGTAATAGCAACCAGCTTGCTACACTAGTTATTACGATAAATGCAATAACAGGCGTCATATTTATGATATTATTTCGAAAACTATTTCATAAATACAATACACTTTCGATTATTAAATACGGTGTTTTATTAATGAGTATTTCCTTTTTACTCATTCCTTTATTTCAACACCCGTATTGGCTATTTATTTGTGTAATTTTATTTACAATTGGCGAAACACTCGTATTACCTAACGCTGATATCGCTATTGCAAATTACAGTAACGAATCATATACAGCTACTTACTTCGGATTTTATCAACTATCACTCGCATTTGGTTTTATCATCGGTAATTATACCGGTACATCTTTTACAGCCAACTTAAGCGGAATGTATACACCATGGCTTATTTTCGGCGGAATAGGACTTATTGGCTTTATTTCACTCCATATTTTAAATATTAAAAAAGAGAGCTCTAAAGAGGATATATATTTATGTAATGATACGAAACATCTTTAACACATTACAATTAAGATGTTCCCTTGAGACAAGCAACCTATAATAAAAAGATTCGACCATCATATTTGACAGTCGAATCTTTTTATTTTTCATATTTAATAAGTAAACTTTTCAAACCCCTTAAATTGGATATACAGCCTGTTTAAATTTACATATTATGGTACAATTAAAAAGAGTGCTAGCTAGACAGTTACGTTCCACACTAGCAGTCTAGCAATGCCAAAATCAAAAATCACTTGAAATTGGGGGATGTTATGAGAAAGAAATTAAGTGCTCTTCTATTCATCGTAATCATATTATCCGGATGTTCAACTATAGCAGAAAATTCTTTAGAAACTGGAAAAGGCAGTATTGAATTATTAACACCGACGATTACAACAAAAGATAACGAATTAGAATTTAAGACTGAAGGCATTGATGAAAATAAAGTGACGTTTATTTATGTCCCCAATAAAAAAGTATTGGAACAAAAAATTAATAATGGCGAACCCTACAAAGTTAACATTAAAGATATCGAGCACGCTCATAGGACAGATTACAAACCAAAAGTTCAACTTTTGCAAACGCAAGATGATCATAAAGATGGAGAGATGGTAACGTTTAAACAAGTTAGATATACAGTTAAAAAAAATTAATTTTATAGGTATTTCATTATAAATGTAACGAACGAAAATTCACTTTTAACAGAGGGTACATGTAAGGGGTGCTAGCATGAAAAGAAGATGGATTTATTGGTGGATTGGTAACATATTTTGGATTATAACTTTCGGGATATTGGCAGCTATCATTTGGCTAAGAGAGGTTGATGGGACTGGTGTTACTCAAACACCTGAGCTGAAATTAATAGCCTTTATCGTTTTATTAATTGCATTTATATTACCACTAATTATTCAAGTTGTATGGTCACTTGTTAATCTGAGAAAAAGCAGAAAAAAATAACGCAGAAAAAAGAGAGGAATCTTTTTCAATATAGATTCCTCTCTTTTTTATATGGGGATTATGCCGTGCTTTTAAAGCTGCACAACTCCCTTTTCTTTACGATACATGTTCATCTTTCTTCTTCATTAACGCTCTTTTCTTCATCGCCTTCGTTAAATATCCGCCTTTAAATGAACGGATTTCATAAGAAGACATAAACGCTTTCGGTGCAATTTGATTAATAATTTCTAACAGTTCTTTTTCTCTAGAACGCTTTGCAACGATATCTAAGCGATAACGTATTGAATTAATTCCTTCGCCTTCAAATACTGTAACACCAAATCCAGAGTGACGTAGTTCATCTACTAATTCATTACAACGGTCTAGCAAACTAACTTGATACGTAATATAACCAATTGCTAATTTATTCTCTATATAACCGCCTAATAATAGTCCCGTACTAAAGCCAATGACATAGGCAATAATGTTCATCCAATTTGATAAATCTTGAAACACAATACCTAAACTGACAATGTAAATAGCTCCTTCTAACAATCCAACACCAGCAGCGGATCTTGTTTGATTCTTTACAAGCAAAATCGTACGGATTGTTAAAATGGGAACGTAAATAATTTGAAGCACAAAAATAAGTAACGCTTGTAACATTGGTATCCACCTCTTTCAAAAAGTCTTTTGTCATGATAACATACATAACCTTTAGAAATCGATGGGTTTTTAAATTTTTTTACATTATTTTTCATACTATTGAAAAACGTAAAAAAGAAGCGTATTATATTTGTCGTAA
Organism: Bacillus sp. AY18-3; assembly: GCF_008042305.1. Taxonomy (NCBI): domain Bacteria; kingdom Bacillati; phylum Bacillota; class Bacilli; order Caryophanales; family Bacillaceae; genus Bacillus; species Bacillus sp. AY18-3. Next base: position 320,609 of record NZ_QKQR01000004.1, on the reverse strand, counting down.
ATTTGATTCCTTTCATTAGCTCGCTTTAAACACAAAAAGGAACCTCGATTAGGCCCCTTTCATCATAGCTCTATGTTTTTCGAAGCCTGTTCTCTTTGCTTCTCTTCTTCTTTCACTAACTGCACATTTGCATAAGCTAAATTCGCAATCATTAAAAAGTGACCACCTAAAATGCCTGTACCGAATGCCCACATTTCCATTTCATGCTCAATTTCATACATAATAATAGCTCCTAAAATGGCTGCTGCAAATCGGTTTAAAACTCCTAATCCAGGAGCCTTTTCTTTCATTACGATACTTTTCCCGAGTTTCTCCACTCTGCGAGCCAATAACCAAAGGCAATATGCACTTACAGCTAATCCGATACCAAACCCTGTTACTTGTTTTCCAAACGGAGTAATCGTCCACATAAGTAGTAAACCACTAAAGATCGCATACAATTGTAATCGATATACACGTAAGGCTGCTTGAATCAAAATATCCGCTCCTAATTTCACATTTTTTATACTTTAGAAGAAAAGCAGCAACCTACACAGTTGCTGCTTTCTCTTCTTCTTGCTCTTGTTCCATCTTACGAATTTCAACACGTTTAATTTGGTAAGCATCTTTTTCTAACACTTTAAATTCATAACCTTCCGCCTCAACGTGTTGTCCTTCTTCAATTTCATGATTTTGCATCATAATCCAGCCACCAATTGTATCCACATCATCTTCTTCAATGTGTAATCCAAATAAATCTTTCACTTCGGAGATAAGCACTTTTCCATCAACGATTTTATGGTGCTCATTTACATGCTGAATTGGTGGTGCTTCATCTTCATCATATTCGTCACGAATTTCGCCGACGATTTCCTCCAAAATATCCTCAAGCGTTACAATTCCTGCTGTTCCTCCGTACTCATCATATAAAACAGCCATCGGAATTCGCTTCTTCTGCATTTGAAGTAATAAATCGTGAATTGGAGTTGTTTCCATCACTTCAATAATCGGACGCATATACGTGCGAATCGATGATAAATCTTCTTTATCGTTGTTCATATATCGAATAAAGAAATCTTTTACATTGACCATACCGATAATATCATCTTTATCTTCTCCAAAAATCGGATAACGTGTGTATCGTTCATTTTGGATTACTTTCATGTGTTCTTCTACTGAATCTTCCAGGTAGAAACCAATGATTTCTGTTCGCGGTACCATAATCTCTTTTGCAATACGATTATCAAATTCAAAAATGTTATTTACATACTTGTATTCAGCCTGATTAATTTCGCCACTTTCATAGCTATCTGAAAGGATAAGGCGTAATTCTTCCTCTGTATGAGCTACTTCATGTTCTGAAGCTGGTTTTAAACCGAATAAGCCAGTTACAACACGAGCTGAACCGTTTAATACCCAAATAAATGGATACATGACTTTATAGAACATCATTAACGGACCTGCCAATAACAATGTTACTTGTTCAGCCTTTTGAATTGCCATCGTTTTCGGAGCTAATTCCCCTACTACAACGTGTAGATACGTCATTAGCATAAAAGCAAGACCAAATGTTAATACTGATGAGATAGAAGGATTTATGTTCCATTTCTCAAATAACGGGTGTAATAACTTTTCAATTGTCGGTTCACCTAACCAACCTAATCCCATAGCTGTAACTGTAATACCTAATTGACAAGCAGATAAATATTCATCTAAATTTGTTGTTACCTTTTTCGCTGCTAAAGCACCGCGTTTCCCTTCCGCAACAAGCTGATCAATACGACTTGAACGTACCTTTACAATCGCAAACTCTGCTGCTACGAAAAATCCAGTAAATGCGATTAAAATCGCAACCATGACTAAATTAAATATTTCCAATGAATCCCCTTAGTTTAAAAAACTAAGGTGTCCACCTCCTGTATACTATAATGTTTTCTTATTTGTTTCTTAGAAAACATAGCCCGATACAAAAATTAAAGAGGTCGGATTTCACTTTTTTCTATAATAATAGAACAAGTGTCTGTATTAAAGCTGTCGTTTGACCAGATAAAGATTTCGATATTTTTTCACGTTGTGAATCAGTCAATCCATCTAAAAGCGGCTTTAACTCCGTTAACTCTGCTTCTAATCGATGAATATGGTCTGTCACTTCATTCACTTGTTTCGAAACGTGTTCATTGATACCGAGCAGCTTCTTCTTCTCCTCGATTTTCTCTTTAATCTCACAAAGCGGCATATGCATTTCTTTGCACTTCTCAATAAATTGTAATGTCTCAAATGCTGTTTCATCGTAATAGCGATAATTAGATTGAGATCGCTCCGCTTTTAAGATTCCTAGATTCGTATAATAATCAATCGTGCGTTTCGACACGTGAGCCATGAGAGCCAACTGTCCGATTCGATACACCTTCCCAACGATCTTCCCCCCTTGTTTATATTACTAACATCATACAATACATAAACTGTACAGTCAAACGTGACGGTTTATTATTCATAATTTATACAAAATTTCACATGCCATCTAAGTATGTAGTGTATTCACACTCTATAACTCTATCCATATAGTTAGATTACTGTTTTTTCGATATACCGATACCAAAATGTAAAAATGGAATGACACATTCCTTTCAACCTTCCTTAATTTAAAACATATGATAATAATATTGAAATAAAATCATTATTTATGCAACTGGAGGAGATTAAAATCACTAGGACAATTATCTCTCACTTTTATAACGAGGAGTATTTATTACCATGGTGGCTTATGCATCATACAAAAATATTTGATCACGGCATATTAATTAATAGAGGTTCTACAGATCGTTCTGTTGAAATTTGTAAATTATTTGCTCCCAACTGGGAAGTACGAAATTCAAGATTCCTTGATTTCGATCCCACTAATACTGATATTGAGGTGATGGAAATTGAAAGAGAGGTTTCAGGTTGGAAAATGGTATTAAATACTACGGAATTTCTTTGTTGTAACAATGTAGAAGAATTTTTCTCATCACTTCATACGTTAGGCCAAAATATGTATGCAATTAGAATGATTGTCATGATTGATAAGCATAATTACAATTATTCAAAACTAAGATATTCTATTCCATTAGTAGAGCAACGATATCACGGGCTCTTTCCTTATAAACCAGAAATCGGCTGTGCCTGGAGATTTATACACAACCATCTTAACGGCGCATATTTACCAGGCAGACATTTTACGCAGCACCAACCTATCGTTTATAACTCCCCTTCATTCATTTTAAAATTTTATTTTAGCCCTTGGAACGAACATACAAAGGCAAGAAAATTACAAATTACACCTACTCTTTCAAAAACAGGTGTTCAAATGGGCCTTCAAACTCATTATGGTCAGTCCTCTGAGGAACTCGAAACTCGATTTTTAGAGCTTAGTAACATAACACAAGATCTACGTAATCACCCTGAGTATCAACAATTATTCCCTAAATTCAAACCTTAACATTTCTCACCCTATCATGTTCCACACATTTTTACGCACTTAGCTAAAAACCATACCATTTGTATTTCATATGAATACTGTATATATTATAAATTTTTATTTTAGGAGGAAAAAATGAAAGCTGTTATTCTTGCAGGTGGATATGGAACAAGGATTGGGGAAGAAACTCATTTAAAACCAAAACCTATGATTGAAATTGGAACAAAGCCTATTTTATGGCACATTATGAGTTTGTATAGTCATTACGGGATTACTGAGTTTATTATTTGCTTAGGCTATAAAGGATATGCAATTAAAGAATTCTTTCTAAATTACAACTTACACATGTCCGATTTTACGATACATTTAAGTGACAATACAATTACGAACCACTCTCATCGCATTGAACCATGGAAAGTTACATTAATTGATACTGGTCTAAATACCGAAACAGGTGAACGAGTTAAAAAAATACAAAATTACATCGGGGATGAACCTTTCTGCCTCACTTATGGCGATGGATTAAGTAATGTAAATATAAAAGAACTCATTGCATTTCATAAAAAACACGGTAAAATGGCGACTGTTACAGCCGTACAACCTCCTGGTAGATTCGGTTCTCTCGTATTAGATAAACAGTCTGTCACATCCTTTCAAGAGAAGCCACTCGGGGATGGCGGATGGGTTAACGGTGGATTTTTCGTTTTAAATCCTGATGTTTTCAATTACATTAGCGGAGATAAATCTGTTTTTGAAACAGACACTTTAGTTCAGTTAGTAAACAAAAATGAACTAGCCGCATATCAACATTCTGGTTTTTGGCATCCGATGGATACATTGCGCGATAAAAATAAATTAGTCGAGCTATGGGAAAGTAATAACGCTCCGTGGAAGGTTTGGTAATATGGCTTCTTCATCTTTTTGGAATAAGAAAAAAGTATTTATTACAGGACATACTGGCTTTAAAGGCTCATGGCTCACCCTTTTTTTAACTTCTTTAGGCGCAGAAGTAATTGGCTATTCTTCTCATCCACCATCCATTCCAAACCTTTTTGAACAATGTAACGTAGCAAAAGAGTGCATAACAATTAAAGGCGACATTACAGATTACGATTCTTTATTACATGCCCTAAAACATCATAACCCTGACATACTATTTCATTTAGCTGCCCAGCCAATCGTCACCACTTCATACAAAAATCCTATCGAAACATTTAAGACGAATGTTTTAGGTACTGTTCACGTATTAGAAGCGGCAAAACATATAGAAAGTATACGCGGCATCATTAATGTTACAAGTGATAAATGCTATGAAAATGATGGGAGCGGTAACCGTGCATTCGTGGAAAGTGACCGATTAGGAGGTTTCGATCCTTATAGTGCTAGTAAAGCTTGTGCTGAACTAGTGGCAACTTCCTATCAAACCTCATTCTTCCGCACTAACACTCAGAATCTTGCCTCAGTAAGAGCAGGTAACGTTATCGGCGGCGGTGATTGGGCAAAAGACCGATTATTCCCAGATGTCATTCGTGCATATTTACAAGATGCTACGTTAAATATTAGAAACAAACACGCTATCCGCCCGTGGCAACACGTATTAGATCCTTTACATGGCTATATCCTTTTAGCTGAAAAACTTTGGAAAGACGCCGAATTTGCAGCGGCGTGGAATTTCGGCCCGATAAATGAACCTAACAGAACCGTTCATAATGTCATTCAATCTATAATGAAATTATGGAATAAACCACTAACAATCCTTTCTCCTCATACAAACACTCCTTATGAATCACCTATTTTAACACTCGATAGTACAAAAGCAGTAAATAAACTCGGTTGGACTCCTAAGTTATCAACAGATCACTCTATCGCTTGGACTGTTGATTGGTACAAGAAATATGCATCTGGTGAAAATATGGAATCTTTCACGCGCCAACAAATCGATGCATTCAAAAATTTATAAGGGGGCTATAAAATGGAACTGAAAAAATGCCGTTTTTGCCACTCATTACTAACAAATACTTTTCTAGATTTAGGTGTTTCCCCTCTCGCTAACTCATTTGTAGATCCAGAACACTCATATAAAATGGAACCATTCTATCCACTGCACACGTTTGTCTGTCCCTCTTGTTTACTCGTACAATTAGATGAATTTGAATCTCCTCACAATATTTTTCATGACTATTTATACTTCAGTTCTTACTCATCAAGCTGGCTACTACACGCTAAGCAATATGTAGAAATGGCGATTAAGCGTTTCAACTTAACCAATCATTCGAAAGTGATTGAAATCGCGAGTAACGACGGGTACTTATTACAATACTTTCAAAAAGAAAATATCGAAACGTTAGGAATTGAACCAGCAAAAAATGTAGCAGAAATCGCTATCCAAAAAGGAATTCCTACTGAAGTGAATTTTTTCAGCAATGACTTTGCAAAAAAATTACCAAAAGCTGATTTAATCATCGCAAATAACGTATTGGCACACGTCCCGAACTTACATGATTTTGTCGCTGGTTTAAAAACGTTATTAAAACAAGACGGAACAATAACAATTGAATTCCCGCACTTATTAAATCTCATATCCTTTAAACAGTTTGATACGATCTACCATGAGCACTTCTCCTATTTCTCACTTATAAGTCTTCAAAAAGTTTTAGCTCATCATCATTTACAAATTGTCGATGTAGAAGAGCTTGCAACGCACGGTGGTTCCTTACGTATTTTTGTAAAACATCATAGTGACAAATCCACTATCCATTCCAGTGTTACAAAATTAATCGAAAAAGAAGTAGATCACGGGCTAAATACATTAGATTGTTATCTCCTTTTTTCTAAACGCATCGAGCAATTGAAAATAAATATTTTAAAGTTTTTTATCGAAGCAAAAGCTTTAAACAAACAAATTATTGGTTACGGTGCACCAGCTAAAGGAAACACCCTTTTAAATTATTGCGGAATAGGAAAAGAATTTTTAGCTTATACAGTAGATAAAAACCCTCACAAACAAAATCTCCTACTACCAGGAACACGCATTCCAATAAAATCTCCAGAAGAAATTAAGCGTACAAAACCTGATTACATTCTCATACTCCCTTGGAATTTGAAAGATGAAATTATGAAAGAATGCTCTTTCATTCGTGAATGGGGCGGCAAATTTTTAGTAACCATTCCAGAAGTTGAGGTAATTGAGCCATGAAAAAAATTCTTGTAACAGGCGGTAGTGGATGGATTGGTAAATATGTTGTAAATTCTCTTATACAAAGGGGCTATGAGGTGCACGCCACTTATCATACAAAGAAGCCTTCTCACATCCCTTGCCACTGGCATAAAGTAAACTTACTTTGTGATGAAGAAGTAAAAAAACTCATTTACGACATGAAGCCTAGTCATCTCATTCATTTAGCTTGGGAAGCAGTGCCGCCAGCTTGTTATGTATCTATTAATAATTACTATTGGCTTACATCCAGCATCTCATTGATTCAGCACTTCACAACATGCGGCGGAAAGCGAGTCGTTGTTGCCGGCACCGGCGCAGAGTACGAATGGTTTAACGGCGTACTATTTGAAGATTCACCGCTTCTTTCCTATAAAACACCGTATGCATTATGTAAAAACGCACTACACTCTTGGCTACAAACGTACGCTGAGCAAACCGGCCTCAGCATGTGTTGGGGCCGCATTTTTCATATGTATGGCCCTCACGAACAAGGGAATCGGCTCGTTTCTAACATTATCACTTCCTTATTAAAAAATGAGGAAGCACTATGTACACATGGAAAACAATCAAGAGATTTCCTCCATGTGAGCGACGTCGCTGATGCTCTCGTAACAGTATTAGAACATGGCGTTACAGGCACAATCAATATCGCTTCTGGTCAATCTGTACAAATTAAAGAATTAGCTTCTATCATTGCTAAAAAGTTAGGAAAAGAACATTTAATTAAACTAGGTGCGATCCCTTTCTCTAAAGACGAACCTTTATTCGTCGGCGTTAATGTAGAGCGTTTAAAAACTGAAGTAAATTGGAAACCAACATACGATCTAAATACTGGGATCGAAGAAACAATTTTATGGTGGGAATCATTTATAAAAAAACATAACGATACGCACCACTAAAACGCAAATCCTTCGTCCCTCTCGCTAAATCCTTATACCATTCTTCTAATTTTTCAGGTGTAATAATATGATGTGTTCCCATTCCCCCATGCTTACTAGCTTCAGAAAGAGTCGGGCCAATTTGTAATTTCCTCTTTCTCATCGCATCGTTCCAAGGGCTGAAACCAAACCATGCAATACACGCAAGTGGCGGATAAATCATAGATTCATGTGCAGATAAATGTCTCCCAACCGTATAACTTCCGTGTTCATGATTATGAATAAATCTACCTCTTCTCCATAACGCCCAATCTTCTGGTAAATAACCATGAAATCGCTGTTTCATTAAAGGTATTCCAAAGTTAAGGTCCGGATAATTATAGTTAAGATCATCGACCATAATAAGCCCTTCCAGCCAATACATCCTCCCTCCCAATTCATTCAGGGATTTCCAAAACTGATTTTTATCTTGCACACAAAGAAACTCGGTCGTATTTAAAATTATTTTCCATCCTTTTACTTCTTGTTCTATCCTCATCACTTCATGATCTGTCGCTAATGCATCAAATTCTGGATTTGCAGAATCTCGTACTTCCCAGTGTGGTGCGAATTTTTTACAAATTTCAACCGAACGATCTGTTGAACCTTTATTAATTAAAATGCCATGATCAAACAGTTTCGTATGATGAGCAAGCCACCACGGTAATAAATACTCTTCATTGTAAAAATGAGAAATAACGGTTGTAGTTATAACAATCTCCTCCTCGTTCTCTATTAATCTACTTTTTCATCCTACTCTTACTATACTTAGCAGTTATGTAATTGGTTTCTTTTATTTTTAAAATATGTTTTTCTACCATATACTATGCTTTCTTAGACAACCACCATTTTCTAAAGAAACATCCCAATAAACTGAAAATTAAGTTATAATATCTTTATTAAATTATGAAGGAGGAATGCACTCATGTACTACAACACTTCATTCGAAAACGATCAACCTGTAAGCCGTCTATAAACTAAGGCGGGCATTCATATAACACTTAACACTATGCCTCGTCTTAGGGAACTCATAAAACCCTAAAAATAGACGGAAGTACTTTACATGAAACAAACAATTTTAGGAGCTATATGTTTATCACTAGCAGCTAGTATATGGGGCGGTATGTATGTTGTTAGCAAATATGTACTCGACTTTATCCCACCACTGACACTCGTTTGGCTACGCTTTATTATCGCTTTCGTTGTTTTATATTTCATTTTGAAAATAGCTGAGAAAAAGCAAAAGAAAAAAGTAACCATTCACAAAAAAGATTGGCTACTCTTCGCCTGGATTGGATTTATCGGATATTTCATTTCGATTACTTGTCAATTTATCGGAACAAAATTATCTGACGCTCATACAGGCTCTTTAGTAACATCAGCTACACCTGCATTTATGGTTATATTTGCAGCGATCATTTTAAAAGAAAAACTAACCGCTCGTAGACTGCTATCTACTATCATAGCGACAATCGGTGTAATTATCGTAATCGGATGGGATATTGAAATTGGCTCCTATTTTATCGGTACAATCATATTAGTCGGGGCCGCTATTACGTGGGCTTTACTATCCATTTATGTGAAGATTGCTTCAGCTCGATTTTCATCCTTAGTTATTACAACGTACGCCATATTCTTTTCACTCTTTTTCATTACACCTTTTATGATATGGGAACTACAATCAACCTCTATCGAAACAATAAATACGTACGTAATATTAGGCGTAGTATATTTAGGAGTCGTCTCAACGGCAGGTGCCTTTTTCCTTTGGAATAAAGGGTTAGAATTAATGGACGCAAGCATCGGCTCGTTATTTTTCTTCTTCCAACCTATCGTCGGATCATTGCTTGGTTGGTTACTCTTAAATGAGACATTAAATATTAACTTTTTTATTGGTGGTATTCTTATTATATGTAGTGTTTTCATTACTACTTTTGAAAAGAAATGAAAAAATAGGCAGAGATTCTTAATCTCTGCCTGTTCCACATTCTTTACGCACTCCAATGCGATGGACGGGACAACACTTTCGGTAATTTCGTATGTTTATCCCCTTTCGCTGCATTAATTTGAACTTGCGTCAGAAAAATACTATTTGTGAAATCCGCCCCGCGAATATCTGCATCTCGCAAATCTGCCCCGATAAGATCTGCTCCTCTTAAGTTTGCTCCATTTAAGTTAGCCGCAATTAAGTATGCCCCTCTTAAATTCGCTCCTTGCAAATCTTTCTTTTTCAAATTTGCCCCCATAAGATCTGCTCCGCGGTGACTAATTCGTTTCTTACGCGCAGCATTCATTTCCTTCCAAACTAGCTCACTCGTTTCTAAAAGTAACACATTTACTTCCGCACGGTGTAATGGAATATTTACTTTCATTAACTCGTCCGCATTTAAATTTGATAAGCGCTCTGTCTCTCCAATTGCTTTACTTAGTTCTTTATGAATCGATTGTGTCGCCTTCAAAAGAATAGCCTCATTCAAATACCACAGTATTTCATGAAGCTGATGCATAACTGGAAAAGCATCGTACATTTTTCTCGCATGCTTAGCATCTTTCCGCCAATCAATCCCGTTAAACGTAACTTGCGAAATCTTCTGCCCAGCCCCGAAACACTCAAACACTGTACAACCTTTATAACCTTTTCCTCTAAGATTTTTATGTATGCTACATTTAAAATCTGTTTGTAAGTTAGAACATGGTGTCCCGCCATCTTTATTCACCGCAAAATCTACCGATGCTGCGAACGGTAACGCCACGCAACATAAACCGAAGCATTTTTCGCAGTTTGCTTTTAAATGATCGTTATGATTAGTCAAAATATATACCCCCTGTTGTCTTTTGACTATTTCATAATATTCCAACCTTATTAAATAATCAATTTAAAAATAAATGAGCTTCTTTCATTTCAAATCATAACTTTATCATTCGATTTCCTTTCAATTGAAAAAGACAGCTTCTATCTAATGAATTATAATTAAATTATAAATATTCAAACTAAAAGGAGACTTACTATGGCACTCGAAATGAAAACAAACTGTCAAATTTGCGATCAATCTCTCGAATCAAATTCCGAAGCCTACATTTGCGTGTATGAATGTACATTTTGTGCACCGTGTACAGAAGAAAGACAAAACGTTTGCCCAAACTGCGGCGGCGAATTAGTACGTAGACCGAAAAAGAAACAATAAAAAGCAAAGCGATATCGCTTTGCTTTTTTACTGTTTTTGGGATATATAGAAATTCTACCAATCACAAATTAAACGTTCAAAAACTTCACACAAACAGGCTCTGGTACAATAACATCAGATTGTAACAATGTTAACTCACCTGTCGTTTCATTTCTTGAAAATAGCACAAGGTTATGTGACTTTTCATTTGTAGCAAGAAGAAACTTTTCAGTCGGATCTAATACAAAGTCCCTCGGCCAATTTCCTTCTGTAAATGTATGTGCAACAAATGTAAGCTGGCCTGAATTTTGATCCACACTGAAAACAGCAATACTATTATGACCGCGATTCGCCGCATACACAAAACGGCCGTCAGAAGAAATATGAATCGCACTTCCTTGACTATTGTCATCAAATTCTTTTGGAACGGTAGAAATATACTGCAACTCTGTAAAGAACCCTTCTTCCGGATTATATGATAATGCAATAACTTCCGAACTAAGTTCAGTCATTACATACGCATACTTTCCGTTCGGGTGAAAAGTAATATGTCTAGGACCACTTCCTGGGTTCACAGACAAGCTATTCACTTCCTTTAACTTACTATCTTTTATTTCATACGTAATGATTTTATCAATTCCTAAATCAACGCCTACCACATATTTTTCATCAGGAGTATATCCCGCGTAATGCGCATGTGGTTTTTCTTGTCTTTCTTTATTTGGACCAGAACCTTCATTTGCCATAATCGATGTAACAGGATTTACAGTTCCATCTTCTTCATTAACTACGAAAGACTCAATTGTTCCTTTATGGTAATTTGCTGTAACTACCGTACCGTTTTCACTATCCACACTAATATGACAAGGAGAAGCCCCTTCTACTACTTGTCTGTTTTGTTCCGTTAGCTCTCCTGTATAACTGTTAATCGAATAAGCAGCTACACCACCAGCTTCGCCTTCCTTAACAACAGAATAGAGATATTGATTATTTTTGCTAATCGTTACATATGTAGGGTTATCCAGCTTAGCCGCAAGCGTTACATTACTAACTTTTTGTGCTTCTGTATTTAAAGTAAAAGTATATATCCCTTCACTATTTTCTTTCGTGTACGTTCCAACATATCCAATAAACTCTTTGTTATCCGTCATTTTCATAACCCTCTCCCTATAGTTTTTGTTCATCATACTTCTTACCAAGTTCATAAAACTATTTTTGATTGAAAGAATATCCTAAAAAATCGGAGTACCTCTTTATAAGTTACCATATTTTTCTGCCAAATAACCTCTAAACCCATTTTTTCTGAAAAGCTGCTATACTTTCATATTCTTCTTCCAAGTGACGGGCCAAACGAATATAGATCGGTATTAATTCTTTATATTTCTCCACACTTTCCATGTTTGGCTCATGATAAAAATTGGCACCTACCATATTAGAAACTACATGTAATGTATTTATTTCACCTAAACTATATAAACCAAGGATAGCTGCTCCTAGACAAGAGCTTTCGAAACTTTCAGGAACATATACGTCTTGATGAAAAATATCTGCCATCATCTGTCTCCAAAGTTCCGATCTTGCAAAGCCACCTGTCGCTTGAATTTTTTTCGGTTCGCCAATTAGCTCTTTTAAAGCAAGAAGAACTGTATACAAGTTATAAATGATTCCCTCTAAAACAGCACGGATAAGATGCTCTTTCTTATGATGTAGTCCAAGCCCAAAGAAAGACCCCCGCGCATTCGCATTCCATAAAGGAGCTCTTTCTCCTGCTAAATACGGATGAAATAATAAACCATCAGATCCAGGATTAACTTTTGCTGCTATTTCAGTAAGCAATTCATAAGGATCTTTTCCTAAGCGCTTCCCATGCTCAACTTCTAACGCACATAATTGGTCACGAACCCACCTAAAAATCATACCACCATTATTCACCGGTCCACCAATTACCCAAAGGTCCTCAGTTAACGCATAACAAAAAGTCCTACCCTTCGGATCCGTTACAGGATGATTTGTGACAACTCGCACTGCACCGCTCGTACCAATTGTAATAGCAACTACTCCAGGTTTTATTGCATTCACACCTAAATTCGATAGTACTCCATCACTCGCTCCTATTATAAAAGGAGTAGTAACAAGTACATTCATCTCTCTTGCAAATTCTTCATCTAATCCTATTAAGGTGTGCGTAGTTGGAACGAGTTTAGAAAGCTTTCCCTCCGAAATTCCTGCAACACGAAGAGCTTCTTCATCCCATTTTAAAGATTTCAAATTGAACATTCCTGTTGCTGATGCTATAGAATAATCAATTACATATTCCTTAAATAACTTATAGAAAACATATTCTTTAATAGAAATGAATTTATAGCTATTTGCAAATAAATCAGCATGTTCATTTTTAAGCCAAACTAATTTCGAAAGTGGTGACATAGGATGGGGTGGTGTTCCAGTACGAAGGTAAATTTCATGACCATTCATATCATTCTTTATTTTTTCTGCCCAACTTGCACTTCTATTATCTGCCCAAGTAATGCATCTCGTTAACGGCTTCCCTGCTTCGTCTACAACAATGACACTATGCATTGCCGAACTAAAAGAAACACAAAGAATATCAACTGGCTGTACATTACTTGATTGTATAGTCTCTTTAATCGTATGTATGACTGCTTGAAAAATCTCTTCTGGATCTTGTTCTGCTATTTCTGGTGCGGGCGAATATAAAGGATATTCAATCCCATAGCTTGCAATTACAGATCCATCGATCGAAAACAAAACTGCTTTTGTACTAGTTGTCCCAATATCTACACCAATCATATATTTCGAACTCACTATGTAACCCCTTTCAAATCATTCCTATAACAAAAGAGCACCATGGTGTCTACAAAAAGACGCTCCCTTATGAGAGCTACGTTTTCATAAACTTCACTCTCATAAGGGGATCCTTTTTATAACCATTGTGCTGTTTTGAAAATGCATGGTGTCTTTTCATATCGCTGCTTTTACGTAATAAGGTACCAAACTCGAGATTTATTTTAAAGGATGAAGTTACATAGAGATTGGTCCTCTCGTGAAAAAGCAATTTGTGTAAACTTTACTTCCTTATAACTTAGGCGCCTTCGCCCAATCCGCAGCAAACTTCTCAATACCTTGGTCTGTTAATGGATGCATAGCAAGTTGTTCAATTACTTTATAAGGAATTGTTGCAATGTGAGCACCTGCCATTGCTACACGAGTGACATGGTCTGGATGTCTAACAGAAGCCGCAATAATTTGTGTATCTAATTGATGAATATCGAACAATTCAGCTATTTTAGCAACTAATAGTACGCCATCTTCAGAAATATCATCTAGGCGACCTAAAAATGGTGAAACATACGTTGCACCTGCTCTAGCAGCTAAAAGGGCTTGGTTCACAGTGAAAATAAGTGTAACGTTCGTTTTCACACCTTTTTCAGTAAGGTAGCGACAAGCTTCTAATCCTGCTAGCGTCATCGGAAGTTTTATCGTGATGTTTTTATCACCACCGTTAATTTTAATCAGTTCTTCTGCTTGAGAGATCATTTCTTCAGCTTCTACAACATCTGGAGTTACTTCTGCCGAAACAGATTCAACTTTAGACACTGCCTGACAAATTTCTGCAATACGGTCTTCAAACTTAATGCCCTCTTTCGCTACTAAAGAAGGATTCGTTGTAACGCCGGCTAAAACTCCAAGTTTATATGCTTTTTTTATGTCCTCAAGATTTGCAGTATCAATAAAAAACTTCATAATTCATTCCCTCCATTTTTTAAACATTAACGAGTTATACTTTTAAAATGTTTATTTCTTTTCTACTGCATGTCCGCCAAACTCATTACGCAGTGCTGCTACAACTTTTCCTGTAAATGTATCATTGTCTAATGAGCGGTAGCGCATTAATAGAGACATTGCGATAACAGGAGTTGCTGTTTGAAGGTCTAATGCTGTTTCTACTGTCCATTTTCCTTCACCAGAAGAATGCATAACGCCCTTAATTTCATCCAGTTTTGCATCTTTAGAAAATGCGTTTTCAGTCAATTCCATTAACCATGAACGAATGACTGAACCGTTGTTCCATACTCTTGATACTTTTTCATAATCGTAATCAAATTCACTCTTCTCTAAAACCTCAAATCCTTCACCAATAGCAGCCATCATTCCGTATTCAATTCCGTTATGAATCATTTTTAAGAAGTGACCGCTACCAGCTTTTCCTGCATATAAGAATCCATTTTCTACAGCTGTATCACGGAAGATAGGTTCAACGATGTCCCAAGCTTCTTGATCTCCTCCGATCATGTAACAAGCTCCATTACGCGCGCCTTCCATTCCGCCAGAAGTTCCTGCATCCATAAAGTGAATGCCATCTTTCTTTAGTTGCTCATATCGGCGAATTGACTCTTTATAATGTGAATTACCAGCTTCAATTAAAATATCTCCTTTTGATAGCAATGGTGTAACTTCATCAATAACAGAATCAACGACAGCGTGTGGTACCATAACCCAAAGAATTCTTGGTGATTGTAATGATTGAACGAGTTCACTTAAGCTAGATACACCTGTAGCACCATACTCTTTCATTTCTTCCACTGCACTCGTATTTAAATCAAATGCTGCTACTTCATGTTTATGATCCATTAAATTCTTCCCTAAATTTAATCCCATTTTACCTAAACCAATTAATCCTACTCTCATAATATAATTCCTCCTTGAATTACCTTTCATCATAAATACATGTTAATAAAATGATGAATATCTTTTTGTCATATTGTTTTACATATAAAGAAACGTATGAAATACCTTCATGTAAGAATGTACTTATTTTTTCACTTCCTCATCTAACCACCATTTAAACTCACTTTCTTGTAATAGAGCATTTGCAGCATCTGGACCATACGAACCCGACTTATATTCATGAAGTGGTAACAAGTTTTCTTCGAATGCTTCAAGTATTGGCTGCACCCATTCCCATGACAATTCAACTTCTCTCCAGTGTGCAAAGAATGTAGAATCTCCACATACAGCATCATAGATAAGCCTTTCGTAAGCTTCAGGTATTCCCACACCTGTTTGCTCACAAGTAAAATGAATACGGATCGGTTCAAGCTCTCCATTGTTCAATGGATTTTTACTATTTAATTGGAGTGAAACATTTTCATTTGGGCTAATTTCAATGATTAACAAATTAGGCGCTGCATTTGGATTACTATCTTGATACTGCTGTTTTAATGTATTTTTAAACTCAATTACAATACGAGTAGACTTTTCTTTCATTCTTTTTCCTGTTCGTATATAAAAAGGAACATCAGTCCAAAATGGGTTATCAATCCATAAGCGAGCCGCAACAAATGTATCTGTTTGAGAAGAAGGATTTACTCCTGGCTCCTCTCTATACGCCACAACTTGTTGTCCTTTTATCTCCCCTGAAGCATATTGTCCGCGAATGATATGGTTTTGAACGTCTTCTTTTTTCACTTTACGAAGAGTCTCCATCACTTTTCGTTTTTCCTCACGAATTTCACATGCATTAATCTTTTCCGGCAGATTCATAGCAGTCATCATTAATATTTGCAGCATATGATTTTGAACCATATCGCGAATGGCTCCTGCATGATCATAATATGCTGCCCTTTCTTCTACCCCAACCGTTTCACTAGCTGTTATTTGTACATTCGCTATATGTTCTTTATTCCAAATCGATTGAAGAACAGGATTTGCAAATTCAAGTGCTTCAATATTTTGAACCATCGGTTTACCTAAATAATGATCAATACGGTATATTTCGTCTTCTTCAAACGTTCGACTAAGCTTATCATTCAGCTCTCGGGCAGATGTAAGATCATGACCAAACGGTTTCTCAATCATTAGACGCTTCCATCCATCTGTTTTATCAAGTCCACTTTCTTTAATATTTAAAGCAATGGTCTCAAAGAAGTCAGGAGTAACTGAAAGGTAGAACATTCTATTCCCTTGTATATTTTGTTCTTCTTCCCTTTCATGTACTACTTGTAATAACCTTTTATAATCTTCTGGCTTATTCACATCTAACGGACAATAACGAAAATACTCTAAAAAATCTTCTATTTTCGGAGTACCTTCTTCTCTGCGACGAGAAAAAGTTTCTATGGATTCTTTTACTCTTTTTTGAAAATCTAAATGAGATACTTCACGTCTTCCAAGCCCGATAACAGATATTGGCTTTGGAAGCTTTTGATCTCTATATAAGTTATATAGCGCGGGGTAAATTTTCCTTTTCGCTAAATCCCCTGTCGCTCCAAATAAAACAAAGGTCATCGATTCCAATTTCAGTCCTCCTCGTGATGTATAGTCATTGCCAATATAGTAAGAATGCATTGTACAGAAGCTACTATTATTGTTGATCCAATCTTACTTCTTAACTTCTAATTTTTTATATTTGTCGCTTTCTAATTGTCCCCAATATTAATAGTGGCAATTCAAAGCATTTTCCCCACATCCTACTTACTCAGTTACACTTACATAAAATAACTCAATTACAAAAAGTAATTAGGTTATTTTATGTCTATCATATTAACTACATAGATTATTATCGTCAAGGAAAGTGTCTTGAATTAAAGATTTTTCATTTCGTAACATCTTATTAAAAATATGTTCATGTACTGAATTATTTTTATGAATGCCTTAAATGATTTTTAACTGCCCTTATAACTAATTCATGATCTTCTTCTGGTGGTAACCCTGAAACTGTTATCATTCCAATAACTCCTACATCTTTTATTTGCACAGGAACGCAACCACCAAACGCAGCATAATCCGACCTATCTAAAAGATACTTTTCATTATATGGAACACCCGTTATTTCACTTTGTATTTGCATATAATACGAGCTATGATTGTGCAAAGAAACAACTCGTTTTTTACGCTCAATCCATTTCGTATTTTCCTCAGTTGTCCCCGTCATCTTGAAATGAAATAATTGCACACCATTTTTCGCTATATCAACAGCAATCAATTTCCCTTCCTTTTTCGCTGTTTCAACGATAAATAAACCTATTTGCAGTGCATCTTCATTTGTAAAAGAGGAAAATTGAAGTGTTTCCTCCTCTATTAAAATTTGTTTACTTATTTCATTCAAATTTGAAGTACTCATATGTTTATCCCCCTTACTCACTTTATGCCACATTGCTATTTTTAAAATTATGCGACCCTACCGTACGGACTTTCCATATAACTAATAACGTAAAGCTTATTCTTTTCTTCTTGGTGCTATTATGAATTATATTTAACGCACTAAAAATGTATGTCCTCTAGCGCTAAACATTTCGTATAGAAGTTTTCTTCCAGCTACTACTTACAAGCAACTGGTTCACTAAAAGTTTTATCTAGGATATTCATTCAACCAAAGGAATGCTTGTTCATAATCATCGAAAAATTTTACATATTTTTTTGTATTAGATTGTTGTAAATAATTCAGTATCTCCCCTTCTTCAAGGAGAAAAGCAATTGCCTTACTGTGATTCAAAATCGTTTCATTGAAAAACTTATCTTTCCATACTTTTTGAACAGAAAAATGATCTGGCGTGTACCCTTTTCTATCTACCAGCAATTTGTATTTCCGTCCCTCGGAAATGAATTGCTGACAAACTTGCTCGAAGCGATTAAACCATTCATAAACATCATCTGTTTTAATCTTGCCTATAAGACGAGTAACAATTATATCTCCGGAAACCGTTGTACTAATATTCAGTTTACTCAATCTGAAATCATCTCCCTTAGTTACAATTATGCGTGAATCCCTCATAAAATCAATAAGATCAAACTGTAACGCATTAAAAAGGGACAGACTCTCCAAACGGAGAAACCTGTCCCAAAATCGTTCTATTTTGCATTAGAACTAACAATCGTGAATTAGAATAATGATTTAATACTTGCTAAAACAGTAAGTACACCTACAATAATAACAAATACGTTACTCATTTTCCCTTTGTATTTAGCTAGTACTGGTACTTTTTGAATCGCATACATCGGTAATAGACATAAGATAGCAGCAACTAATGGACCGCTTAGAGAATCAATAAGTCCAAGAATACTTGGATTTGTATAAGCAACAAACCAGCATGATAATACAACAAAAGTAAGGACGATTGTTTTAATTGTTTTTTCTTCAATAACTTTTCCACGTGATTTACCGAACTTAATAATCATGTCACGCATTACTTCAAATGCTCCGATATAATGGCCAAGGAAAGATTTTGTAATAGCCACAAAAGCAATGATTGGAGCTGCAATCGTAATTACAGGTGAATTAAGCTCATTAGCAAGATATGAAAGGATTGATAAGTTTTGCTCTTTTGCCATTTTCAAATCTTCTGGAGTCAAGCTTAATGTACTACTCCAAACGAAGAACATAACTACAGCGAATGTCATGATATAACAAACTTTTTGTATTTGCGCACATTTAGCATCAGTAGCTTCTATTCCATACGTAGCTCTCTGTTTCACAACAAATGATGAAATCATAGGTGAATGATTAAATGAGAATACGATGATTGGTAGAATCAACAGTATCGTTCCAAAATATCCTGTTCCTGTTGAAGCAGTAGAAACAGCTGAAAAGCTAAGCATTGACGTATTCCACTGTGGAATTAAAGATATTGCGATAAACAGTAGAGAAGCTATGAAAGGATACACTAGCATACTCATGATCTTTACAGTAATATCTTGACCAAAATTCAGTATAGCGATAAGACCAAGAACTAATACAAGTGATAAAATAGCCCTTGGAGGCTCTGGCATGTGCAATTGATGCACGATAAAACTACTTGCAGTATTTGTAAGCGCAACCGAATACATTAGCACGATTGTATAAATTGAACCGAAATATACGATGTTAAAAATGATACTTGCTTTATTTCCGAAATACTCTCTAATTGTACCTGTGATCCCCTCATCAGCAGAATTAGAAGCGTATATCATTTTAGCAAGTGCCCTATGTGAGTAATACATAACTGGATATGCAAGCAATGTAATTAGTAGTAATGATAATAAACCACCTGAACCTGCATTAATCGGTAAAAAGAGCACCCCTGCTCCAATTGCAGTTCCAAATAGGCTCAATGCCCATGTAGTATCCTGCTTATGCCACTTTTTCGGATCTGCATATTGCTCATTTTCTAGTGCGATATTTTCAGCTTGAACTTCTATTTTCTTTGCAGTATTCCCGTTCATATAATAACTCCCCCTTGTATCCTATTCTTGCGTATCTCTTTATAGCTAACGAACATTCCCTTTTTTCGGAAAATAAATTCCTTACAAGTTGCCCCACATTGTATGTCCTTCATCATAATGAATCCAAATTGAAACATTCGCTAGTTAGCGTCCTAACATAAATGTTAGCGTTCACAAAAAAGTTTACTCGTACTATCCGCTCTTTATATAAAGACCGCTTAAGAGAACAATATTGAATAGACTTCATAAATACGTTGCAACATTTCTAATAACAGTGTGTTACTTTAATGGTTTCTCTTACTTACTTGTAACAGTAATTTTAGATAAACCGGCCTCTCTTCATTTATGAGGCATTTCTTTCTCAATTCTATACATCACTTTCATAACTTCGGCAGCATTTATGGTATTGATTACACAAGCCACTGAAGCACTTTACATACATTTCGCCTCTAATCACACGCCTTTCTTTCTATTAATCGCATTTTTTATATTTTCTCCAGAGATCATAAAATTTCTCTCGACGCCCTCATTATAACGTGTATATTTATAAAATTAATATTTTTATATTTTCAGAAATATTCAATGGATATAATTTTACATGGATAATAATTTACAGTTAGCATGCAACCCTTGTTCCTATCGCTTATAACGGAATTAATCAGCAAAAAACACAGTAAAATATTGTTTATTCAAGATACTCATTTTAAAAATTTTTATATTCTTCTTTATCTAAAAATTTTATTTTGATTTTAAAAAGATATTCTAATAAATAATTAACGTGGTTAAAAAGAAATTTCTTTTTAAATGCATAAACCAATTTTTAGGTTATATATTATCAACATTGCATTCATATACATTTTTAGGAAAATACATATTTTAACTTGATGACAATAAGAGAACCGCTAACATTTCGCAAAAATCTTCGCTAAACGAAAAAATAAAATAAGCTGCCCATATATGGACAGCTTATTTACATCATTATCATTGTTAGGTGTAGGCAAACGAATCACTTCAATGTCATCTTAATTTTAGTTTTTTCAAATCTTCTTCAGGGATATTTCTATGTTTGTATTGAATGGGTTTTATTTCATTTCCTTTTATACGAAAAGTAATTGTGTCCTCTCCATAAGGCGGATTGTGTGCCCCTTCAAAAGTTTGAATTTGCACAGTTACATAGAAAATATAATTTGCTTCGTCTTTTGTTATTTCAACAATTTTTTCAGAACCTCGGTACCAAAGCTTCGGTTCCTTATAATATTTTTCAACTTCTTTACTTATTGGTTCTAATAAAAGATTAATTACTACTTCTTTTAAATTTTTTTTTGGTACAGGTATTCTGTTAATCCTTTTTCTATTTACATTTATAATTTTCCAAAAACCACTTTTCTGTTCAACGGTATAAAGAACATTCGTACCATCCTCTTTCCAAAGATGAAAATAACCTTTAGTCCCCTTAATATATAATCGTGGTTCATCAATCCATTCACCTTCTGTTTGAACTATACCTAAAAACAGTTGAGTAAGCGGCGTTATCTTATAACCTATTTGATTAAAGTCACCAAACGAATAAAGTTCATAACCAGTTAAATCTATGTCAAAATATTCGTTGATTTCATTTTCACTTTTTCCAATTGCTTGAGCAGAAATACAGGGTAATAAAAAACTCAGAAGATATATGATGCTAATTATTTTTATTTTCATACCATCAATCACCTCTTTTATTAAAATGCAACAAAAGAGATGATATTATTGATTATTACACCATTAAACCTATTAAATACGAATAATGTAATCTTTAAAACCCCTCATTAACTAGCTCTTTTATCAAGTTTAATTTTGCAGAGAGCTCAATAAACCATTCTTCATCCCCTGTTAATAATGCAAGGTCTATAAGATAAAGGATTTGCTCCTTATTTATTACTTTTGATTCAGGGAGTTTGTTAACGTGTTTACTAAAGAGTAAAATCGCTTCGTTCATTGTGTACTTGTCGTCACGTTTCACAATGCTAACTGTAACTACATCTTCCACTTCATCAAGTGACACAATGTAACCAACTATGAATTCACCCTCATTTGATATTCCACGAACCCAATCTCCCACTTTTAAAACATGATTATTATTTGACATCATACTTTTCACCTTCTTATAAATATTTTTTGTAACGATAAAAAAGATATAAAAACTAACTTTAACTGTAATTCTTTTTATTACAGTTGTTTTTTAAGAACTCACGGCTACATAATAATTAAGCCGCTTAACGTTCTTGATTAATAAGGTCAACAACTTCTTTCATTGTATAATTCTTTAAATATTCACCTAGATGTTCTTCCGCACCTAAGAAAATAGCAAAAAGAACTTTCCGCATGTTCGAACCTACAATACACTGATCATTTGATTCTGGACACTTCGGCTGCAATGCACCTTCAGAGGTTATTTGATACATATTCCAAAGATTAATTTCACTTAAATCACGGGCAAAAATAAAACCTCCACCAGTTCCCTCTTTTGATTGTATAAACTTATGTTTTTTTAACAAACTTAGCACTTTGCGAATGCGTACTGGATGAACACCTGCACTTTCTGAAATAGCATTACTTGTTGACATCCGATCTGGCTGTAAAGCTAAATAAGTTAAACTGTGAATGGCCAAGGTAAAGTCGCTGTTCATCGTTGTCCTCCTACGATAAAAAATATGATTTCTCGCTTAGTAACATACTGTAGCCATAAATATTACAGATAGGTTAGTCAAACGTTAAAACATATAAGAATCATGCTTAGCATGAAAAAATAAATCCCTTTATATTCTATCAGAACTCCCCTATATCTCCTAACTTCATGTAGCTTTTTAAGTTGCAAATAAATTTAAACAGTCCACTGTTTCTTAACTTGTTCTTCTGCCAATTGTTTAATTTTTGTCCAAATCGTATCTTTACTCACAATAACATTTGTGTGATAGTTTCTATCTTTATAATTAACTGTAACACATACTTCAATCACTTCTGTTTCCTCCTTTCAAAATATTACTTATTAATTAGCCATTTTTTGCAATTCAATATTCAAAAATGTTCGAACGCTACGCGGTAAAAATTTGCGAATTTCTTCCTCGTTAAAACCAACCTGTAATCTTTTTTCGTCCAGCATAATTGGACGACGTAACATTTGAGGATACTCAATTATTAATTTATAAAACTCATTAAGCGAAAGCGCCTCAATATTTATATTTAATTCCTGAAAAGTTTTAGATCTAGTTGAAATAATTTCGGTAGCACCATCTTCAGTTAAACGAAGAATAGATTTAAGTTCATCAACTGTAAGCGAATTTGATACGATATTTTTTTCGGTATAATCAATTTGATGTTCTTCAAGCCATGCTTTTGCTTTTCGGCACGAACTACAGCTTGCTGTCGTATATAAAATCACCATATTTTACACACACTCCTTTACTTTTTAAATTATTATATAGATTATTGAAATGTATTAAAAAAAATTACAGTTTAGAATGAAATACACGTTATATTTTTTATTCGACAATATTTAATTTATCTGTTTTTTACAAACAATAGCAACTCACTTCTAAAAACTATACTGTAATTTTAAACTTTACAGTTCTATTAATCAACTGTTAAGTCTTGGATTAATTCTATTACTGTAAAAAATCATTTTCTTTTGTATGAATGTCCCTAGTGTTATGCTAACCAATTTCCAATGCACTTCAAAATACATTTTATTCATTTCTTGCTTACAAGTGCTATTATGGATTATATTTAGCCTAATAAAAAGTACGTACTTTAAAGTGTTATAGATACTAAAAAGTAACGTATAAACTTTCTAGTGCAGTTCTGCTTACTTCCCTCTTACATCATCGGTTATTATGAACGATATTTATCACAATAAATAGTACGCACTTTAAAGTGTTATAGGCACTAAAAAGAAATAATTTTAGTATTACAACGTATTTAGATCCAAAACTGTAATCTAAATTCATCAAAGGAGTTTTTTTATGAAAACATATAATATTCCTGTAGAAGCGACTTTAGAAGTTATTGGTGGAAAGTGGAAAGTTGTTATCCTTTGCCATTTAAAGAAAGGAACAAAAAGAACGAGCGAATTAAAACGTTTAATGCCTGGTATTACACAAAAAATGCTAACACAACAATTACGGGAACTAGAAGAAGACGATGTAATCCAAAGAAAAGTGTATGACCAAGTACCACCAAAAGTAGAGTATTCTTTAACAGATTACGGTTCCTCTTTAGGAGCCATACTCGATTCCCTCTGCACTTGGGGAGAAGTTCACCTTGAAAAAAACGGGAATACGTCCATGCTTATTACAGCCGATGAATAGTAGCTGTTCCTACTATATTGAAGACAAAAAAATAGGTTGAGGTAATACGTGCCCCAACCTATTTTTTATGCCTCTTTATATTTTTTTGCGGTAATGACTGTTTCAAATTCAAAGGTTTCCAGTAGATGATCCGCATAAGAATATTCAAAAGTTCGTCCATCCGTTAAGTAGGCCACTTGTTCAACTCTCATTAGGAAATCTTGATTTGTTAAGTTCATAAACTGCTTTTCTTGATCATCTGGGCGAACCCCTTTGACCCTAACAACGGATGTTCCCACTTCAAGTCCAAGTTTATTTTGAATGTGCGAGTAGATTGATTCCTCTAAAACCGAAGCTTCAACACCTGGGATGACCGAAATAGGCATCCATGTATGCTCCATAATCGTTGGAATACTGTGAATGATGCGGAGGCGAATGATTTTATAAACAAAATCACCGACTGAAACACCCAATTTTTCAGCAACTATTTCATCAGCACCTACAATCGTAAACTTGATAATTTTACTTTCTACCTCACTGCCGTAAACAGCTTTCGTACCTGTTAAAGTTTGAATCATTCGTGCTTTTTCCTGTTGACGCCAATCTTGAACCACCGTTCCACTTCCGCGCCGGCGAATGATGTAGCCATCTCTAACTAACAAATCCAGCGCTTTTTTAATAGTAAGGGCTGAAACGCCAAATTCTTCAGCAAGGACGGGACTACTTGGAATTTTTTCATTAATTTTATATTCGCCGTCTAAAATTTGCTGTTTAATTTTTTGGTAAATGCCGAGGTATTTTACTTGTGTTGATCCGCTTGCCATTTCCATACCTCCTTTATGCTGTATTCCCTCTTCTATTCATCCAAGTTTAAAGCCTCAAGTTTGTAAACTGAAGGTGATGGAGCGGCAAATCCGTTTTCCAAGATTTCAATATTCGTTACCGCTTCTTCGTCTTTCACAAGTTTTGGCGCACCATTTACGATTGTTTCATACGCTGCATCATAGAAACGACCGTAATCACCAAGCGGCGTTTTAATTTGTTTTTCAATCCAATCACCGTTTGCATTGCGATATTTAGCAATTCCATAGTACATCGGCGAATCTTCACCAAATCCTGCACTCTCAGGCATAATACCCGCTTTCAGATCATTTTCCTGCTGATCTTCACCGTATTTAATAAACGATCCATTTGTTCCATGAACGATAAAGCGTGGATAATCTTTCGCTACAACATGATTCGTTTTTAGTTTAATTTTCAGCTGCTTTCCGTAATGTAGACCAACATCGAAATAGTTATCAACCGCACCTTCGACTTCATTATTACGAATATCGTATGTTACCGTATCTGGGCGGCCAAATAATGAAATCATACGGTCCATCGTATGAATACCTAAACTATAAAATGAACCTTCTTCTTTTGGACCTTCGTGAGTGATTGAACCAGGACGGAAATAATCAATATGTGATTCAACCTCAACAATATCACCAAGGAATCCTTGTTTCATAACTTGCTTAACTGCTAAGAAATCACCATCAAAACGACGGTTTTGATAAGGCATAACTACTACACCTTTCTCTCGTCCTAAAGCTAATAATTCTTTCGCATGTTCTACTGTATCGCAAAATGGTTTTTCAACGATAACTGATTTCCCAGCAAGTATAACTTGTTTCGCCAATTCATAGTGCGTATGTGCTGGTGTACAGATTGTCACTACTTGGATTTCTTTGTCATTCAACAATTCGTCCAAATCAGTAGTGAAACAAACACCTTTACTCTTATATGGAGCCGCTAATTCTTCATTAATTTTCCTTGCAAAAATCGTTTTTACTTTTATATTTTTACGTGTATTTACATACGGTAAGTGATAGCGGTTAGCTGATTTTCCAAATCCAATAAAGCCCATTGTTAATGTCATATTCTTCAACTTCCTTGCTCATAAATTTTCGATTCTATTTTTATTATCAAAAGTATATAGTTTTGATTTTGCAATTATATATTAAAAAAGTCGAGATAGAAATCATTGTTTGATTTCCATCCCGACTTTAAGTTATAGACTTATGTCCTACCATCATTTTATTTAAACTTGATAAGTAAAGAGCTATTAGCTTACATTCTCTTATTCATACATATAAGAACGTGTCATCGGAATTGTATCATTAATACCTTTTGTAAATACAAATTGATGTAAATCAATATTACCTGTAAAAAATGAAGCTGCACATGCATTTAAATATAAGCGCCACATACGAATAAATCGCTCATCTTTCGTTTTGCGAACTTCCTCTAGTACGTTTTCAAAATTTCGAGCCCAATGTTGTAATGTTTTCCCGTAATGTCTACGTAAGCTTTCCACATCAACAATGAAAAATTGTTCATTTGTCATGTTCGTGATTAATTCGTTAACAGCAGATGAGTAGTACGGCACTAAAAAGTACCTGTATTACTTTTTAGTATCTATATCACTTTAAAGTACGTACTTTTCATTATGTAAAATACATTTCATAATAGCATTTGTAAGAGTTGAGTAAGTCATGCAGTATTAGAAATCACCTTTTAGTACCCGTACTTTAAAGTGAGTATTTTTTAGCTGTTTCAATACTTTTATCATGCATTTTGTCAGACGATAAAATGACATGTTTTAATTTTCCCATCCATTCACAATGATGAATTAATTTTTAAATACATTTTAGGAGGATATCTATAATGAGTAAATTACTAAAAGAGAAAATCGGTTTTGGTACAGCACCACTAGGAAATATGTACCGTAATATCCCAGAAGAAGAAGCAATCGCTACAGTGGATGCTGCTTGGGAGAATGGTGTTCGTTACTTTGATACAGCTCCACTTTATGGATCTGGCTTAGCAGAAATTCGTCTTGGTGAAGCACTATCAAAAAGAAATCGTGATGATTACTTTTTAAGCACAAAAGTCGGTCGAACGATTTCAGATGAACTAGAAGATCCATCTGCACGTGATTTAGGTGAAAAAGGCGGACTTTTCGAATTTGGCCGTAAAAATAAAATGATCAATGACTATAGCGCAGATGCAACACTCCGTTCTATCGAGCAAAGTTTGAAACGTTTAAAAACAGATCGTCTAGACTTTGTTTTCATTCATGATTTAGCACAAGACTTTTATGGTGATGAGTGGATTTCACAATTTGAAACGGCTCGAACAGGAGCATTCCGTGCGCTAACACGTTTACGTGAAGAAGGAGTCATTAAGGGCTGGGGACTTGGAGTAAACAAAGTTGAATCAATTGAACTTATGCTTGATTTAGAAGAAGCTAAGCCAAATATATCCTTACTAGCTGGTCGTTATTCATTACTAGACCACGAGCGTGCCTTACAACGAGTAATGCCAGCAGCTGTAAAGCATAATATGGATATTGTTGTTGGTGGCCCATATAGCTCAGGTATTCTTGCTGGAGGTGCTCACTTCGAATATCAAAAAGCATCACTAGAAATTATTGCAAAAGTTGAGAAAATCAAAGCTCTTGCAGATCGTCACGAAATTAGCATCAAGGCTGCAGCATTACAATTTTCACTAGCGAATCCAGCAGTTGCTGCCGTTGTTCCTGGTGCAAGTAAACCGGAACGAATTGTAGAAGACCAAAACGCCTTAAACACAGTAATTCCAGCAGCATTCTGGGAAGAAATGCGCGAACAAAAACTAGTAGCACCTAATGCACCACTACCAATCAACGTAAAATAAATTGAAACCTTAATCAGTGGGGCAATCCCCCACTGATTATTTGCTCGCAAATATCGGGATAAAAAGGAGCGTAATGAATATGGCACATACTACTACATCTATGGAAATTTTCGGTTCACCTGAACAAGTATGGCAATTAATCGGAGGTTTCAACTCCCTTCCAGACTGGTTACCTTATATACCTAGCAGTAAATTAACTGAAGGCGGTCGTGTACGTCATCTAGCTAATCCAGATGGTGAAACAATTATAGAACGCTTAGAAGTATTCAATGATAAGGAACGCTACTACACGTATTCAATTATGAATGCACCATTTCCAGTCACTAATTATCTATCTACAATCCAAGTTAAAGAAGGTACCGAAAGTAACACATCGTTAGTAGAGTGGTCAGGTACGTTCACTCCTGTTGAGGTTAGTGATGAAGAGGCAATTAATCTGTTTCATGGCATCTATAGCGATGGGCTCAAAGCATTGCAGCATGCATTTCTAGATTGATCTACTAAAAACAATGAAAAGCAGAGCGATATCGCTTTGCTTTTCATTGTTTTCAGGTATATGAAATTATATCGACGTTTCGACAAAGGATATCGACTTACCGACAAATAACGACGTTTCAGCACTATAAAAACAGCAAAGCATCCAGTGCTTTGCCGCTTATCAAATTACTTTTTACGTATGAAACAACTTTCCTTCTACCGCCTTAATATATCTTTCAGCAGAACGTTCAACTGCCTCATTTGCATTTTCTTTTACTACTCGATGAAAAGCGTTGTATAAACGATTAAACTGTAACGGCTTCACTCGATTCACCATTTCTTCCACTTTTCTCGCTGGTAATGGAATTAAGTTTGGATAGCTGTACATGAAGCTTACCCATCGCTCATCCGCTACAACTTGAATAATATCACCTGTTAACAAAATTCCTTTTCCATCATTACCTTCTTCCCAATGTAAGACAGATCCACCTTTAAAATGACCTCCTAAACGATGAATGACCAATCCATCAGCTAATTGTAAAGACTCACCAGACCAATAAATAATACGACTACTCGGGCGCATCACCCACTCTTTATCATCTTCGTGTATATAAATTGGTACATCAAATGTCTCTGCCCATTCTACTTGCGTTGAATAATAATGAGGATGAGACAATGCAATTGCATCTAATCCGCCAAGCTCTTTTATTTTCGCAATTGTCATTTCATCTAAATAAGTAATGCAGTCCCATAATAATCGATATGATTCTGTTTTCACTACAAATGCTGTTTGACCGATCGCAAACCCTGGTTTTGTCGTAATACTATAAAGCCCATTTTCTTCTTCAATTATTTCATTTTTGTATGTATCATCTGTTTGCAAGTTTTCTAAAGTCGTCCAAGACTGCCCTTTCGGATTAACATATTGCCTTTCTTCATCACAAATATGACAACTCACCGGTTCTTCTACACCCGCTGCATACTGCACACCACACGTTGTACAAACGAAATTTTTCATCATAATTCCCCCTATCTCTAAATTTTTATTAAGCTGATTTTTGTTGATACTGATCTGCTTTTTTATTTTCAATTAACAAACTTATAAAAGTTAGGAAATAGACAACTGTAACTGATAATGGAATTACAGTAAATCCTTTTTCAGCAAAAAGAATCCCGCAAACTGACGTTACAAATACAGTCCCTACTGACAATAAACCATAACTTTTACTTTCATAAATCCATATGTACGGTACAAAATGAACACCTATTAACATTGCTACTACAAAAGGCAACCATTCTGGAAATTGAAAATAGGCAAGTAATACAAGCGGAATATTTAATACATTTATCCCACCAATTAATCCTGCTAAAATCCCTAACGGATTTCCTTTCGCAAACATATCAATTTTCAATATAGCAGCTATCATTAAGCCGAAAGGAAACACACATCCCATACCGATTAAATATACCCATACCACTTGTTTTTCCGAAAGAACAAAGCCCGTTATACTCATAACTATCCAAAATAAAACACCAGCTAATATAATCGGTAATCCTCTCTTCGTTTTTATTGCTAAATCCTTTTTTGCTTCTGAAACATTCATTTCACGATTTCCCCCAAAATATTTGTATTATAAAGTCACCTCAACCTCGCCCATCCAATAACGCCAAGCTACTAAATAATCTTCTAAATCTTTCGGGTGGTGCCTTAAACACGTATCTATACGCAAATATAAGCAAATAACTATTTCTTCATATAACTCACTGTCTTTTTTATGAAATACACATTGTTTCATCGCATAATTAATTACTTCTTTCGTTAAATCTTCCGGAGTTGAACAGAACGCATAAATTAAATCGTATATAGGATCTCCTAACACTGGTAAAGGATCAATTACACCGTGCAGCTTATTTCCTTGAAATATACAATTATGGAATCCAAGATCACCATGCAATAAAAATGGCTGATTTATTTCAGCGTCCCTCTTTGCTAATTTAAGAACAATTCTATACTCTTCTTTACTTATGTAACGTCTTACATTTTCATAAGCTTCCATCACATTTTTCGTTAAAAATTCATTCCAAGATTGAACCGGACTTTCTTTCCATCCCCAACCATCTATATCTGAAACTATTTCATACTTATTAATAACTTCTTTTACAAGGGTACTAAGCGTAATTCGTTTATGTCCCTGTTTGCACGAAGTACTACCTTTAAGGAAAGAATACACAATATATGTATGTAAAGGTTCCTTATACAAAAGATTTGAAAATATAGCGTTTCCCTCATAAAAAGAAAGAAAATAAGCTTCCTCACATATCACTTCCGCTTTATTCAGCTTTACAACGTATTTTCCATCCAACAAATATACAGTACTTGTCGTTCCTCCGTTCAACGCTTTTACGTTATTTGGATAACGTGAAATAACTTCCTCCTTAACTAATTGTGTAGCGATTACTGAAATGTCCATTCCCTCACCCTTTAATTCCGAAGATTCCTCAATTCAAAAGACAACTTTACTATTATTTGACAAACAAATAGGAAACCCCTTCCAAAATCATAATATAACAAAAATTCATTCACTTTTACATTTCAAAAATAAGGAAATACTAACAACAACGTTACATACATATAGGAGGACAATATGAAACCTGAATTTTTAAAAGCTGTACATGATGCCATCGGAAATGTCGAACACATTCATATAGAAGAAAGCGGTGCTGACAGCTTACTTATTCATCATGATGATGCACAGCAGTTACAACAAGTTGCTAAAACGCTAGAAAATAACAATTTTCGCTCTGCTTTAAGAACAACTGGAGATGCTTCGTATATTGAAGTATTGAACAGATAATGAAAGTCCGGATGTACTCCGGGCTTTCTTTTTTATAGTAAAACTTCAAACTCTTTCACATACACCGCTGTTCCCGCAATATCAATTTGTAACTTCTCATTTTTTACATCTTTCGTTACATATACCGTTACACGACCATCTTTATTCATTTCCTGTCCTTGTTCAACGATTAACTCCATTTCATGATTAAAATCTTTCTCCAAATACGTCGCATAATACGCTCCCATTACACCTGAAGCTGTTCCTGTCACTGGATCTTCAATCGTTCCAGCATAAGCTGATGAGAAATGACGCCCATGCATTTGCACCTGTTCATCATAAGTTTCTAAACAAACTGGATGAATAGAAGCATTAGGTATTTCTTTTAATACGGATGGGAATGCATCATTATGAGGTCTCATTCTCTCACATGCATCTAGATTTTTAATCGGTACAATTACAGTCCAGTTCCCCGTACTTCCATATACAATTGGTAAACTTACATCTAAATCATTTTCTTCTAAACCAATACTATGAGTTAATGCTTCTGTTGAACCTGCAAAATCTTTAAACTGAGGTGCTGCCTGCCTCATTTTAATAAAGGTTTCTCCATTTTCATTTACATCTA
This sequence comes from Bacillus sp. AY18-3, assembly GCF_008042305.1. Classification (NCBI taxonomy): domain Bacteria; kingdom Bacillati; phylum Bacillota; class Bacilli; order Caryophanales; family Bacillaceae; genus Bacillus; species Bacillus sp. AY18-3. The sequence goes on along the minus strand of NZ_QKQR01000004.1, from coordinate 288,672 downwards.
TTTTTATCGGTAAAATCCCGGCCTTCGTTTCAATCGTAAGGTTATTTTTTTCTTCTAATAACCCTCTTTCACGCAAAGCAAATATTGTTCCAACTGTCCCATGACCACATAAATCCATTTCAAAACCAGGTGTAAAAAAGCGCATTCTTATATCTGCTACTTCTGAAGAAAGAACGAAAGAGGTTTCGTTAAATCCAACTTTTTCAGCAATACGCTGCATTTCCCCTTCCGTTAATCCATCCGCCTCTAATATAATACCTGCTGGATTCCCCATATTTGGTTTATTTGTAAATGCATCGTAATGTAATACGTTTATAGTCTTCATTTTCTTTTCCCCTAACCTTCTTTAAAAATCTTATAATAAAGCTCTATCTTCGTTTTCACCGAACAATTATTTCTCCAAAATATCCTCTGCATCTTTTCATTTGAAGTATGTGTGCTTCCGATGTAATAAGTAGCCCCCATTTCCTTTAACATATGCAACGATTGAAGATGCAGCTGGGAAGCAATTCCTTTCCCGCGATAATAAGGCATTACTCCAAAATAAAATAACCGTCCTTCACTTTCTGTTCCAGGTTCTATATGCGGTATGGACATACCAATCGGCTCATTTTTATCATAAAATACACTGCATGACTTTTCCCAACCTTTACCTAACTCTGTTTGCACTGAATAAAAATGCTCATCGATAGTTAAAATTGAAGTTTGATTCCCTGAATCCAACATACATTGTTCCCAAATATATTTAAATTCTTTTTCCGATAACGTTCCTTCTGCTATTGATCGATATGTATATTGTCTTTCAAGCTCTTCTACATTGTTCAATTCTCTACATACTTCTATCTTTGCGGCATACAAAGAAAAACCGGCATCAAGTAACACTCTCACACTTGAGTTATAACTACTAAACCTTTTGTTTAATACAATACTCGCTCTTTTTAACTCCCAATTAAAACAAACCTCTTCAAATCTACTTATCTTTTCTTTATATGTTTGTACGTTATAAAAAACATCTTCTTCTATTTCTTCAATTGTTACTGCATTCGGTAAGCCATTTAATACTTTTTTAGAGGGACCAAACAGATTCTGAATGATTGCAAGATCGTATATCACCACTTTAATTCACCTACACCTGGCTCAATAAACTTCCCTGAAACATCCTCGTTTGAATCTATTACCCAATCATATATATTTTTTGCTCCTTCAGCCGGAGTCATATTCGCATCAAAAGCACCAATGTCAGTCTTTAATTTTCCAGGGTGAATAGCAGTTACACGAATTCCTTTATGCTCAAACTCTTGTTGTAAGCAGAGCGTTAACATATTTTGTGCAGCTTTAGCAATTCGATATGAATATGAGAACTGACCTTGTGGAAACTCTTTGTTCGCCATTTTATGCAATGACCCTAATCGAGAAGACACATTTATGATTCTCGGATAATCCGATTTAGCTAAAGCCACATATGTACCTTTTACAGCTCGAATTACACCTAAGCAATGAATATTAAATAAATCCGTTAACTCTTCTGAATTCGTATGTAAAACCTCAGTCTCCTTCCCAGTAATTCCTGCGTTATTTATAACTAGATCAATATACTCTGTATATTCCTCAAGCTGATTTTTCATTTGCTCCGTACTCTCATCAATCGATAAGTCTGCCAATATAGGAAAACATCTACAACTAAACATTTGCTTCAATTGCGTTACCGCAACCTCAGTTCTAACTAATGGATAAACAATATGCCCATTTTCATAAAATACTTTTACTAACTGTAACCCTAATCCGCGATTTCCACCTGTAATTAGAACTCTCATATATCCATCTCCTTATTTTTGAAATAAATAAGAAAATCCATCCACTTACCATTCTCTAATGAAAACGCCTCTCTCTTGCATTCAAAAGAAAAACCTGTTCTTTCCGCAAGACGAACGGATGGTTCATTATCAACACGTATATGTAATTCGATTCTATGAAAATGAAGACTATTAAAAAATAACGAGATCACGGCTTTCACACTTTCCATGCCATATCCATTTTTCCAATATTGATTATGTATAGCATACCCCATCATTGCCCATTGATAGTCCATACGTAAAATTTTAATCAGCTCTAGCTTACCAATATTAGCTCCGTCTTCTTTACGAAAAATACCTAATACATACATCTCATCTCGATATGCTGCTTCATCAAAGCCTCTTATCCATTCCGTGAACCATTCTTTAGTTGATGATGCCATAACTTGATAACCATCGTCATATTTATACTGTGATGGTAACCTCTTATTAAATCCATCTAACCAACTTTCATAATCATCATTTTGGAATGGACGGATCATAAGTCTCTCTGTCTCTACCTGTAATAGCGGCAGCTTCATTTACATCTCTTCCCTTAATTAATATTCGAATATTCTTTATTATCTTACAAAAAATACAAAATCTAGTAAATTATTATGTTTTTAATAAACAAGGTTCTATTAAAATACAAAAGGAAACCCTGTTCTGAAGGGTTTCCTTTTGTCATCACACTACCAATGTTATCTATGATTTAAAACGGTATATTCTGTCTTTAATATTCCATAAACATCAACATCTTCATATGTATTTAATAAAAGTCTATTCTGTCTCAATGAGCCTTCTTTACGTAAACCCGACTTTTCTAACACCTTAATCGATGATCTGTTCCTCGAAATAGCAGATGCCCAAATTTTGTTTAGACCTAATTCGATAAAGCCAAAATAAATCATCCTGTTTACAGCCTCGGTTGCAAAACCCTTCCCCCAATAATTCTTACCAATCCAATAACCAAGCTCACCTCTATTGTTACCTTTATCAATTCTTAGTGTAATTGTACCTACAATTTCTCTTGATTCTTTAGAAATGATTCCTAAAGGGTATTCGATTCCTTTCCTTATAAGTTCTGGTTGCATATCAACCCAATCTTGCGCGAACTTCAATTTATATGGGTGTGGGAGGCCAAGAATATTGGCTAATTCCTTGTCATTGGCCAATTCTTTTATTCTACATACATCATCATTGGTAAAAGGTTCTATACATAAATGCTCAGTTTCTAATTTTATAGCCATATTTTCTCCCCCTTGTACTGAAATTAATTAACTTCCTTTATTTTCAATATTACACTAAAAATAAACAAAAAGTTTCAAATATTAACAATACCCACTAACAAAACCATAAACAAAAAATCCAGTCATGCTCACTGCATAACTGGATTCCTCATCATCTAATTACTTTTTATTTTACAAGTACACCTTCTCTTAATTCCCTCTTCAACACTTTCCCTAAAGCATTTTTCGGTAATTTGTCCATAAATACAACTTCTGGTATTTTATAACTTGCCAGTTTCTCTTTACAGTGCTGCATAATTTCTTCTTCTGTTAAAGACGTTTGCATGTCTTTTACAATATACGCTGTCGGAATCTCTCCCCAAAAGTCATCCGGAACTCCAACTACTGCAACTTCTAAAACACCATGTATTTCATGAATAACATCTTCTACTTGATCTGGATATACGTTGTCACCACCGCGTATGATAACGTCTTTATATCTTCCCATAATATGCAGGAATCCGTCATCATCTATCATGCCAGCATCGCCCATGTTAAACCAATTATCTTGTACTACCTTTTTTGTCGCCTTTTCATTATTCCAATACCCTTTAAACATGTATGGACTTCTTACATGAATCTCGCCAACTTCATTTGTTGTTAGTTCATCACCTGTTTCTGGATGAACAATTTTTAACTCTACATGTTTCAAAGTTTTCCCTACAGAAGACATCTTTTCTTTTCCCATCATTGGATGCCATGAAGTTACAACCCAACCTTCTGTACTCCCATATCCTTGCACCATATATATTCCTTTTTCCATATATTTTTGAATGAGTGTTTCTGGCACTTTTGTACCACCACTTTGTGCTACTTTAAAAGTTGAAATGTTACGTTCTTTTTTATTTAGCTCATCAAGCATGTAGCTATAAACAGCTGGGAATGCAAGCATCGTAGTAATTTTCTCTTCTTCAATCTTATCCCAAATAAGAGCAGGATTCGAATCAGCTAAAAAGATCATCGTAACACCATGATAAATACAATTTAAAATAGAAAGCACTCCACTCATATGAAATAATGGATGCACGGATAAAAAGCGTTCACCTGCTGGAAATTCTCTTTGGCCCGCAATCTCAGAAAAATAATGATGTAAGTTTTCATGTCCAATTACACATGCTTTTGCCTGTCCAGTCGTTCCTGAAGTAAATAAGTAAATCGCATCATCATCTTCATGAACTTCTACGTTCGGTTCTGTCATTGGCTGTTCTTGTAATGTTAATTCAAATGAACCAAAGCCTTCTTCTGTCGTTTTAATTACATAAGGAATTTCTTTAACAGCATCAATCTTTAATAAAATCCCTTTAAATTCTTCATCAATAACTAACACTTTTAATTTTGCTTCTTTTACAATCTTTTCTAATTCAAAAGCAGTAAGCTGATGATTGAGCGGAATACATACAGCTCCAATTTTTAAACTTGCCATCATAACGCTTGGAAACGGATGATTATTTTTGCATAGTATTCCAATACGATCCCCTCTTTGTACACCGTTATGTAGCAAATAGTGTGCAAGCTGATTTACTCGTTCATTATACTGCTGAAACGAATACCTTTTCTCTCCCCCTACAAGCGCTTCCAAATTTGGTGATTGCATTGCTCTTTTTTGTAATAATTTTTGCATCGTTCTCAAGTAAAACTCCCCTTTATATATGTTAGGTTTTTATTTTACCAGATTAACTATTAATTTACTAAAGATTACACTTAGTGAATATAAATTCAATAAAAATAGCCATCTACTTAACAAGTAAATGGCTATTTCCTCTTATATATTAGAATACTCCTTATTCATCACATAGCTCACATACTCCGGTGCACTTTTATTAATCTCTTCATCACTTAGTTTATATTCGGCACCATATAAATAAAATGAAGGTATAAATTTCATGTCTGTATATAAGCACGTAGCTTGAAATGGTTTCGTTAACTCATCCATAGTAATTCCACTATTTGTATAATCTTTTTCTAAACCACCTATAGAAATTGCCACACCAAACTCTTTCCCCTTCACTTTATCTCCTTTTGATCCGTACGCAAATCCATATGTTAATACATCGTCAAACCATTTTTTTAATAATGGTGGTGAACTGTACCAATAAAGCGGAAATTGAAATATATATCTGTCATGTTCTACTAATAGCTTTTGCTCTTCTTCAATATTAAACTCCCAATTCGGTGCCGCTTTATATAATTCATGCACCGTTATTTCATCCGAATGTTTCTCAAGTTCTTCGATCCATCTTTTATTAATTTTTGATTTTTCAATATGAGGGTGTGCTACAATTACAAGTGTTCTCATCATTTCCCATCCCCTTTATAAATTATTCAAACCTTTACGTATTAGTATGAATGAGTTACATATAATTGAAAAGTACGTACTTTCAGGTACTATAGGAACCTTGAGGTACCTTTGGAGGTGTTATATGAATCAAAATGATGACTGCCCAATTGCAACGACACTCGATGTAATCGGCGGAAAATGGAAAGTTTATATTTTATGTGTTTTGATGGATGGAAAAATGCGAACAAATGAAATTAAACGAGAAATTCCAAACCTTACACAAAAAGTTCTTACACAACAACTTAGGCAACTTGAAGCTGATGGGATTATCCATCGTACCGTATATCAAGAAGTACCACCAAAGGTTGAGTACACACTAAGTGAGCACGGAAAATCTTTAATGAAAATTATGAATGAACTATTTGAATGGGGAAAAGGTCATCAGATCAAAAGATTACATGACTAAAAGAACATTACCGTCTTTATTAAATCTTCTACATTCATATTAGTAGTTCAATATTTCTACTGAAAATTTATATTAGAGGTGCTCCAACAACTCGTAATTTAGAACCCCAAATCTTTCAGAAGTAAAAAACAATAACATTCATCTATAAATACTCTTTATAACAAAAGTATCCTATACTTTTTACCTTATATTTTATTCGGACACTTTTTATTAATTGAACCGCATCCTAGTTGTTAGACATATAGTCAACAATTTGAGATGTGGTTTTATTATGCCTAGAAAAATACAGGCTATCTCATAATCATAGTAAAACATCATCACTGCATTTGACACTATATATTGATCACCGCTAATCTTTTAAAATATCCCCCTATGAATGTATCCTTTTGCGAATTATAACAATAACAAATAAAAATTACCGCTATAATAATCTGAAGTGGAATATGCACAAACATCGGGACTTTCTTCAACCCTAGTTCTACATGCTCCATATAATTAACAGCAATCATAAGTGATAGATGGACTACAATTGTGTCCTGTTTTCGGAATTCACTTCATAGAAAGGAACATCTTTAATAATAATTATTTTAATACCACTCTTTTCTTAACTGTTACTCTAGTAACTGGTCGATGGGGTTTCTTTTTTGGGAGCTTAATGGCTAGTTTTATTAGTCGAATAACAGCTCTCATCAACTTTAAAAATCATGACTGCAGACAAAATACTTTGCAAAGAGTTCCTGTACAAGGTAATTTTTCACATAGACTTACCAAATAGCGTTTTTATAAAAAAATTCTCACATTTAAATTGGACAAGCATATTTTATTATATGGGGACTCCCTACTCATAGAAAACTACCTTTCTATTCTAAGAGCACGCATATTTGTGTGCTCTTAAATTATTTACAATAAAATAAAGAGTTTATTAATTTTATTAATTCACTATCGGAAAAGCACCCATAATAACATCTTTATATTTATCTATTGTTTTTTGATTTTTATAAAACTATATTATTTTGGAGTTGGTTAATACGTTACAAAAAACTGACCGTGTAATCATTATGGTCCCTCCATTTTCACAAGTGTTTGTTACATTTTACTCATCATCAGGAGAACTTCTTTCATCACAAGTCTTATCTAATACCTCTCCACATCCTGTATCAATGTATGCACTTAATGAAATTGAAAGCGAATTATTTGAAGTCGAGTTAAAACCACTACTACTTCATTAAAACTACGAATAGCGGAAAGACCTTTACAACTCCCACATGGAACTACAGCAGTAGCATTTTTAGCAAAAATAGCACAAGCAGAAGAAGCTGCAGACATGCTATATAGCTTTAACTACACACTTACTATGTAGACTTCTCCTAGGAACTTCATTTTAGTTTCCGAGGAAACTAAAATGAAGTATAATTATATATGTACAATAGATAGCATTAATAAATCTATTTACAATTTTTCACATTATCTCTTAAACAATTAAATAAATGGAGGGCATGATATGGACAATTATTATGATGTAGCGGTAGTTGGTGGTGGTCCAGTTGGACTTATGGCAGCATGTGAATTAGCTATCCAAGGCGTAAAAGTTGTTGTTTTAGAGAGAAGATTAGACCGGGTACGAAATTCTAGAGCACTCACACTACACCCCCGCTCCTTAGAATTGATGGCTATGAGAGGTATTGCAGATCGATTTTTAGCTAGAGGAAAGAAATTAAATACAAGTCATTTTGCTGCCTTAGATACAAGATTAAACTTTAAAAATTTAAATACTGATTTTCCGTATACACTTTTTATTCCCCAATCTATTACAGAAGAAATATTAGAAGAACGTGCATTAGAATTAGGCGTAGTCATTAAACGCGGGCATACTCTGAAAGACTTAAAACAATATGAAACATTCGTACAACTAGAAATAGAACAAAGAGAAACAATATATAAAATAGAAGTTCCATATGTAATAGGAGCTGATGGAGCAAGAAGTATAGTTCGTCAATTATCAAATATACCGTTTAATGGAACAAACACAACAACTACTGCTATATTAGGTGATGTTATTTTAGAAGATATACCAGATACTCCATTTTTATCTACTTCTAATATAAATGGGATATTAATGATGGTACCTATTACAACTGATGTATTTCGTTTTGCAATTGTTGATCCTAAGAATCAGACAATACCTGTTCATGTTGCTGTTACAGAAAAAGAGTTTATAGATAGTATTTATAGTATTACAGGTGAACATCTTCAAATTAAGAGCACAATATGGCTTTCTCGTTTTGGCAATGCAACCAAACTAGCAAATACTTATCAACATAAGCGTGTATTCTTAGCAGGGGATGCAGCACATATTCATTTCCCTGCTGGAGGACAAGGTTTGAATGTAGGTCTACAAGATGCTTTTAATATAGGCTGGAAATTAGGACTCGCAATAAAACAAAAAAAATATGAAAGCCTATTAGAAAGTTATCATATTGAAAGACATGCTGTGGGAAAACAATTTTTCAAGGAAGTACAAGCGCAAGAACAATTAATGATAAACTTTTCAAACGCAGGAATGGGATTAAGGGATTTATTTTCGCACCTACTTACATACCCCGAGATAAATCACGATTTATCTGAAAGAGTAAGTGGCTTAGGGATAATGTATTCGTCGATGCACGATACAGAAAGGCATCCATTGATAGGAAAAAGATGTACAAATCTCACTATTTCTTCTCTAAATAAGAAAAGTTATAAACTCTTTGAATTAATGCAGGATGGTAAATTTATCTTATTAATACACCCTTCTTATATAGATAAGATAAATAAAATAAATATTGATTCACACATAAAGGTAATAATAGGAGAAATACAAGATTCCAAGTTAAAAAATATAGATACCGTTTTGATTCGACCGGATGGTCACATAGCCGACATTGAGTATAACAAGGTAGATAACTGCGAATAGACCAGAAAAATGATTATCAATTGTATTAGTGATACAAGATAAATTCACTTTTATAAAACGAAAAGAATCCTATTTATTTAGGACTCTCTTCGTTTTGCACATCTCACTATTGATAAAAACATATCTACAACGGAAGAAACACTACATTTACAGTTAACTATAAAATCCCGTTCCAAAGGACTACCCCAAACTCCCCACCTACATACTCCCATGATCAAAAATATTTGTCTCTATTTCATATAAAGTATGATAAGCATCCATAAAGATAAAGCACCAAGGATAGCAAGCACTATACGAGTAGATAGTATCCTTACTTCGAAATCGGTTTTCTTGGATGGTTCAGGATATGCAATTACATAAATCCCTTTTAATAGTGCGAGCCATGCAATAAGTGTAATGAGTCCCTGCCAATTAAGTGTCCAAACATTATGTAAAATAACAGTACCTAACCCGAGGAACATTGATAGAAAGCCATACATAATTCCAAATCCTCTGTCTTCTACCACTATTTTTTTCAGTTCACGTAGTATAGATGGTCGCACAAAAAGTATTCCTGAGATGATAACCGTTATCCACCCCCAAAAAAATCCTAAAAAAAGGCTTACCTCCATTGTTACTTCACTCCTTTCAATTACATTTATATTTCAGTTATTTTCCCTTTAGTATTAGATCTATAGATAAAAAACTAAAAATGTAACTTTGGAGTAAAGTCGTACTCTTTATAAAATATTTCATGTGTACATAAATAATCCTTCACCTTGTTAAATTTAACAAGGTGAAGATCATACAATATTATTAAATAAATAAAATAATCTAACTAAGACGTATAACAAATTAATAACCAGTCTACATACAACTTATGTTAGTAAGAAAATCACATACACTTATACATATTACTTTTGTATAAAATCTTAAAAATTGTAGTCACAGAATTACTTTAGCATCCTCTTCTTAATGTCTAGACAATCAGTATTTAAACTAAACATGCTAATATTGATTTTGTGCGATTGTCAGTTACCTCATAATAAATTTCTAATCCTTTCCGAGTACCTGTAACCATTTTAGCAGCTTTTAGTTTAGATAAATGTTGACTAATTGTACTTTGAGGCATTTGTAAATCCCCATACATTGTCGTTACATTAGTAGGACCTTTTGCAAGCATTATTTTTACTAAGGATAAACGAACAGGATGCGCCAATACCTTTAGTACTTCAGAGATTTCTTCAAACATTTCTTTTTGTTCTTTCATCTTATTTCTCCCCTTTTATATACATATTTATGTTATCCATATATATAATTCGAAGGCATATACGATTTTATGTCCGTCATTTTAAAAAAATATAAAAAAACTTTTTCCCGAAACTAAAGGAGTATCTTAACATAATGTCTCACTATCAGTAATCAATAAAAATCCCCTTATAGATACTGACGTATCTACTCTACACTCAGCTAACTAAAATCAATGAAAAAGAGAACAGATAATCTGTTCTCTTAAGATGCCTCCTTATGTTCTGTGGAATGTTTAACACTTCCCATTCTCTTTAGCTTATTCCACCCTACCGCTACTCCTCGAATCGATGAGAATATAGATTTAATGACAACATAAGTCATAAATTGACGATAAATAAAGCGTTGTAAAATTAACCATACTAATGGTTTCGGATTCTCTTCCTCTAATTTAAATGCAAATAAAGATGCGAATAGATCCATTAAAAAGAATACAAAATAAAACCCTAAAACTTTTAGTGGATTGCTACTAAATAGCCCCATAATCATTAATATATCTGCTAAAGGAGCAATGAATTGCAAAACATATTGGAATAACCACATGTTAGGCAATGCAATAAATCCTAACGTTTTATGCTTTGAATGAAACAATGCTTTTCGATGTTTCCAAAGACATTGGAGTGTACCATATGACCAACGATATCGCTGTTTAATGAGACTTTTCACATCTTCAGGTGACTCCGTATAAGCATACGCGTTTTCTTCATATACAATTCTATACCCTTGACGTAAAAATGTAATAGTAAGATCCGTATCTTCTGCTAACGTATCCTCACTTAAATATCCAGATTCAACTACATTCTTTTTACGCCATGCCCCAATAGCTCCTGGAACTACTGTAATACAATTTAACTCATCAAAAGCTCTACGTTCTAAATTAAACCCGGTAATATACTCAACATGTTGCCAAGTAGTTAACAAGTTACGTCTATTACCTACTTTGACATTACCTGAAACTGCTGCAACATTATAATCTTCAAAGTGTCTAACCATTAAAGAAATAGCATCTTGTGCAATAATTGTATCCGCGTCTAACGTAACAATGATTTCTCCTCGTGAGTGTTGAAACCCTAAATTCATTGCCGATGATTTCCCACCGTTTTCTTTCTGGATTAAACGTACTTTAGGGTGTTTATTAAATGTTTCTTGCATTACTTTTGACGTATCATCTTTCGATCCGTCATCCACAACTATAACTTCAAATTCTCTATAATTACTATCCAAAATTGAGCGAATCGTCTTAGCTATCACCTTTTCTTCATTATATGCTGCTATGACAACACTAACAAAAGGTTGATAGGACGAATTAATATATCGAGATAGCGTTTTTCTTTTCTGCTTCCATGCAAAATAAATTAAGAATAAGAATCGGAAAATACCTAATCCAATAGCAATATAAAAAATAGTTGTTAATATATGTTTAAAGTATCCCGCCCCTGAAAAGACAGCTTTATTGTAAAATAAATATTGCTTCCCCTCAGAAGAAACGGGGGGCATAATCTCATCTCGTTCTTTATTCATTAAATCTGAAATTGTTACAAAACTATATCCATGCTTTTTAAGTTCTTTAATAATGATTGGCAGCGCCTCTACTGTATGGGTACGATTTCCCCCCGCATCATGGAGAAGAATAATATTTCCCTCTCCCTTATAAACGGGATTAAGAGCACGCTTTACTAATTCATTTGTTGATGGTGTTGCCCAGTCCTCAGGATCAACTTTTTCTGCTACCATTGTATAGTTCATATTTTGTGCGCGCAAAATAGGCAATATTTCATTTGATGAATCCGGGTTAGCATCTGCTTCATATGGTGGTCTAAATAAAACCGTAGAATGTCCAGTTATTTCTTGAATTAAACGTTGCGTCGTATTAAGTTCTAATTTTGTTCGTAGTAAAGACGTATCAGCGACATTAGGATGCTTGAAAGTATGATTGCCAATTTCATGCCCTTCATCGTATATTCTTTTCACAATACTAGGACTTAGTTGCGCGTTTTCACCAAGTACAAAAAAAGCAGCTTTTATTTTATTCTCTTTTAGTATGTCTAAAATCTCTGGCGTATATTTCGGGTCTGGTCCATCATCAAATGTTAATACTACTTGTTTCCCGTTTGGTTTTCCAGATCGTTGCACTTCATATGCAGATGGTAGGGATTGATATACTTCATCTGTAAGATAACCATCTTTGCCTACTTTAAAATCTCTCAATCCATTTTGTCTTTCATTCTCAATCTGTAAAATTTCACCTTGTCCAGCATAATTCACTTCATCTAAACTAGTGATTTTATGTAATACATCAGGATTTTTTTGTGCCTCAATCGGATTTTTTAAAACTTTCCATATTGTAAGATCTTCTGCTCCTAATCTCCATAACGCAAACCCCTTTGCATTGTTGTCCATTGCGATTTTCACTTGATTATAGAGAGTAACACCGTCTAAGAACCAAGCAGTATGTTCTTTCTCTCCTGTTTTATATCTAAAATAAGGATTTCCACTAATCTTATCCCATTGAATATCCATATTTGAATTATGAGCCATTGCCATAACTTCTGAAAAAGTTAAAGATTTTGCCGGTTCCTTACTATTTACTGTCCAATCATATCCATAGTTACCGAAAGCAACTATAAGTTTATTAGATGGAATATTCAGTTCTTTCAATGTGTTTTGGAACCATTTATTTGAAGCAATTGGTCCTGGTTCTCCCGCTCCATAGTGTTCATCGTACATCATTACAATCATTCGATCTATTATTTTCGCTAACGCACTATAATCAAAAGCCTTATCATTAGCTGGAACATCTTGTGTAACGAGCAAATCATGTTGATGAAAGACCGTAGTAAGTTCTTTCATCAAATTTGTTAAGTTTTCCCTATCACTTTCAGGTACTGCCTCAAAGTCAATATTAATACCCGCAAATCGATTCTTTTCAACTTGCTTTACTAAATCATTTATAAACTTTGTCTTTACATCATTTGAGGAATTCAGTAACTTATGAATTAGCCCACTATCAGGACCAGAAGCTTCCTCAGTATAGTTAGTAAGTAAAGGCATAATTTTTACTTGATTTTTTTCTGCTAACTTTACTATCTCAGGTTTTATCTCACTTCTAATCGTTAAATCTGCTTTTAAATGATACCACTCTGGTACTAGCGTGGTTAATGAATCGATATTTTCTTTTAAAGAAGCGGTACTATTTTCATCCCAGTTTACATAAAAGCCATACACTTCTTTATGTTGTTTACTATCCTTCGACAAATTCACCAAATTTTTATTATCCTTCGTTTCGGTATTTGGTTTAAATTCTTCCTTCTTTAACTGCTGATCACTAAGTTTTTGATTAATTGGTACAAGTTTATTATCTTGTTGTACAGCGGTATTCATATTTGGAATTTCTGGTGTTGAAAAAATACTTTGAAAGAAAAAATAAAATACAATACTTACGCTAACTATTGAGATACATAGAAACCAAATAAAAGCTATGTTTCTCCTTCCTTTCGGATCATAAAAAACAGGTTTTGCTTTATCTTTCTCTTGTTGAATGTTTTTCTCCATTATATTTTTCACATACTCCTTCTTAATAGAACTATAGAATAATAAAGTGCAACTTTAAGCAGCCCAACTCCCAGCCAAATTTTGAGATGGGAGTTTTACTGCCCGCAATAGCGAGATAAGTCCTTTTAGCTTTGAAATGAATCTCTCAATATTCTATTGATTCTTCTTTTCATTCCCTTGCTGGTGACCTCTATTTTCTTGTTGAGACCCCCTACCATTGTTCCCTTGTTGATTTTCATCATTTTCTTTCTGGGATCCTCTACCATTGTCCCCTTGCTGGTTTCCATTATTCCCTTGTTGCGGACCTCTACCGTTGTTCCCTTGCTCGTTTCCATTATTTCCTTGTTGCGGATTTCTACCATTGTCTCCTTGCTGATTCCCATTATTTCCTTGTTGCGGACCTCTACCGTTATTCCCTTGCTGATTCCCATTATTTCCTTGTTGCGGACCTCTACCCCCTTGCTGATTCCCATTATTTCCTTGTTGCGGACCTCTACCGTTATTCCCTTGCTGATTCCCATTATTTCCTTGTTGTGGCCCTCTACCGTTGTTCCCTTGCTGATTCCCATTATTTCCTTGTTGAGATCCTCTTCCATTGTTCCCTTGCTCGTTTCCATTATTCCCTTGTTGGGATCCCCTTCCGTTGTTTCCTTGCTGATTTCCATTATTCCCTTGTTGAGATCCTCTACCGTTATTCTCTTGTTGATTTCCCCTATTTTCTTGCTGAGATCCTCTTCCATTGTTTTCTATTATTTGCTTCGATGGCTGTTCCTCTGTTTTCTTTTGTTCTTTATGCTCTGGCTTCTCATATTTTTTTTCTTTTTCAGGAGACAAATCTGGTGATGCATCAGGAGCTGACTCCTGATGCGATTGCACCTCTTCTTCGTTTTCCACCGGATTAGACGGCGTGGCAGGTGGAGTAAGCGATTTGTTCTTCTCATTCTCTTGCTTTATATAAACCCCTGTCCCAATTCCAGCTTTTCTAGCATTCTCTCGTACTTGCATCGTACTATTTTGATATTCGACTGTAATATGTTTTAGCTCATATTCTTTCTTTAATTCTTTCATTGCCTTTTCCAACTGTGGTTCTAGCAACTTATCCTTTGCAACAGCCGTTAGCATAACTTGCTTATCATTCGTTAAATACTTATCCTCTTGACTTTGCTTAATAATCGTACGTATTACGTCTTGCAATTGTTTATTTTCCCATTGCTTCAATTCTTTTAAAATACGCCTTCCATCATCATTACAAGCTTCCAAATCTATAACACGGAGATCTTTTGTTACGCTCACCTCTAAACTTGGATTTATATCAACTGAGACGTAAGCAAATACTTTTTCTTCCGGTTGGTTGTAGAAAAATAACAATGCACATAGAAAACAAGCAACAAGTAATGATGCTGGCTTTAAGAAATAAGGGATTGAAAAACGTGATGCTTTTTGTTCTTGTTCTTCAAACGAGATTTCCTCTCCAATCATGCAAGAATCCCCTTTTCTTTTACACGTAATAAACTCTCCATTTGGTGTTAAAACAACTACGCTATGTTTTTTTATATCCATCACAATTCCTTTATTCATCATGCTTCCCTCCCCTTATATAATCAAGAATGTATGTATAGTTGTTTGCGAAGATAATACACATTGCAATGATATATTTTCTATGCCGCTCTAACGTTTTACGACTTACCCTAACACGCGGTTCAATATGTTTAAGCGGCAACTTTTTCTTTCGGAACAGCTCCTCCATCATTTCCTCTTCTTTTATAATCATCTTTACAATTTCTATTAAGTGCTCACGCGTGTCACGATGCTTAGGAGATTCTTTAGCAAGCTCTGAAAATGTGATTTTAAACTCAGCTAACACACTTTGAAAATGAAGAATTTCTTCCTTACGATTACTATTTTCTATTTCTTTCATATACTCCGTAAGCGATACTTGCATTTCTAACATTTCCTCTTGCTCATCTTCTTTTAAAAAGACACGGTTATGCTTAGACTCCTTGCGTATATAGTCAATTACATCTCTTTTTATAAGAAGATCAGCAAACGCTAGAAAAGATTTTCCTTTTTTATATGAATACTGTTCAATTGCTTCGTTAAACGCAAACAATCCAATACTATATTCATCATCCTGTTCTGTAATATATCTACGGCAGACAGACGAGATTGATTTTCTAATAAACGGCTGATACTGTACGATAAAAGCTTCTTTATCTTCTTCTTTATTTTGTATGTTACATACGATATCTTCTATTTTTGGTTTTCTTAAGATCTTCATTACTAAACTCAACACTTGTAATCTCCCAGCCTCCTTCACATAGCAAAATGGTCACTAAAAAAGTGACCATTTAACCACATTTTGTTAGTACTTTTCTTTGAGCTTGTCTTCTTGCTGTTGCTCATATTTTTCGAGAATGACTTTTCTCACCGTTTTCTGTACGATTTTCCTTTTCTCTCGGCACTATAGTTAAGCTTATATTTTAATGTACTTTCTTATTTTCTTCCGCTTATTTTGCTTGCTCTGTTTCTATTTTATCTGCAATCCTTGAATAACTCTTCTCTATATCATTGGTAATTTCACCCTTTTATTTCGGATGCCCCACTTAATCTAGTAATTTTATTAACACTTCAATATTCTTTCATAATCAGTTTTCTTCTATTTATTTTCTTCACTATACATATTCGGAGGAATACAAAGTTTTATGGGGGTCAAAAAATATTTTTATAAAATAAAAACGCTATTCTTTCTAAACAAGCTAAATCATTAGAAAGAATAACGTTCTTATTAAGCTGATGGATATTGTTTTCAAATCTATAGCAACAAATACATGCTTTCATAATTCCCATTCGTTACATTAATATTTTATCCGTTGTTTTACTTCTTGAAAACGAGCATGTATAAACTTTTTGATATCCAGGTGATTTTTATATAAGGTAAAGGTATACATGATGGAAGATGCAAGAATAGTAGACCATATTAACCAATCTCCAGCATGAGAAAGAACTTTAATTATTGCACTCGTAAATTGTTCCTGTCCGTCATGAAATGTCGATACGAGAGCATTAAGGTTGAATAATAATAAAATTACAATTCTCCCTAAAAGCATAATAATCCATCCGATAATATACGAATAGCCTCCAACACTACATAATTGATTGTTATGATGAAAGACTTTCACTCTCTTAGCTTGCCAATAACCAACTATCGCTCCTAATATAAGCAAACTAATTAATTCAATTGTAATAATAAAGTCCAATCTATTTGGAAGACCCATATAAGTTCTAATGATAGCCATGATCGGTATACCAAGAAGATCAAAACTATCTACCTTTTTAGGGATAAGCTGCCTAATGATCAATACAATAACGACTACAAGAATAATAATGAAAACTTTATTCATGCGATCAATCCCTCTTTTTTCCTTTTAAGTAATACTCAATAAGCTGATTTACTTTTTCTTCTGAATATGATTCTGGTGTTTGAAGGACATGAATTACTAGCCCATCGATAAATCCGTACAGTATCTCCAATTCACACTCTCTATTGTATCCTGATGTAACGTATCCTAACTCCTCCATTAAATCTAGGATCATTCCCATTAGGTACCTCGTATGGTCATCCATTTTCTTCCGAAGTTCAATAAGCTCTGGGGAACTAAAAGAGATTCCTAAGAATGTAATCCAAACCTTCCCTTCCAACATTTCTTCCTTATTAATAGGAATAATAAATTTCATTAATCTTCTAAGCGCTTCTTCTTTCGTTCCCTTAAAATCACTTGTACGAGTTTTCGCCCGTCCTTCCATTCGATTCAATACTAAATTCATCGCATAGTAAATCAATGCATTTTTAGACGGAAAATGATGCTGAACAAGGCCAACCGACATGTTTGCTTCATCAGCGATTTGCTGTATGGAAGCTTTATCGATACCTTTTTCTAATATTACACGCCAAGTAGCGGTGGCTATCTCATTCTTCCTTTGTATTTGATCAACTATTTTAGGCATTCATCTCCCCCTCCTTTTTATAATATGGTTATATTATAAAAAAAGTACCGAAAACAATATGACCATATTTTAGTTTAGATGTAATAGGGCTTTTGCCACATGACTATCAAGATAACAAGTCAAAATTCCCTTAAAATAAAAAAAGACGGTATTCCTACCGTATCATTAAAAAATCTTCAATTCCAAGCATAATACCCAAGAGAGAAATAAATCCTGCCATACGCCCTTGCATAATGGAACGAGAAATGAGATAAATCATATTAGGCCCCGGTGAACAAACCATGCTAAGTGAAACAATTGCAAAAGCTAACAATTCAAGATCGTTAGCCTCTACTTTCCATATTCGTACCTTTTATCACTTTACTTCCTAACAACTGGAATCCACATTTCACCAAATACTAAACCGTCTCTCTGTCCCATCTCAACCGTTGTATTCGGCCCACCAACATAAGCAAAATCTTTTGCTTCTCGTAAAGCTTGACCGAAGGCGATGCCAGTCAGCTTATTACTTAGCTCTTCAGCCGTTTTGTCTTCCCCTTTCACTACTAAGTATTCTCCCTTCGGAAACTGAATTACTCTAGATTCTTCTTCTATTTGTGCTTCTGTCATGACACCAGCATAATACATCATCTTGTTATTCACCGCTTCGCTCACAGAAAAAATGTATTCGTTTGTAGCTAGAGCTTTTAAAGTGTCCAACCTTCCATCTTCTTTAACAGCCGACCAAAAGTCTTCTTTTTCTTTATTTATTCCAACAAAGTTTGTATATTCGCTCTTAATTTCAGTTCCAATTCCTAACACAATAAAGCTATCTTTTTCTTCAATCGTATAATTTTTCATATTCAAAACCTTCCTTTTTTTAAAATGAATCAAATGATTTATCTTTTCATCTGATGAGTTTATAATATCTTTAAAACATGTCAAAAAATGATACTGTTTAGGAGACTCCAATGAAAAAAGTTGAACGGATTAATACAATTATGCGGTATATCAACAACCGCTCTCACTTTACGATTACTGAAATCATACGAGAATTTAACATATCACGATCGACAGCTATTAGAGACATTAGAGAAATTGAAGCTATGGGAATGCCACTTGTCGCTGAAGTTGGGAGAACTGGTGGATATTTTGTCATGCATAATTCTATCCTGCCCGTTGTCCGCTTTACTGATAATGAAGTCAAAGCTCTTTTTATTGCCTTTATGGCTACAAGAAATCAACAACTTCCCTATCTAAAGAGTCGCCAGTCTTTAGCCGAAAAACTACTGGGACTCATCTCAGAAACCCAGCAAGATGACCTCGTTCTTTTAAATCAACTCTTGCTTTTTGAAGGGACTAACCCTTATAATCCCGATCTACTTGAGCTTTCTGACCTCCCCCACCCTATGTTAGAAAAACTCATCCAAATCCTTCTTTTGGATAGACATTTATTGATTACCGTCAAAGAAGAAGAGGAAATCAAGTCTTACCCAATTTATCTATTACACCTTTATCAAGAAAAAAGCCGTTGGATCATTGAAGGGTTTGACTTAAAAGAAGAAAAGAAACTGCTGTTTCCTGTCGATGACCTCATCAATATCGAACCGTACACGACGAAAAAGAGGTTAAATAAGAAACAGATTTTAGAAAAACTCAATAAGAAGGACGAAGAAATTAACCTTGTACTTGAACTTGGTCCAAAAGCGATTGCCCAGTACAAAAAATACCATCCTTTAAAAATTTCAATTTCTTATACAAACCCTTACCAATCTACAGCCATTTTAAAAACATTTATCGATGTTAACAATTCCGATGAAGTGACAGAGATAACAAATTGGCTACTTTTCCTAGGGAAAGATATTACAATCAGGGAAATGCCTGAAGAAATATTAAACGATTTACAAGAGCGGTTATGTTTATATTCTCCATAAGCAGTGATCGGCTAAACCTCAAAATATTGAGGTTTATTCGTTACCAGTTGTCCATATTTTTAAATTCCTAGGGAAAACCATGTATTTGCTATCAATGCTGAACGAAGCTTCTAGGAATAATACAACAAAAAAGGTGTGAACTAGCTTTTAGTTCACACCTTTTTATATTAGAGTTTACTATAAATACATTAAATTGCTTGTTTAAGATTTGAATGTGGATTTGGTCCATACTTATTCTCACCTTCATCACTTTCAATGATACAAAACACAAGTAGAACCGCTCCTCCAAATGGCACCAAATTTAATAGCTGCCACCATCCTGTTTTTCCACTATCATGTAATCGACGAGCTTCCACTGCCAGAGTAGGAACGATAAAAATTGCTATATATAGCAAAGTAATATTGGCTCTTAAATAGAATGCAGACGAAGAATAAGAGGCCAAATATATTAATGACCAAAACGTAACCTTATTAAATAAAGTAAAAATCCAGTACTCTTTTCTCGTTGCTCTCCCACTAAATTTCGCATAGTTTTTGAGAGCATATAAATACCATTTCATTTGAATCTCTCCCTTTTCCATCCCCTAAACAATTATTTTATACATTATATACCTTATAAGTATAAATATAACACATCACAACTATAACCTCTATATTCGCATAGAATATTCTGTTTATTTGTAAGTTATTTTAGTTAAGGGTTACATACCATATTTCAAGGCATGTGTATTCGATTCATTATTCTCCTATTTACTTTAAAACTAATACAATTAAGCGAAGTATGAATGTATTATTAAAGCACGGAAAACCTCCCGTGCTTTTTCAAAAATATATATAATTTCGGATGACTTAATTCACTTATCCTAACTGACGTTTAAATGCTTTGCTAGCGAAAAAGTAAGAGATGATCATGATACCCACGCACCAAGCGAGTGCAGTCCAAATATCGTTGCCAACAGTCCCTTCATATAATAGGGCGCGAATCGCATTCACGATTGAAGTTACAGGCTGATTCTCAGCGAACGCACGAACAATTTTAGGCATCGTTTCAGTAGGTACGAAGGCCGAACTAATAAATGGAAGAAAAATTAGCGGGTACGAGTAAGCTGTCGCCCCTTCCATAGACTTCGCTTTCAGCCCTGGAATGATAGCTAGCCATGTGAGCGCTAACGTAAACATCCCCAGTATTCCCGCTACCGCAAGCCAATCTAGCATATTTGCACTAGAACGAAAGCCCATTAAGAGCGCAACAAGAATAACCACCACGATAGTAAGTACATTAGCAACAAGAGAAGTTAAAACGTGAGCCCACAATATTGATGAGCGCTTAATAGGCATCGTAATGAAACGTGCCATCAGCCCACTCTTTACATCCGTAAATAATCGTACAGAAGTATAAGCTACACCGGATGCGATAGCCATTAACAAAATTCCCGGCAATAAATAATTAACGTAGTTATCCGTTCCTGTCTTTATAGCCCCGCCAAATACGTAAACAAATAATAGCATCATCATAATCGGTGTAATCGCTACTGTAATAATTGTATCCGGACTACGCATAATATTACGCATTAAGCGCCCTAGTAATACCCCTGTTTTGCTTTTCATTTACATCTCCTCCTTTTTACCGATAATCGCAAGGAAAATTTCTTCCAACGTCGGCTGCTTCTCGATATACTCTACTTTTGCTGGCGGGAACATCTCTTTCAGTTCAGTAAGAGTACCTGTCGTAATAATTTTTCCGCCATGCAAAATAGCGATACGGTCCGCCAGTTGTTCTGCTTCCTCCAAGTACTGAGTCGTAAGTAAGATCGTTGTGCCGCTGCCGGCAAGTTCCTTGACTGTATCCCACACTTCGATCCGCGCTTCCGGATCAAGTCCAGTCGTTGGTTCGTCTAGAAAAATAACTGCTGGCGCCCCAATCAAACTCATCGCGATATCAAGTCGGCGCTTCATCCCGCCTGAATACTGGTCTGCCCTCTGGTTGGCCGCATCAGTCAGGCTAAATCTTGCAAGTAGATTATCAGCAACTTGTGCCGGATTGGAAACACCACGTAACTTAGCGATCATTATCAAGTTTTCCCTTCCAGTAAGCATGCCGTCTAAAGCTGCGAACTGTCCTGTCAAACTGATGCTTTGACGAACATGATCTGGTTGTCGCTGGACGTCAAAACCGCAAATACTCACTTCACCATCATCTTGTTTCATTAACGTCGAAAGGATATTGACCGTTGTCGTCTTTCCAGCTCCATTTGAGCCTAGCAGCGCGAAAATTTCACCACGCTGCACCTCAAAATCCACTCCCTTTAAGACTTCTTTATCTTTAAAAGATTTTTTTAACCCTTTTATAGAAATCGCTGCATTGCTCATACTTTTTCCCCCTTATAAAATTAGATTACATACACCCTCTATTTAGTACCACTGATATTTTGTATTACTTAGTACTGGTTTAAAAATATAACTGAATAGCGATGGCGGCAATTCACATTTGTAACCAGCTAATCAGTCGGTATTACTAATTGCATTTATTTTTTTCTCAATTTCTTCATAATACTTTCATTCAAATCTTCACGATACTTGGAGACATACGTTTTAGCGTTTGCCACTAGTTCGTCAGCAAAGGATGCCACGTCCTCCCCAGTAATATCAAGCACTTGTCTGCCTTCCGCTGCACCTGCTTCAAACAAATCGATTAATTCATACTGTATGTGCAGCATATCCATTCCATTACCCGCTGAGAAATTCCACATGTAGTTCTGAATTTTCTTAAACACAAACTGATAGTCCTCTGGCAGTGCTCCAACACGTGCCATCATCATTTTGTACTCTTTTTTATCACCGATTAATTTTTTAAACATTTCCAACATCTTATTTTCCTCCTTTTTTATAAAGCAGAACAAGAAACTCTCCAAATATGAGCCGGAACATTTTATATTATGAGGCTAGTTTGACTTCAAGACGTTAATTTTTGAAGATACAAAATCCCATTTTTTCCAAAACAGTTCAAGCTCCTGACGGCCATCCTCATTTAATGAATAAAACTTACGAGGCGGCCCCATATCTGATGGCTTCTTTTCAATATTCACAAGCCTTTTCTTTTCTAATCGTACGAGGATAGTATAAACCGTCCCTTCCACAACTTCGGTAAACCCAAGATCATTCAGGTGGCGGGTAATCTCATAACCATACGTTTCTCGGCGGCTAATGATTTCCAACACACACCCTTCCAGTGAACCTTTTAGCATTTCAGTTAAATTTTCCATGTCCTGATCCTCCTTTACCCCCTATTCTGTCTGACTTATATTCAGTATCACAGAGTACTAAGGCGAATTTTTACCGAATAGCTTTTGAGTACAACTACACTATTCAGTATTACTTATTACAACTACATTGTATGACTAAGTAGCTGTAGATGTCAACTGATTTTCAAATTTTTTCTAAAATCTGCTCTTACCTATTGTTCACTGAAAACATTTTGAGAAACAACACTACTAAGTATCACCTATTACTTTTACATTGTATGACTGAGTAGTTTTAAATGTCAACTCGATTTTTATATTTTTCTAAAATCAACTATTACCTATCCCGCTAAGAAAAGAAAATACCCCAAAACAAATATTCTACATTTTTGTTTTGGGGCGCTATAGGTTAGCTCTTCTTCTTAATAAGACAGATCATCCTTTTGTTACGATAACATCATATCCATATCTTCCGCTGCAGTTGTAATTAGTTTTAAACCGAATGTTTCATGTAATACATCAAGCACGCCAGGTGAAATAAATTCAGGCGCCTTTGGACCGATACGAATATCTTGAATTCCAAGACTAAATAGCCCAAGTAAAATCGCAACCGCTTTTTGTTCAAACCATGATAAGACAATACTTACTGGCAATTCATTCACTTCACATTGGAAAGCATCTGCTAAAGCGGCTGCTATTTTTACTGTAGAAATTGAATTATTGCATTGCCCTAAGTCAATGTAGCGCGGAATCTCTGTACCAGGTACAACACCATAACTCACATCATTAAAACGGAATTTCCCGCAAGAAGTCGTTAAAATAACCGTTTCTGGCGGAAGTGACGTTGCTAATTCACGATAATATTCTCCGCCCTTTCCTGGTGCATCACAACCTGCGATGACAAAGAAACGCTTAATCTTTCCTGCCTTTACTGCATTAATAATTTCCGGAGCTAATGATAATACTGTATTATGATGGAACCCTGTTACTAACTGTTCATCCGACTCCATATGTACTTCTGGAAGTTCTAGCGCTTTTTGAATCAACGGTGCAAAATCATCATTTTCAATTTTTTGTACACCCTCTAAACCTGCAATATCATATGAAAAGAATCGATCAGAGTATGATCCTTTAATTGGCATAACACAGTTCGTTGTCGCTAATATGGCACCTGTAAATTTTTCAAAAAGACGTCGTTGATCATACCATGCCTTACCGATGTTTCCTTTTAAATGTTTATATTTTTTCAGCTGCGGATAACCGTGTGCTGGTAACATTTCAGAATGCGTATAAATATTAATTTCTTTTCCTTCTGTTTGTTTTAATAATTTTTCTAACGCAAATAAATTATGACCAGTAACTACAATTGCCTTACCTTCTACATGGTTTTGCGTAATTTGAACAGGCTCTGGAACACCAAAATGATTCGTATGTGCCTCATCTAACAACTCCATTACTCGTAGAGCCGATTTCCCTACTTTCATAGCCATATCAATATGTTCTTGTTCATTAAAGTTGGAATTTGTTAATGTCATATACAGTGCTTCTTGCGTCGTAGCATCTACAAATGCATCAGTATACCCTAGCTGAGCAGCATGCGTACGATAAGCAGCAATTCCTTTTAACCCAAACACAATCGTATCTTGTAAACTTGCTATTGTTTCATTTTTACCGCAAACACCTATTACTTTACATCCGCCTGTTGGCGTTTGTTCACATTGATAACAAAACATGATCATCCCACCCTCTCCCAATCATTCCTTACAACCTAAGCATAATACCCATTGAGGAAAAGAGATGTGATATCAATCACAATAATATGTATAAATTTGTGACAACTTATATTGTTTACATAATATTTTTATTGACACAAAAAAACATTACATACCCCTGTTGTTCAAGTTTTCAAATAGCTAGACTATTGCTGAATCACATATTTAACTTTCTAGTTCATAGTACGAAAGAACAATTTCGTACTATAAATCTCTTAAGTAAACAGAAATAGACATACAAAAACGCTATTCTTTCTTTTTATTATGCAACAGAAAGAATAGCTTCTTTTCATTTTGAAGAACTATCAATTTTTTGATTAAATATTTTATGAAAAATCACTTTATTTACAATACATTTACACTGCCTTAACATTACTTACATTATTTATATGATATATTTATATAGAATCTACTTAAGAAATTTCATGTACATTGTTATCTTTATAATCTCTGATCTAATTGATAAGAGATTATGTTATATTTTCATACCAGGGGTGAATTAGGATGACTGAAACTTTAAAAACACTTATAATGCTTGATGCTACTTACGTTGTTATAGCAATTATGACGGTACTGGTATTTGTATACTTGGAATTAAAATCTCAGTAACGTATGCAGGCATAATTGATAGCTTCGCATTTAAATATAGTTAGAAGAAAGCGAGGAGAAAATTGTTTCTCCTCGCTTTTATATTCCAACAGTTTCTTATTTCAACAAATCCAATGTATGTAAAAGTAATCCTCTGTCCCCTACTTCCCCATGACCAGGCACTACTGCATTTATATTTCTATATCGCGTCAGCACATTCTCAATCGATGTAGACCATTCATTTACATAAGCATCAGCAACGTTTCCTAAATCTTTCGCGGACACAGATTTCACTAAACAGCCTCCAGCTAAAATTTTATATTGCGGTAACCATACGACAATATTATCTTCTGTATGTCCTTTCCCTGGATAGAACGTTTCTACTTTCATATTTCCAAACTTTAATTTCGTAATGGTTTGTAAGTCTCCAAGTGGTTCCTCATATCCATTTTTCTTTGCTAGTTCTGCAGTTAATGCCGTACTATGCGCTTTAATGCCCCTTTCTTTCAACGTTTTTATTCCGCCAATCCGATCAGCGTGCGCATGTGTAATAATGACATCCGTTACGCGCTTCTTAAATTTCTTTTCTACCATCTCTATTAATTCCTTCGTTAACTGATCATCCCAAGAAGAATCGACAAGTACTAATCCTTTTGAAGTAGTAAGAACTAGCCCGTTCGAAGGAACTGCTTCTCCGTTAAAATAACCTAACTCCGTATGAACCCATACATTTTTATTTAACTGAGAAATTGAAATAGTTCCTGCCTCATTTTTTATTACTTTTTGCTCTACCGTTCGTTCTGCTTTCACAGAAGAAATTGTACTAACAAATTGAGTTGTTCCTAGTAAACTAACACATACCCCTACTTTTAATAATGTATTTTTCATTTTCTCCACCCTTTCTTTCAAACGAAATAGTTATTACCTATATTAGACAATTCACCTTAACAGTTTGTTCCATCTTTACTTGTATATTTTTATGTAATTAACAAAAAAGCGTACAAAATTTTGTACGCTTTAAAACTTAACCTTTTATTCCATAATTCTCAAACTCTTCCTCGTTCCCATAAAATACATTCAAATCAATATACTTCTCTTTTCCATTATAACCATTTAATCTCCCGCGATTCGTGTATTGCCAAAACGTCCATTTTCTCTCCTCAGATAAACTCGGTTTTGTAAAGACACTACGAATCCATATATCACATTGAGGATACGCATTCTTTATATACAAATCATATGCCTCTTGAGTTGCATACAATATTACTTTCTTACCGTAATGTTTTTCTAGCATTTTTATCATGACCGACAACTCTTTCACAACATCTTCACGCTTAGGGGGATTATCTTTTTTGTTAGCATAAAACTCAACATCAATTACGGGTGGCAATGCTTGTTTATACTTTGGAACAGTTCGTATATATTGCTCTGCTTGTGTTTCACCCTTACTATCAAAACTAAAAAAATGATACGCTCCGACGCGCATACCTGTCTTATTCGCATTCGTCCAATTTTCCGAAAAGTACTTATCTACAAAAGAGCTTCCTTCAGTAGCCTTTATAAACGCAAACTTCATATTTTGCTTTTCCAACTCTCTCCAATCTATATCTCCTTGGTATGACGCAACATCTACACCTTTTATTTCATACTTATCCGCACTTATTTGATTCGGAATAAATATGCCTTGAAAGACTAAATAAGCGAAAACACTCATTACACTAATTAAGGTAAAGACTCCTCCTATAATAAACTTCTTTTTCATTCGTATCCCCCATCTTTACACATTAATATTCCACTTACCATTCACGTTTTTTATTAATCCTCATTTTTTCTTCAAATGCCTTCTCTAAATCAATTTCTAACTTATTTGCTAAGTCACATACATTCCAAATGACATCAAACATTTCTAAACCAATCTCTCTTTTCGAATCTTGTATTTTATCACGCTTTAATATCACTTCCGCTAATTCACCTAATTCCGCCATCGCATACATCGTACGCTCTTCAATTGTTGTATCTTGAAATCCTTTTTCTTTACTGAAATTTGATACATATCTCTGGAATTCCACAATATTCATACTTAATCTCCCTTCATGATAAATACTCTGTTTCCTATTACACTTATATTTTGTTAAATTATAACATTCATACTATAATTTATTTATAACCCTTTAACGGAGGTGTTTTCAATGACTCTCTTCGCTTCCCCATCATTATTCATACTAGCAATTATTTCATTTGCACTAGCTTATTTCATCGGAGTTAAACAATACACTTGGCTCTTATCAGGATTCAATGAACTCCGTGTGCCAAATAAAGATAAGTTATCAAAAATAGTTGGTCTTTATAATTTAATTGCCGGTGTTATCGCCACAATTGGTAGTGTCTTCACTACTCCTAATGTCAAAATCTTATTTCCTATCATTATAATTGGCCACGTTATAATCGCTGCTTATGTAAATACACGCATGGTGCATTGAAAAAAGATCACCCAAATGGATGATCTTTTTTATAATTTATCAACATATTGCTTCGCTTCTAGTAAAGAAAACCCAAAAGCCTCTCTCACTCTCTTAACTGCTGTAACTGTTTTTCCTTCTTCCATAAGCTGGCGTAACTCTTTATTAATTTCAGGTTCTCCATCTATAATTCCCATTTCTTTCGTAATTAGCTGTAATCTATCTTCCATCCTCTTTAAACGTGCATCCGTTTTCTTTTCGATTCTATTTAATTTTTCAGCAATATAAATAAACCCAAAGACCGCTATCGGTATGATCATCCAAAATCCCATGACTATCCCCCCTATTAGCTTTCATTTGTTTTATTTCACTATCTTATGTAAATTTTACCACGAAACACATTTAATGTATAATAGCAATATACAACATTTCTGATAAAACCTTTTATTTTAGGGGGACACTTTATGAAAAGATTTTTAAATACGTTACTACAATTTGTAGTTCTTTCAATTGCACTACATTTATTATTTGATATCGTTGGCTGGCTTGTTTTCAATGCGCCAATTCAAAACAAACAAATCATTATTTCCTTACTAACAACCTCATGGCTAATGTACATGTACCGAGATAAATTTTTTAAAGCATTCACTTCAAATTAACTAAAAGAACTTCATCGATAAAAGATGAAGTTTTTTCTTTTTCTCTCATTCTCTCTATTAACTACTGTATAATAGAACTAATATTCTGTCTTTCATAAGAAAGGAGTCACTATGAACTTAAAAAGTAACACTATATACGAGAAAATGAACCAATATTCCGTTGCAGGTTTAAGCCTTGCTGTTATACGTGATGGTAAACTAGATGAAGCAACTGCCTGCGGAACACTTGAATCTGGAACAACTAAAACTGTCACTACGAATTCCATATTCAATTCTTGTTCTATTAGTAAATTCTTCACTACAATGCTCGTACTAACGTTATCAGATCAAAAGATCGTGCATTTAGATGAAGACGTAAATGATAGACTCACATCTTGGAACATACCTACCAGTCTATTTACCTCACAGAAAAAAGTCACCCTGTGAAATTTATTAAGCCACCAATCTGGAATCATTGATCCTCCTAATAGTTTTGAGCATTATACACTTGCACAAGGGCGACCAAACATGTCTGAAATCCTTGCCGGTAAAACATCATATTGTCCAGTACCGATAGAAATAACTTATAAACCAGAAAGCGAATTTCACTACTCTGATGCAAACTTTTGTATTATTGAACTACTACTTGAAGATATAACTGGAAAACCATTCAATCTTTTACTTGAAGAATATATCTTTCATCCACTACAACTGAAAAATAGTATGCTATTCTCTACTAAAGATATAAATAAAATGGAGGCCTTTGCTTGTGGGCATAATAAAGATGGCACCGTTACAAATGAGAAGTATCCATTTTATCCATTCGCAGCCACTTCAGGTATTTGGACAACACCAACAGACTTATCAACTTTAGTAATTGAAATCATTCATTCCTTACAAGGAAAGGGCAAACTAAAACTTTCTCAAAAATTAGTACAAGATATGATTTCTCCTCAAGGTTGCTCAAAATGGACTGGATTAGGTGTGTTTCTAGATGATTCGAATAAAGACTTACAAATGTATTCACTTGGATGGGGCGTTGGATTTCAATGTATGATGATATGCTATCCATACCGAGGTAATGGTGCTGTTATAATGACGAACGCTGACTTAGGCGTTCATCAAATGGAAGGGATTATTGGTGACGTGTTAAAAACGTTATCCTTTTAACGAAAAGAAAGAAGCTGTTCCTTCCAGCTTCTTTCTTTATATTACATTTTTGGCAACAATTTTTATATGTTCTGGTGCGATAATCTCCGTTATACTTTCTTGAAAATCTTCCTGCAACATTTCTTCAATATGTTCTAGCTGCACTTCAACATGTGTGCATTCTAAATTATGTATATTTAAAAGTGCATAATGATCTTTTTTCTTAATTACTAAATATTGATTTTCCTCTGTTACAAGTATAGAACCTAATCGTACTCCTAGTAGGCGTTGATCATCAAACTTCATAACAACCCCCCTTCCTAAATATGTAACAAAATAACATTTTATGTAATCTATTCTTTATAAACTATATCATAATTTATTAAAATATAAATATCATATTTCCTTTTACTAAAAACCCCTATTCTTTTATATATTTCGATACAAAAAACTTTCTCAACATAAAATTAGAATTTTCAGTTTTTATTCTTATGAAAATCTATTATAATAAAGTTAATAAATGTTTGACCTCTCCTAATTCATGTACATATGGATGATCAGTAGTCGCTGCTACTGATCTATTTTTTTGATTTCAGAAAGTAAATATGATGCATCCTTTCCTACACCACAAATAAGTGCAGATCCTCTTTGAGATTGCCACGGCAAACCGATATAATATAATCCTCTCACGGGACTTATTCCCTTTACATGATTAGGAAATCCATTCTCATTCACTGCCTTTTCTAGTTCAATCCATTTATAGTTCTGAATAAAACCAGTTGACCATATAATGCTTTCTGCACTATACGTGCCACCATTTTGAAACATAATATTATTTTCTGATGCACTAACCACTTTTTCCTCTAGTTTAATTGCTCCATTACGAATAAGTTCTTTGCCTTCAAAACCAAAAATAGGATCCTTTCTCTTCTGAAACCATTTTCCCCTCTTAGTATTTACTTCGGCGTACAATAAACCCAATTTTTCTAACCAATAAAAAATGCTTTTTCTAAAAAGACGTAACGGTAAAAATGTTAAAGGATGACTGATAGACATTGTAACTTCATGAGTTTTTGCAAGTTCTACTGCAATTTGCATTCCTGAATTCCCGCCACCTACTACTAATACTTTCCCCTCAGGAATTTGTGATGGTGATTTATATTGTGATGAATGTATTTGAAAAACATGCGATGAAAGATGTTGTGAAAATGAAGGGATGTACGGTTGCTGAAAACCACCTGTTGCGATAACAACCTTTTTTGATTGTAAAATTTCTGTAGGAGTATGTAATTCGAATATATCTTTTTCTTTCTTTATTTTAAAAACTTCAGTTTGCAATTGGACCTGTAATGTAAAGTGCCTTGCATATTCTTCTAAATATGTTGCCATTTCATCTTTACATGGAAATCCATTACCTTCTCCTTTTACTATCATACCTGGTAAACTACTATATTCCCTCGGTGTAAAGAGTTGCAAAGAATCATATCTGTTTCTCCATGAATCCCCAATTCGGTTTCCTGCCTCAAGTAATAAAAAATTATAACCTTCTTGCTTCAAGTAATATCCCATTGTTAATCCAGCTTGACCAGCTCCAACGATAATTGCATCTAACATTTTTTTCCTCCTTCCCAAAACGTATGAACATATACTCATTCGTTCATATGTTTTATGATACGATTTATTTATCAATAATTCAATTTGTTTAACAAAAGGAAAAAGAGTAGTTCGCTACTTTATGAACTACTCTTCATTCCATTCATTTAACACGTAATTACACTACTCAATTTAGGAAAACTTGTATATGAACCCCTTCCATTTCTACAATTTTTCCTCATAAAATATAATTCTATTTGAAAACGGATCAATCACAGTTAATTCCATCGTATCCCACGGTGTGCTCTCTATATCAGGTTTTGAATAAGCATAATCCTTACTTGATAAAATAGCATAATAACTTTTTAACCCCTCTATTTTCACCCGAATCGCACCGCCTGGCGAAGCATCCCCATGATGTTCTGATAAATGTATTACAGCATCATGTAACGAAATTTGCATATATAATGGCATATGTTCCTCATACCGATGTTCCCAATCCATTTTAAACCCTAAAAAATCTATGTAAAATAGCTTTGCTTTTTCAACATCAAAAATTCTAAATATAGGTGTAATCATTCTAATCTCCTCCTATTTATAAACATCTGCTGCCAATTCCCTCAGAACATCCACATTTACTACTTCGAAGCAACCATTGTTCTTTTTTATTATCTCTTTATCACAAAAAATATTTACTGTACGTAATAGATGACGATAACTCGTTCCTAACAATTCCGCTGTTTCCGTTAAATTCCCACTAAATACAATTCTATTTCCATGCTGCACCGCTCGTTCCCCTGCTGCTAACATGTAACTCGCAAGTCTATTTTCAAGTGGATATAGTAAATTAATTGTACTGTTTTTTGAAAGCCGATTTAACTTATGTGCTAATGATCCGCAAATACACCGTAAAAATTTTGCATCATGAAATAGTTGATTTCTCACTTTCCCTAAAGGCAAACCAACACAATATGAATCTGCCATCACTTGTACGTTTGAAGCTGTCTTTTGAGAATGAATTAACTCCACATCTCCTAACAGCTGCAAGCTATCATAAAAGCATAACAATACAGATTTCCCGTTACTTAATGTATTAAACGCTTTCGCTTTTCCTTCAACGAAGAAAAATAAATAATCTATCTCTTCATTCTCTCTACAAATAAACTCATTCTTTTTAAAAAATATTAGTTCCATATATGGTTTCATATCATTACTAAAAAAGGAGTCAATATTATTTTCTTTCATATAATTTGTTAGTTTAATAGAATTACATATTTTCTTCATAGTTCCCCCGCCTTTACAACTACTCCCCATTGTAATCAAAATTTTCTCCTTCCACTATGACATATGTCATAGTAATTCACAATTTCAGCATGATACAGTCATTACAAATATGAAATACAAAGGGGATATTACATTGTATAACTTTCTTTCTGTCTTTATTGGTGTGCTCATCGCCGTTATGCTTCCATTGAATGGGATTTTATCTGAGTTAATTGGCAAGTATACAGCGAGCGTTGTCATCCACCTTGTCGGTTTAATTGCAGTTATCTTCATTTTAATCATTAACAAAAATAAAATTTATTTTGATAAAAGTATTCCACTTTTTTTATATAGCGCTGGAGCGATTGGAGTGTTCACTGTTCTTTTTAATAATATTAGTTTCTCCGTCCTTGGTGCCTCTATTACGATCGCATTAAGTTTACTCGGTCAATCTATTGCTTCCATCGTTATTGACCATTTCGGTTTATTAGGAATGAAAGTTGCAAAGTTTGAAAAGAAAAAACTAATTGGATTATGTTTCATCTCTTCCGGAATTATAATCATGACAATTTATTAATGGGGGCAAGAAAATGTTATATATTACTATCGCTATTTTAGCTGGTGTTTCTATCGTTGTTGCTAGAATTATTAACGCAAATTTAGCAGCGAAAATCGGTAATTGGGAAGGTACGTTTTTTAATTATATTACTGGATTATTTTTCTCTATGTTATTTTTAATTTTCAGTTCAGATTCAATGTACATTCCTAGTCATACGTTGCAATCTATTCCTATCGCTGTTTACTTAGGCGGATTTGTAGGCGTTATCGTCATCTCATTATCGAACTATATTACGCCTAAAATATCAGCATTTTATTTAACGTTACTCATCTTTATCGGACAATTATTTGCGGGGACTATCATTGATTTCATCTTGTCACACGAACTCTCTATAGGAAAGGTTGTCGGTGGCATTTTCGTACTAATCGGACTCACTTACAATTTACTCGTAGATCGCCCTGTTAAAACAGTGCAGAATAACCAAGTTCAACTATAATACTTTATGCTTCCCTATCATATATTAATAGAAAAGCTCTTCATACGAAGTGATAGAGAGGAGAATATTCTATTAAGAAAATTATTTTACTGCTCGGTAGCGCATTGATTATTTTGGGTATCGTATGGTTTTTTAACTCTGGAAAATCTATTCAAGACTTCTATACAGCAAATAAGCCAAAGAAGAAAGCTACTATCATTTCAACTCAAAGAGATCCAAATGAGCCCCCTGTCTTTTTAGGAAAACAGGAAATAAAAGATATACATGTCGAGTCAATTAAAACAAAAAAGGATATGTTTCTCACGAAAACAGATGAATTAAAAACATTCATTAATAGTATGGATACCGCCAAAAAAGGAAAATTAACATTAGATGAAGAAGGATCAGATTTAATAGACTGTGATATGTGGATTACTTTCGAGGATGGAACTTATAAAAAATATTTTATATGGGTAGTTGACCATCACAGTAACGAAGTGATGATTGCTCAGCAAGATACTCCTGATGATGTAAACCTTACGTACTATCAATTAAATGAAGACAGTTCTAAAAAAGTTTATAACTTATTCAAAAAAATTATTTAAACGAAAAAGTCATGAGCACATGTGAAGTGAGCTCATGACTTTTTGCACTATATATATTCAGGGAACACTTTACATCCCTTTTCCTGTTCTATATCATGTCCAAAGAAAACAATCGGCTTCTTGTTCATCACAACTTCTTTTAAACGTTTAATTGAAGATAAGGCTAATTCCGAATCAAACCCCGCAAACGGCACTTCATCTTCAAAGTTTTCTTTCGTATAAGATGCATCAATCGTTAATAATACAGGACCGGATTTTTCTGTCTCAATTAATAGCGATTGATGCCCTGGTGTATGGCCTGGTGTATGCAATAATTGAACTCCTGGTACGACTTCATAATCACCTTCAATGATTTTGTAGTTTAAATTCGGCAATATACATTCTTTCAAATATTCTTCGCTATGCTGCGCCGCCTCATATTCAGCACGCTGTACAATGATTGGTGTATTTATAAAAGCGCCATTTCCTCCTGCATGATCAAAATGCAAGTGAGAACTAATAATATAAAGAAGGTCTTCCGGCTCATAACCAACCCGTTTTAAAATATTCACGATTCTATCTTCTTCAGTCATTTTCGGTAAAACCTGCCCTTCGACAAATGTACCGTTAAAAAGACCTTCATTATTAACTGCACTTTCTGGCATACCTGTATCTACTAAAATAGGTCCTTCTGCAGTCTCCAAAAGATAACACCAAACCGGTAAGTCTAATAATTCTCCTGGTGTTAATGTACTATTAACAGACGAATGATCCAACATACAACGACCTGCTGGGACGAAATAAAGCTTCTTTACTGTCATTATGTATCCACCTTTAAATTTAGTTTTGAATAAAACAATACAGTAAAGAATTCCTCTTGCTAGAAATAAACTCCTTCTCACTTTTCATTGTTTCACCTATTATTATTGAGTCATTCACAAATTCTCCTTACACTATTAATTATTATTCGTTATTTTTCTAAGAATCCAGGGTAATAAATCAACTGTTTGTATTTTGAAATACGAAAAGGATACACACTTAAACGAAGGTTACATAAAAAAGAACCGACTACCTATATGTTGAAAAAAGGAGTCGGTTCTTTTTTATTTATTATTGCTCTTTATGTGCGACGAGCTGAGATTATAAAAGGTAATATGCTATTGGTTTTTCACTGTAATATTTCCGTTATGTGTGTTTAATTTAATTATATTTTCTCCCTTTCCAATAACCGTATTCCCGTTATATTTATTCAGGATATTCGCGCTGCCGTTGTCGACAGAAACATTAAATTGAACATTAGTTGGTTCTTTTTCGGTTTCAATATTAATTTTCCCATTATGAGTCATAAAATTGAGATTTCGATCCAGTTCATTCGTTTTAAGAGTAAGACTTCCATTTTTAGTTTGCCCCTCTATTTCACCTTCAACATGGTCTAGCATTATTCGTCCGTTGTTCGATTTTACATGAATATTTTGTGCCAATACATCTTTGAAATCCATAATTCCATTGTTTGCTTCTGCGATAATTTTTGGCGAATTGATTCCTCTTAATTCAACATGTCCATTGCTTGTATTGATATTAAAATGTGTTGCGTTTAGTTTTTTAGCAGAAACGTAGCCATTATTATTGGAAACTTTTAATGAATCATATTGTTTTTCGGGTAGATACACATTTAATGTTAATGGAGCCAATACTTCAGAAATATTAAAGTTGAACCAGCTCTGTTGTTTTTCTTTATAAGAAATGAGAAGCGTTGAATCTTCCTCATCCGTAGCTAATGTTCTTTTTACGTTTGGATTAACCTCGCCATCTAATTTTACTTTCACGTTACTATCTTTTGTAGGATTGATATTAACACGAACGTTATTTGTATCAATAATGACGCTTGACACATTATTATTATTAACGACCTTTTCTTCTGAAATTGGTACTGCAGCAATTGAACGATAAGTGAATAAACTTCCGATCATACCAATAATGAAAATAATACCTGCAATGATTGAAAGACTCTTTTTATTTATCATGCTTCAAACCACCTTTTACTAATGCTATATTGAACTTTAAATAACGAACAAATCCATTCTTTGCTAGCTTCGTTAAAAATAACATAGCAATAACAATGAAATATCCAAGTCCACAAAGTGCTAAAGAAACAAAAAGATTAAATAGCAAGAATGTATTTGGATGTATAATAGTATCAACTAAAACAAGTAATGGTGCGCCTAAAAATGAGATACCTAGAATCCATCCTGAAAAAATTAATGCCGCTAATGTAATTGCAGGTCCAAGCACGATTAACAAATTAAAAAAACCTAATCCAATTACTGCCCAAATTGCCCGAAAAACATTTCCTGTTGTTGCACTTGCTGTTACTTTCTCAATATGATAATCTGCTAATAACTCTTTGGCGATTTGAGCTGGAGAGCCTAATGAAGTTGCAATTTCTTCTTCACTTTTCCCTTCCTCTAATCCGAAAGTAAAATGTTCTTCATAATCTTTTAAAATATCTGCACGCTCTTTATCAGATAACCTTTTTAGAGATACATTTAATTGTTGTAAAAATTTATCTTTCGTCATTACCTACACCTTCTTTAATTAATTGATTGACACCTTGTGAAAACTCATTCCATTCCTCCAAAAGTTGATACAAATACGTTCTACCTTTATCCGTCAGTGTATAATACTTTCTTGAAGGGCCTTCTGAAGACTCCTGTAAATACGTTGTAAAATATTCTTCCTTAGTTAGTCTTCGAAGAAGAGGATAAACAGACCCTTCTGATATTTCAATTCGATTGGAAATATTTCGAACTAATTCATATCCATAACGGTCTTGCTTATCCAGTAAGACAAGAACACAAAGTTCTAAAACTCCTTTTTTAAATTGTACATTCAATATTCATTCACCCTATTCTAATTGATATCCACTACTGTTTATTATTTAGTACTGTTTTATAACGAATAACTACAAGTATAATATAACACTTGGTATTGTTCATTGCAAGGTACACTGGAAAAATAAGTATACCTCTCATCCGACGCTTATAAAATCAGAGTGATGAGTGTTGCTCGCCAGTTACAAAGTTCTAAATGAAGTTGAAACAGCTCTTTTACAAAATGGAAAGAACTCAACTTTTTTACATAATGACGCTTTACCTACTATAATAAAAGAGTAAATGACTCTTACTTTAATGGAGGGAATACAAATGAAAGCAATTGGTTTACATGAATACTTACCTATTGAAGAAGAAAACAGTTTAATTGATATTGAAGTTGAAAGACCTGTTGCTACAGGAAGAGATATACTTGTTAAAATTAACGCTATTTCCGTTAATCCAGTTGATACAAAAGTTCGCTCTCCGAAAGATAAAAAAGAAGATGTAGCGAAAATACTTGGCTGGGATGCTAGTGGTGTTGTCGTGCAAACTGGCGAAGGTTGTACGTTATTTAAAGAAGGCGACGAAGTGTTTTACGCTGGAAGCATTACGAGACAAGGTACATATAGTGAATACCACCTAGTTGACGAAAGAATCGTTGGAAAGAAACCAAAAACGTTAAGTGATGCTGAATCTGCAGCACTTCCTTTAACAGCTATCACGGCTTGGGAAGGTTTATTTGAACGTTTAAGTATTGATTATAATAAGAAAGATGAGAATACATTCAAAAACATTTTAATTATTGGTGGCGCTGGTGGTGTTGGCTCGATTGCCATCCAACTTGCAAAATGGGCTGGACTGAATGTAATCACAACTGCATCCCGTAATGAAACGATAAACTGGGTTGAAAAATTTGGTGCCGATTATATTATTAACCATCACCAGCCTTTACAAGATCAAATATTAGAGTTTGGGCTAAAAGACGTAGATTATATTTTCTGCTTAAACAATACAGATCAACATTGGCAAGCAATATGTGACCTCATTAAACCACAAGGAAAAATTTGCTCTATCGTAGAAAATGAACACCCTCTTGAGATGGGTATTTTAAAAAGTAAAAGTGCTACATTCGTTTGGGAGTTTATGTTTACAAAAGCGATGTACGAAACTGGCGATATGATCACGCAGCACGAACTATTAAATAAAGTAAGCGAACTATTAGATGAAGGTATTTTAAAGACTACATTAAATGAAACACTTTCACCAATTAACGCTGAAAACGTAAAGAAAGCACATGCTCTGCTTGAAAGCGGAAGTACCATTGGGAAAATCGTTTTAGAGAAATTTTAATAGTAAAAAATCCGATTTCCATATGAGAAATCGGATTTTTTACTTTCTTTATTTACTTGAAATCTCTTGATCATTTTGAACATCTAACGGAGGTCGTTTCCCTATTCCGAAAGCATAGAAACTAATTGTGACGATAGCTAAGAAAACAATACCTACAACTAATGAAATACGTGTATCATCGTTAAACCACATTCCGATTAATACCATAATTAAAAAGGCAATTGTCAAATAGTTTGTAACAGGAGCAAATGGCATTTTGAACGGATGATCTTTCATCTCTGCTCCCTTTTCTTTTCTAAAATTAATTTGACTAATTAAAATGACGAACCATGGTACCATACCAGGAAGTACGCTCGCACTATATACATATACGAATAAGTTTTTCGGTGCGATATAACTTAAAACAACACCAACCGCTAAACCGATAATTACGCCAACTGTACCGAATAAAGGTACACCATTTCCAGAAAGTTTCGTGAAATATTTCGGCGCTTGTCCATTTACACCTAACGTATAAAGCATACGGCCCGCACTATAAATACCACTATTACAACCCGACATTGCCGCTGTAATAACAACGAAGTTAATAAGTCCAGCTGCTGCCGTAATACCAACCTTCGCAAAAGTTGCTACGAACGGACTACCAATTGTACTTAATTGATCCCACGGATATACAGTTACAATAACGAAAATAGCACCAATATAGAAAATTAAAATACGCCAAATTGTACTTTGAATCGCTCTTGTAAGTGTCTTCTTCGGGTTTTTCGCTTCACCAGCAGTAATACCAATTAATTCCACACCTTGGTATGCACCAACTACAAGTGATAATGCAAAGAAGAATCCTGAAAAACCACCTGTAAAGAAACCGCCATTTGACCAAAGATTAGATATGCCAATCGCTTCTCCACCGTTACCAATTCCAAAGAAAATAAGTCCAAATCCCGCAATAATCATTAATAGAATCGTAACGATTTTTATCATCGCAAACCAAAATTCAAATTCACCAAATGACTTAACAGAAATTAAGTTAGCTGCGCCAAGAATAACCATCGCGATTACACCTGGTATCCAAGCTGGTAAGTCCGGGAACCAATATTGCATATATGCCCCAACCGCAATAATTTCTGACATCCCAACGATAACCCACTGGAACCAGTTACTCCACGCTGTCATATAACCAGCTAACGGATGAATATACTTATGACCGAACGTCGCAAATGAGCCTGTACTCGGCTCCATATACAACATTTCACCCATCGCACGCATAATGAAGAAGATAAAAATACCTGCAATTGCATACGCAAGCATTACTGATGGACCTGTCCATTTAATTGTGCTGGCTGATCCCATAAACAAGCCAACACCAATCGTTCCGCCTAAAGCAATCATTTGAATATGACGTGCTTCTAAACCCCTTTTCAATTCTTTGTTTGCCACTTCACTTCCCCCTCTTAGATGATTCATAGCCGCATTTTAAAACAAGATGCTTTCCCCTAATTCCTTTCGGCCCTGAAAATGATGAAGCAAACGTCATTTTACACTAGCTTTAAAGCTATCCTAAAATCGTTTTTTGCCTCTTACAAAATTCTCAAAACCTTTCACCTTCCAATATTCTATAAATCTTAAAATTACTTACCTTATATTAATTCATTTATCTGAAAAGTTCAATTATTTTTTCAATAAATTATTATACATAAGTCTAATTAATTTTTAACTAAATTAACAATAAAATACATCTATTCAATATGATTCCGGCATGAATATTATTACAATATAAATAACCGAGGAGAGTATTCCTTCCTCAGTTTCACATCTCATGTA
Organism: Bacillus sp. AY18-3; assembly: GCF_008042305.1. Lineage (NCBI taxonomy): Bacteria > Bacillati > Bacillota > Bacilli > Caryophanales > Bacillaceae > Bacillus > Bacillus sp. AY18-3. Next base: position 248,731 of record NZ_QKQR01000004.1, on the reverse strand, counting down.
CTTCAATCTTTATAATAGTTAACGTAATTCCCCACACGTCCGATTCATATACCAACCAGAAATTTAATATATTAATAAACTACTAAGTTCTTTAGTCCAGCCCAATTTTGAGGTAGGAATCTTACTGCCTCAAAACAGCAGGATAAAATATAAAAGGGTCTCATTTTTAATGAGACCCTTTTACCATTTCATATTTAAATCATTTTTGAAGTTTGTTTCCCTAAAATAAACACTTTAGTAAACACCATCATGATAACTACAATAGCCAGAAAATAAAGTGGCATCACGAGTAACGAGCCCGTATGCAGCTGACTCATTCCCCAAATTGTTATCGTTACAATGACATAGTACCCTAAGCTAAACAAAGCTCCGGCTGTACCAATGACATCTTGAAAATCTACTAATGCTAAACTTAAACAGTTAGGTAACGCTATCCCAATTCCTAATAGCAATATAAACATCGCTACTAAAAATACAATCATATATATTACATTCGGATTTGATCCAACAAACGTAATAACAGATAAAAGGATAGCTCCTCCTGTCATTACAAGACAACCGATATATATGATCTTCTCTGGTTTATACGTGGCAAGCAATCGTTTTGAAACTTTCGCTCCAATAATAGAAGCGGAAGCAACAACAATTCCTAGAAGTCCATACATACTAGGCGATAACTGAAAGTATTCAATAAAGATAAACGGCGCTTCTGCATAATAGCTAAATAAAACACCATTCGCTCCTCCAATTAATAACCCATATGTTACTACTTTCGGATTTGTAATTAACCGTTTTAAAACAGAAAATACATTTATTTTATTCGTTACTGAGTCCGTTTTTGTTTCGGGAAGGGAAACAAACGTATACAGAAAAATCCCGATACTCATAACTACTAAACTTAAAAATACGGTTTTAAATCCAAACATTTGATCAAGAAAACCACCAATTAACGGCCCTATCGCTGGTGTAAAAGCAATGACTGCCGAGATTTGAGCAAACATAACATGCCTCTTATGCCCTTCTACACTTTCACGAAGAATCGTTTGTGTAACAACAGAGCCAGCACTTGCTCCAAACGCTTGAATAAAACGACTTAGCAATAAAACTTCAATGGAATTTGCAATAAAGCATAAGAAACTCCCAACGCCATATACGACAATTCCAAATAACATTGCCGGGCGACGGCCAATTATATCTGATAACCATCCAATAAAAAATACACCTAAAGCAAATCCAGCAAAATACACACTAAGTGTTAACTGTACCTCATTATTACTTACGTGTAACGCCTTTGAAATGTCAGGTAAAGACGGTGTGTAAATCGTTTCACTAATTTGCGGAAATGCGACAAGAATAATCATTAACAAAATTGATGGTACTGAGACTTTTTTCATTTTTCATACCCTCCTATAACTTTGAAAATCTCAGAAATAAAAGACTTTCCTAAGCTACGGAACAGGAGGGGCCATTATAGAAATTCGATCATAAAACAACAAAGAAAACACCTCAATTACGTATGTTAATACTTATAGGAGGGTAATATTAACATTGATTTTAATATATACTTTTTCAATTATATTACATATTGCGTTTCTTTTTCTAGTGTTGAGCCTTGGAAGCTTTGTTAAAAAGATAACTTGAAGCTACCACCTTTTTATGGAATAATTAGAAATAGTTTGAATTAATAGTTCTAATTATCAAGCGATAGACCAGCATTTTTAATGTCGTAAAGCTTGCAAACAGGAGGCCTTTCGTAATGATTGAAATTTTAAGGACAGTAATAAATTTCCTAATTTCTCTATTCTCAGGAGAATTACCAATTGTCTATTATGTGTGGATTATCGCTCTTTTTATCATGCAAATAATCCAGGCTACACTAAGCTATAAGCTCTTTAAAAAGAAAGTCAATTTTAGCACTTATATGTCAACAGAGTTACTCGCTTTTATCATTCTATTATTTGGTGGTATGTTAATATCTAAGTTACTTGCCTACATAATAGACGATCCTACTATTAGTATGACAAATGTAACACATTATTTTATTTCCCTTATCATACTAACTATATTTGTCTCTATTGGCTTTATTAAAGACTTTTTACAATCATCTATTAGTAATAAAAATGTAGCTCTTTTTACCATTTTAGTAGTGTCCTTACTAGCTAGTATACTTTCATTCAAGTTTTTATCACCTTTCATTGCAGGTTCTTTTTCTCTTTCTAAATCTTTTATAACCACTTTAATTATTGTAGTACTCGGGTTAATTACTCTATTAATTTCTTTAGAAGATAAGTATGCAGATGAAGAGTAATTCTTACATCCATAGTGTGAAATTAGATGTCTATTCTTTTTTAACGGTATTACTAAAAAAATAACATAGTCATTGAATGAAAAATTACGTAGAAATGAGGAACTACAATTGAGCATTGAACAACAATTATATGATGCAGTGAAAAATTTAATTGACCAAAGATATCCACATAATTGGGGCGGAGCTGCAGCAATCCGTGTAGAAGATGGATCCATTTATACAAGTGTGGCCCCTGACGTAATAAACGCTTCAACAGAACTTTGTATGGAAACAGGTGCAATTTTAGAAGCACATAAATTTCATAAGAAAGTTACACATTCTATTTGTCTTGCAAGGGAAAATGAGCATTCTGAATTAAAAGTATTATCACCTTGTGGTGTATGCCAAGAACGTTTATTTTATTGGGGACCAGAAGTACTATGCGCCATTACAAATTCTAAACAAGATATCATTTTCAAACCGTTAAAAGAGTTGCAGCCATACCATTGGAGCGAAGCATACCATGATGAATTTACAAAAGAATGGAGCACAAGATAAAGTGAAACTTTAATCAGTGTGGGTTTTGTTCATCCCCACTGATTATTAGTTGAACCAATCGGGCTTTTACGGGCAGTCCGCCTCCACCTACCTTCTTTGCTTTTTCTGAATTTCCAGGTGGTAGGCTTACTGCCCGTTAATGCGGGATAAAGTGAAATCTGCTCGCAAATAGCGGAAATTAAAAGTTATTCACTAAAAAAGCACCGTCCAAATGACGGTGCTTTTTCTATGTAAGAGCTACTAGAAGGTCCCCTTCTAGCCTACTCCCATTTATAAGTCCAAAATTGTTCCAGTTGCAGCCATTTTAATGTTGCTGCATCTTTGTTTTTGATTTTCACGTGTGTTTCTTCTAACATCGCTTCTGTTTGTGAACGATGCGCACCTAGTGCAGCTAATTTATGCTCGAATACTTCACTAATATTATTTACAACATCCGGCTCACCTAATACAGCTTCGCGATTTCTCGTAATCGCAACGGCATGAATGACTGGACGCTCTTCTTTTTGCATACGTGATACAGCGCGAACAACTGCGCGGCCAAATGCATCATGATCTGGATGTACGCCGTGCTCTGGATAAAATGTAATAATTCGAGATGGATTTACTTCTTGAATGATTGCTTCAATTTTATCTGCAACGAAATCAACATCTTCAAATTCTAACGTTTTATCATGGAAACCAAGCATTCTTAAATCTTGAATTCCCATCGCTTCACATGCATCTTTTAATTCTTTTTCACGGATATTTGGAATCGTTTCACGGTTAGCGAATACGTTTTTCCCCATGTTACGTCCCATTTGTCCTAAAGTACCACATGCATACGTTACAGGTACTCCTTGATCTGTTAATAAGCGAATTGTTCCTCCCGCCGCAAATGCTTCGTCATCTGGATGCGGAAATACAACAAGTACATGTCTCTCCATAAGTTTCCCTCCTTCTTACTTAAATGGCGTTAAGCTTAACTCAAGTGCAACTGCTAAGCGACCTTGATTATCATGCCCTGCAAGTAATAAACGCTCTTTATCGTCTACTTCCCAGTGCGTAATACCTTCTGCATATACCCAGCCATGATCCATTTTCAAACCAACTCGGTATGGATTCGTTCCAGTAATCTTCCCGCGCTCAAAGCGAATAATTGCATTTCGAATGAATGCACCAACCGTCATCATCTTTTCATTAAAGTGTGACGCATACGCTCCGTTCGTTGTTTCTAAATGAATATATACATCTTTATTTACAAAACGTTCAATTTCATTTTGAATAAGAGAACTATCTTTTACTATTTCCATCGGAATTCACCTCTTTAAACCATTTTACGCAAAAATAATGTAAATTGCTATCTCTATATTAGAGGACAACGCCCACTTTTCCTAATAATTTGCACTGTGTTTTTTATATTTTTTATATGATATGTAAAAATCATATTTTTTCCTTCACTTTGTTAAATAGTTTTCTTTCTTTTTTGAATTTGCTACAATATATTTTATCCCGTATTAATGCAGCGAGATACATTTCGACAATTGAATACATACTTTAAAGAAGGTGACATGATTGGAACAATCAGCACATGAAGTAGCAAATTGGCAATATTATTTTGCAATTGCCGTATTTTTAATCACGTACGGATTTATTATTTCTGAGAAATTGAATCGTGCTGTAATCGCACTATTCGGTGCTGCTATTATGATTATTTTTGGAGTTGTAGATTTACATACTGCTTTCACATCACATATTCAATGGGAAACAATCACCCTTTTAATTGGGATGATGATTCTCGTACATATTACGAGTCAATCAGGCGTATTTGAATTTGTGGCCATTAAAGCGGCAAAAGCAGCTGGCGGAAAACCAATCCGCATTTTATTATTACTATCCCTATTAACTGCTGTAGGATCAGCATTTTTGGACAACGTAACGACCGTTTTATTAATCGTACCTGTTACACTGTCCATTACACGTATTTTAAAAGTAAACCCTGTCCCTTATTTGATTTCAGAAGTGCTATTTTCAAATATAGGCGGAACAGCAACATTAATCGGTGACCCCCCTAACATTATGATTGGATCAGCAAACAAACATTTAGACTTTAATGCCTTTTTACTGAACTTAGCTCCAATCGTAATCATTATCTCTATCGTTACACTTGGTATTATTTACTTTATGTATCGTAACAAACTAAAAACAACACCTGAGCAAATTAAAATATTAATGGCATTGAACGAAAAAGATTATATTAAAGATCAAAGCCTCCTTTTAAAATCCATTTCAATTTTAGGACTAACTATTTTAGGCTTTGTACTTCATTCTATAATTCATGTAGACGCTGCCGTTATCGCGATGACAGGCGCTACACTTCTTATGCTAATTGGCGTAAAAGAACATGATATTGAAGATGTATTTGCCCACGTTGAATGGGTAACCATTTTCTTCTTCGCCGGGCTATTCGTTCTCGTTGGCGGGTTAATTGATATCGGACTTATTTCTTCACTCGCAAAAGAAGTACTCGACGTAACAAATGGCGATATCGGTTTCGCTGCGATACTTATCTTGTGGGTATCAGGCATCGCATCTGCGACAATTGACAATATCCCCTTTGTCGCAACGATGATCCCGCTTATTCAAGATTTAGCTACAGGAATCGGATTATCTGTCGACTCTCCGCAAATCGAAGTACTATGGTGGGCGTTATCACTTGGAGCTTGCTTAGGAGGAAACGGAACATTAATCGGAGCATCCGCAAACGTAGTCGTTGCTGGTATTGCAAAACGTGAAGGACATGCTTTCTCGTATATGGACTTCTTAAAAATTGGTTTACCGTTAACAATTATTGCGCTATTGTTATCACATGCTTACATATATTTACGTTATTTAATGTAAAAGTTGTAGTGCGTGAAATTATATCGACGATTTTTAAAATATATCGATCGTTTCTTCGAATATATCAACGATTTTCTAAGTATATCGACGATTCGACAGAGAATATCGATTTACCGACAAATAACGACAACGAAAAAGGTATGCAACTCTAAATTGCATACCTTTTTTTCGTTCACCAAAATATACCGATAATTGCTAACCCACCTAATATCATACCACCAATTTGTCCAACGATTGCTGGCGATAATTGAACACCTTTTCTTACTTCAACAACCGGTCTTTCGTGCCTTAGTTGCTGCACTTCACTTTGCAGTTGATGTACACTTCCGTGTAATTCTTTAATTAGTTCCTTTAATTCAGCGACTTCTTCATTTACTGGTTTTGCTTTTTCTAAATTCATTTTGCATGACTCCTTTTTCTCTAATCGACACATTGTAAAAATTCTCCAACAAGTACTCTTTTTCCTTTCTTCACAGTCTCATTTCTAAATTATTCATATAATTGATTTAAGAATGCGATTTAGAAAAAAGCTTAAATTTATAACTATACCTCTTTATAAATCTGAATTTTCAGTTATAATTAATTACACAATTACATTTTATACCAATTCATTAAAAGGGAGGAATTCTAGTTGACTATTCTATCTATCAATAATTTATCCAAAAGTTACAAACATAAAAAAATATTAGATGGCATTAACCTCACCATCAACTCCCCAGGAATTTGGGCTTTAGTTGGTCCTAACGGTGTTGGTAAAACTACTTTTTTAAATGTAGTTACCAACCTTTTGCCAGCTACATCTGGAAATATTGAATTGATCGGGAAATCTAACAAAGATGTTTCTGTGTTTACAGACGTTTCTTTTTTACAGGACAATTCTGTACTATATGACTATTTAAATGGCTACGACCATCTTACATTCATTTGTGATGTGCAAAAACTTTCAAAAGAACGCATGAATGAAGTTGTAAAATATGTAGGAATGGAAAGTTATGCGAAGAGGAAAGTTAAAGATTACTCCTTAGGTATGAAACAACACCTTCTCTTAGCTATGGCAATCTTAAACAAACCAAAGCTTATGTTCCTTGATGAACCTCTGAATGGTTTGGATCCAACTAGTGCGATACTAATGAGGAATATTTTATTACGCTTAGTAGAAGAAGGTACAACAATCATTCTTTCTTCTCATAATTTATCAGAAATTGACCGTGTTACAAAGAAGATTCTTTTTTTAAAAGACGGTAAATTAATAGAAGAGGATATGAGAAAGTACGAAAAAATTTATTATCACTTCTTATTTTCAAATTTAAAACATGCACAACACGTTTTATTACAAGAAAACGTACAAGCAGCGTTAACTAAGAAAGGCCTTCGAATCCAATTAGAGCACCACACCATCCAAGACCTTATTAATCTATTTTATTCTCATAACATTAATATTATTGATATTCAAAAAGAAGTTATCGGTTCTGAAAAAAGATATGAAGAAGTATTTAATGTATGTGGTGATACGACATGAAAATATTTCTATTCCAACTAAAAAAAATGCTCTACTCTAATATTCTCTTTACTTTAATCATTGCTACTATGCTAATCATCTGCGGGTTATTTCTTCATAATACGTTTAAACAAGAAGTAGTCAAAATAAACAAAATTGAATTATTTTCTAAATATGAAACAGAAGTTTCTAATCAAGTTACAGGAGATAAAGAGACATTAAAAAAAGGACCTAATGCAAAAATTGAATCTCGATTAGAGATTGGACTTCCGCTATTAAAAAATTTAAATCAACTTATACAAGAAGTAAAAGAAAACAAGTGGAAAAATGAATTACAGACTGAAATGAAAGTGTATGAATTAGCTATGCGCTTTGAACAAGTAGAAGGAGGTTTCTCAGCCAGCGAAAAAGATATGAAAAAAGCAATTCAACTGAATGAAAACTTATTACAACAAGGTTTGCCAAAAGAAGACCTTGACCTTTCCATTCAACCATCTCCATTTATGAAAAAAGTAATTTCACTACTACTCAATGCCCCAGGATTTCTTATTTTACTACTCTTACTAGGTACAGTCATTACAAAAGAATTTGAAGACCATACGATTAAGCTAGCCTATACTTTACCTATTTCTCGTACTCACTATATCTTAATAAAATTTTTCAGTTTACTTGTTGTTAGTCTCCTATGGATTTTACTAGTATTTTCACTGTCTTATATACTACCAATAATATTCGGAAAATCTACCGGTAATATTTTTAATTACCCGCTTTTCACAAAAACAGAAACTATTATTAGTTCAGGTACATACTTAAAAACAGCTCTCACTTACAGTCTATGTTATTCCACTGTAGCCATTTCCTTATTAGTGCTCATTGGATTTTGGATAAGAAATACTCTTGTTACATATTTAATTCTCACTTTTATTTTGAGCAGTGGTTTCATTTTATCAAAAATCGGCTTTAATCCGTTTCTATCTCCCCTTTCCTATCAACAAATAGATCACGTCATTTTAGATAATAATGGATATTATCCATTAGGTGCAGTGGTGTTAATTGGAAGTACATTTTTGCTCTTACTATGTGCCATATGCATGAATCGAAAGCGGGGTGTGTAATATGAAACAACTCTTCCAATTTGAATTCAAAAAATATTTCAAGAAAAAAACAACATGGATTGCAGTACTAACCTCTATTTTTTTCATTAGCAGTTTATATTTCTTGAATTATTCTGTCGCGGAAGATATCCAGCGCGGGCATTTATCATTTGCACAAAATGGTGTTAACATTTCGCAACAGGTTTTAAAAGAGCTAGAATTACAAAAGATTGAAGCTGAACAGAATGGCGATATTGAAAAAATCACAGAAAATAAATTAGCTATTCAAGAATCTCAGCAATCTCTTTCAAAGAAGAACAAATGGATTACGAACTATTCTCAAGGTCATTGGCAAGACATATATGAAGAAAATATAAATCATTTACAATTTATGTTTAAGAGCTCAAAAGGCTCTAACTCTTTCCCTCACGCAATTGAGAAACAATATATTTCCTTATTTACAGCACGGGCAACGTTGGAAGAATTATTATTACTGAAAAAAAATAAAGCTGAACCATTCATTCAACATACCATTTATACACCCTATCTATTTACAATTTACGATCAATTTACAGGTAGTGCCTTAGAATATTGGAAAAAGAGCACTATGCGTTATGGCACAACTGGCTCTTTATTTTTATACCAAATAATCCAGTACTACTATATACCGATACTCATTTTATTGGGATGCTTTATTTTTGGAAACAATATCTCTTCTGAAATGAATAATAAGAAGCGTGGTTTGCACTTTTACTATACTTTGCCTATTGAACGAAAATCATTATTTATAACAAAGTATTTTAGTGGATTCCTTTCTACACTTGTTTTCGTTTTACTAATGCTACTCATTCCCTTGTTATGTAGCTATTTCACGAAAGGAATAGGAAATTTTGATTATCCAGTCCTTGTATACGAAGGATCAGAGCCTAATCCATTTGGCAGTGAGTATAATAGTTTAAATCCCATTAAAGATCAATTTCACTTTATCACTTTGAAAAATTACTTCGGACAAGTATTAATACTAACTGTTGTACTCACATTTTTTCTATATTCCTTTTACTATATTTCATCGCTTTTACTAAAAAGCCTAAGTATTACAACGTCTCTTGTAGGTATTATAACTTTTATCGGAATGAAAAGTTTCTCTTCTCCTTACGATCCATTTACTTACGTGAATATTCACAGTGTTCTAACTGGCGAAACAGCGACTTTAGTTTTTAATCCTTCTATTAATCTTTCAAATGGGATTATGTTAACATTTTTCTTAGGCTGTACTCTTTTATTCGCAGGATACAAACTATTCAAAAGAACATATAATTAGAACTAAAAATAAAAAGGAAAACTAGTACCTACCTAGTTTTCCTTTCTATTCAATTATTCATAGTATGAATAATTAACTTGTTACCATTACTTTTATTTTTGCAGCCCTATCCATTCATCCCTTAATATCCCCATAATGATACGATCAAAACACTTCCCATCTCTTTGCACCGCTTCTCTCATACAGCCTTCTATCTGAAAACCCATTTTTTTATACAACTCAATAGCAGCTTTATTATAAGAAATAACATCCAGACCGACGCGGTGCAAATTCAATTCATAGAAAGCATATTTTAAGATAAGATGGATTGCTTCTCTTCCATATCCCTTCCCTCTATCATTTGCATCTCCTATACCAATGGCTAATAAACCCATTCTGTTATTCCACTCTATGCCATGAATTGCAACAAAACCAATTAAGTGATCATCTTGAACTGTCCTTACCATAAAAGAAACACTATTCGATCTTCGTCCCTTTAATAGCCCATCACTCGCTATTTCATGTAACGATTGCGGAAATGCTATATCTGTATCGACGTTTCTTAAATACTCACTATCTTCTTGCCATTTAGCCATTAATTCAGCGTCTGCTTCTCTCATAGCTGATAATTTAATCGTTTTATTTCGAAAAAGATTCATTGTCATTTCAAACTCCCCCTTTATTAAATAACGGGGATACTTATTTCAGCCTATTTATCCCCTTGTTCCATAAACTGTTTTTTAAATGGGATACTTACAATAAGCGCTAACATTGGCACATCTCCTCTGCATTAAATTACATTCATTGTATAATTTTTTATTTATTCTAACAATAAAAAAGACCCTCAAAATTTAGAGGATCTTCCTAACGACGAATCGATATTATTTCGTAAACATTTTCTCTGCTTCATCCATTGCCATTTTGTTACCTAAAGCAGAGTAGTCAACCCATGGTTGGTCATTAATAATGTATACGTGCTTTCCTTTAACAGCTTTTAAGTCTTTCCAAATTGGTGTTTCTTGAAGTTGTTTAAATGCAGCTTTTGCCTTATCGTCTCTATTTACAACAACGAAAATAGCATCTGCATCAAAGTCAGGTAATACTTCTTGTGAAATGACTTCGAAAGGACGATTTCCATCAATTTTCTCTACACCATTTGCAGGTTGTAATCCTAAGTCTTGGAATAAAATTGGTCCCATCGGTCTTTTCGTACTAAATACACGTAATTCTTTTGCAGTAACACGAATTGCCATTACTTTTTCGTTATTACCTAATTCTTTATCTATTAAACTTTTTACTCGTTTTGATTGCTCTTCGTAATCTTGAATATATGTATCCGCTTCTTTCTCACGGTTTACAAGTTTACCAACTTGTTTTAACTGATCTCTCCACGTACCTTCATCTAAATTGAAAGAATGTGTTTTTGCAATTTTTTCGTATTTCGCTAAATCTTTGCCCGCGTATTTTTCATCCACATAAATGTCAGTTGGCTTCAATTGAAGTAATGCTTCCATATTCGGATCCGTTACAACACCAAGTTTCTTCGTATCTTTCAACTGCTCTTTTGCATGCGGTAAGAAATCTTTTAAATCTCCACCAATAACGGAGCCTACAGGTGTAATTCCTAATGCCAGTAAATTATTCGTTAAATGAATGGACATAGAAGCGATTTTCGGCTCATTACTTTTTTCAGTTTTTTTCGTTGCCTCTTCATTAGATTTCGTTTGACCACATGCTGCTAATACTAAAATACACATCATGCTAAATAAAATAGTAAGTTTCTTTTTCATATGTTCTCCTCTTTGAAGTATTTATTTTGTTTTTGTAAGTAAATAAAGAAAATACGGTGCTCCTAAAGCTGCCACTACTACACCAGCTGGAATAGAATTTGGCTCGAATATAGAACGACCTATCGTATCTGCTAGTACTAAAACAATCATTCCGATAATGCCAGCTAGTGGAAGGAAATGTTGATACGTAGTACCTACTAACTTTCTTGCAATATGCGGAGCAACTAAACCGATAAAACCAATCCCTCCTGCCATCGATACACTCGCGCAAGATAATCCAACCGCTGTAGCTAAAAGGAGTAACCGTTCTTTTTGAACAGAAACACCAAGTCCCGCTGCCACACTATCACCTAGTGACAATGCATTTAACGTTTTAGATTTTAGCCATGCATACGGGGTTAGTATGCAAATCCAAGGTAATAATGCTAGGACATGAATCCAATCCCTTCCCCACACGTTACCAACTAACCATCTAGAAGCGAATGTATACGTCTCATCATTTAACTTGAGGGAGAAAAATAACGAAATCGCACTAAAGCCAGCTGAAACAGCAATACCAACGAGAATAAGTCTAATAGGAAGTAAACCTTTTGATCGATCACTCGCAAGTATAATAATTAAAAATGCAGCTAGTATTCCCCCACCAAATGTAAATAACGGTATTAAAATCGATGCATTCTCATTAATAGAATGAAAGAAAGTAACGAATATAATTAGCCCGAAAGATGCACCTGAATGTAATCCTAAAATACCAGGGTCTGCAAGTGCATTACGTGATAATCCTTGTAAAATCGCACCGGAAATCCCAAGGCCAATACCAGCTAACATGGTGATTATAATTCTTGGCATACGATAATCGTATAGCACTGTTGCGCTCTCAAAATCACCATAACCGAAAAGTGTTTGAATTACTTTAAGTGGCGCTATGCTCAGTGTCCCTGTATTTAAACTAATTAAAATGACAGCGATACTAATACAACCAAAAATTGTAGTTACAGTAATAGCTCTCTTTTTATCTGTGTTCAAAAGATCCTTCACTTATAGCTCCCTCCCAACTTTACGTGCTATATAGAGGAAGATCGGAACTCCAACAAGAGCTACCATAATCCCTATCGCAAGTTCTTTAGGAGGATTTACTGTTCTTGCTCCTAAATCAGCTAAAACTAATAACATAGCTCCTAATAATGCTGACATAGGAATAATAAGCCGATAATTAACACCTACTAATTTTCTAGCGATGTGCGGAATAACAAGTCCTACAAATCCAATGGAACCAACAGCTGAAACAGATACACCGGCAAGAATGACTACTATAATCATCCCTAGTATTCTCGTTCGGTTCGTTTTTACTCCTAGATTCGTAGCGACGTCATCCCCCATTGATATGAGTGAAATAGACCGCCCTATCACTGTAGCAAAAAGAATTGTTATGAGAATAATAGGAACTAGAAATTTCAAGTGTTCCCACTTAACGCCTGCAACACCACCAGCGTACCAAAAAGCTAAATCTTGACTTAAGTCATAATAAATCGCGACACCTGAACTTAACGAATGCAAAAGTGCGGCCATAACTGCCCCTGCAATCGTTAACCTCATTGGCGTTAATCCGCCTGATGTTGCTGATCCGATAATAAAAATGAGTACTGTACTTAAAACCGCTCCAATAAAGGAAACAATCATTAAATAGGAATACGGCATATGCGGGAAAAAGGCAAAACTAAGTGCTACTACAAACATCGCACCTGCATTTATACCAAGCACACCTGCATCAGCTAAAGGGTTTCGTGTTACCCCTTGCATTACAGCACCAGCGACTGCAAAAGCTGCTCCTACAACTGCTGCGCCAATTACCCTTGGGAGCCTTAATTCATAAATAATTTGGTGCTGCGTTAATTTCGGATTATAATCAAAAACCGCTGCCCATACGGTTTGCAAATGGATATCCTTTGCACCGAATGCAATAGCTAAAAATATAGATCCGATTAAACATAAAATTGTTAAGCTCATGAAACATATGAACTTAATATGTATCCAGCGATTATTGCCAGCATGTACAGCAAACTTATGTAACATGTTTCATTTCATCCTTTATATGCAGTTGTTTTTTATAATTATTTTTAATTTATAATTATTACTGATAATAATTATCATTTTCATTTAGATATTATATCCTCACTTTTTTTAAATAGCAAACTATTTTTTTACTTCGTTAAATATTAAAATACTTATTACAATTCCTTTCTAAAACTTACAAATACATGAAAAATAAACTACTGGCTTATTTTTTAAATTGTAGTATACTTAGTCATTATTTTGAGTTTTCCAACAAAAACATCGAAGGTGACACAATGTTCTATATAAAACAACTACTACACTTCACTTACGAGCAAGCATTATCTTGTTTATTCCCAGTCGTTATTTTCTTAACACTAGCCCTATCAAAAATCATTTCTAGCCCAGGGTTATACCGCTACGATTTCATACTCATCGTATGTCTTCTTATGCAGTGGATTATGTACAAAACTGGACTTGAAACAAAAGACGAACTAAAAGTAATTACTGTTTTTCACCTTATCGGGCTTTTACTAGAAATATATAAAGTACATTTCGGTTCGTGGAGTTATCCGGAAGAGGCGTATTCAAAAATTTTTGGAGTTCCACTTTACAGTGGTTTTATGTATGCAAGTGTCGCCAGTTACATATGCCAAGCGTGGAGAAGATTGCATTTACAAATGCATCATTGGCCAAGGGCTATTTTTGCAATACCTCTAGGAGCAATGATTTACTTTAATTTTTTCACACATCATTTTCTATATGACTTTAGATGGGTATTAACTTTACTATTATTCATCGTTTTCTTTCGGACATTTGTAGAATTTTCATTACGAGGCGTTACATATAAAATGCCACTCGTTCTTTCATTTTTCCTTATCGGGTTCTTCATTTGGATTGCGGAAAACATCGCAACATTTTTCGGAGCATGGCAATATCCAAATCAGCGGGAAGCGTGGAATCTCGTTCACTTAAGTAAAATTAGCTCGTGGTTTTTACTCGTTGTTATTAGCATTATAATTGTTACACAACTCAAACATTTGAAGGAGTCGAAAAAATAATGCTGATTATGTAAAAAAGCCCATCACTCATTAGAGAGTGATGGGCTTTTTTATCTTCCTTATTAAAGGAGTTACACATTATGAGCTACTACTAGCAGAAGAGGTTGCTGCAGATGAAGCGGCAATCGTTGCCATCATAGCTGCCTGTTGTGCTTGTATGAGGACTTCTATCATAGTTTGTAAACCTGTGTTGGTAGCTTTACTTTCCTCACCTTTTTGACTTACGAACAGTTGAATAGCAATAAGAATATTCGCATCTGTATGCCAACGGAATAATTTCTCTCCCTGCAATTTTTCAATCAATGCTTTAATAGCATGAACCTCTTTTTCTCCATCTTCAAGTAACGCTAGTAGCCCGATTGCTGGATAATGCATCTGTTTCACTTTTACCTTTTCTTGTTTTAACAAACTCCAAATGTTGGTACATGTTGCAACTAACATTTCTTCACGGACATCCTTCTTTAGCGAAAGAATATGACTTAAAAATTGAAGATCATTCCCTTTACGCAAACCAGCTTTCGCTAGTTTCTGATAAAGACGTTCTACACGGTCCATAAGTGTTTCTACATTCTCTGATTGTCCTGCTAACAAAACTGCAAGCGGATAATCATTCGTACCTGTAAGAAAAAGATGATCCTCTTTCATACGTTTATATACTTGCATCGAACGCTGAATGTGCGTGCCATGTTGTTCATTTTCTTCTGTTAAAAGCACAGCTGCTGCGAGATAAGTAAATATACTTCGGCTAAAACCACCAGCAACCAATTGTTCGTATAAATCTAAAAACTTCCGAAAAGCTTTCTTATAATCTGTAAAGTGAATATCTAAAGTTGCGGCCACCACAAAGCGATGATAAGACTTCAAGTATGAAAACATCCCTACCTGATTCTTAATATAACTACTAATTTCTAAAAAACGTCCAAGGTCAAACAATTTATCACTACCTGTATACATAGCAGCAATCATCATTCCTGTTCGAGAATCACTCGTTTTCCATTTTAGCTCTCCCTTTAATTGTCCATATGTATGTGTGTATTGCTCCAACTTTTGTTCTAATGTAATCATAGTATTCACCCCTATTTCTAGTTCTTCTCTACTATTATACTTATATACCATATAGATTCCGCAACCTTATTTCTGTATTTTCTTCAATATTTTTCTATTATGTAAAACAAATATAATAACTATACCTACTCTTTAAGCTCAACGACAAAAAGGATAGATAATAAATTATCTATCCTTTTTGTCGTTATATTATTTCACAATACAGGTGTAATTTCGTTTTTTACATGCAATTACAACTAAAGAGCTTTAATAATACGTTCCATCGCCTTCATTTGTCCAATATGATCAGCTTCATGATAAAGCATCATACCGTAAAGCTCCCCTACTGTTTCCAATCCTAGGAATGGCTCTGGCAGTTTATTTTCAAATGCTTCTGTTGGAATTTCGTTAATACGTTTCGCTTGTTCTTTTAATTGAGCCACTAACACTTCCAATGACGGCCCCTCTGTTTTCCATTTAGATGGTCTTGATCCATACCCAAACATACCTGGATATTCAGTTGGTAATTGTTTGAATTCTTTTCCAAACATGAAAACTTCTGCTGCCGTTAACACATGACCGATATGCCAGCGAATTGTATTGTTAAAACCTTCTGGCTGCGTATCCACAGTTTTATCGTCTAGCGTCTCCATAAATTTAAGCAATTCCCCACGCGTTATTTCAAATTGTTTTAAACCAACTAGTCTATTCATTTGATCGTTCCCCTTCTTCATGTACCATTTATTATGAACTAAGAATGTTCAACACATTAAAGTTTTACCTTGTTTAATCTATCAGAAACGATTAAGAAAAACATCTAATATGCTTAGTCAAAATATTTAAAAGGTTCACCCCTAATAAATATAGAATTACTTACTACAAAGTTAGTTTAGTAAATAATAGAGGAGTGTTAATTACATGTTACATGTTTTAAAACAACAATATAATCTTATTAGCTCTACAAGAGAAACTCTATTTTCATTTTTGGAAGAAATCCCACTAGAAAAATTACATAGTACTGTTCCGAATTTCGGTAGCGGTAGCATTATAAAGACACATATTCATGTAGCCGATTGCTATCGGTACTGGCTTGGATCATTCGCATTCAAGCAAAAACGGGCAGATTTTTCATTTGCTAGTGATTATGAAATTGAGCATGCAGATATCACGAAAGTCCGTGCTAGATTTAAGTTAGTAGATAAGACTGTACAACATTTTTTAGATGAATACAATGACCGCTGGCTCGAAAATATAGCAAATGAAGTAAAATGGCAAAAAGAACCTTGGAGTACAACTCCGCTATGGCTTTTAACTCATACAGAGACACATGAGTTTCATCATAAAGGACAAATTGTATCAATGGCTCGTCACCTTGGATACAATCCTCCTGATACAGACCTTATTAGTTGATTACCTAAAAACTTAGAATGAATACAGATCGAGCATGCTTTGAAACCCAATCAAAACATGCTCTTTAAATATGCTATCTTAAATTTTTTATAATATAATCAATACCAAATAGTCTCCGCATAATTATATGCGTCACTATTCGGAATAGCATGTTTCCCTTGCGCCTGTGCCTTTCTTGGATCTAAATCATATACCATTGGCGTATAGCATGATGTTTGCCCTTTATTTACAACACCATTTCCTCCAGTACTCCCGCAAGTGTATGCCTTTCCATCTGTTTTTCTAACAATCCTTGCATCAGCTTCGTTATTATATACTGCTGCACGAGTTACTGTAACTTTTGCCCATGCTGTCTTACACGTTGTGCTAAATTTTAATTCCACATAAGAATTGGAATCGATCCACTTCTTTTCTTTCGTTACTGCTGATTGATCACAACTATTGTAATACGGACTTTTCCCATCATACGAATGATCTTCTGCATATGCTTTATCATTATTCGTCGTACTAAACACACTAGTTAAAACGAGAAAAGATAGGCAAAAACATGCGCTCAGCTTTTTTAAAAGTTTCATAGCACTCCGCTCCTTTTTAATAGCGTCCAGTTTTCCCGTAACCGTTATTAATTGTAACGGCTTCAGCATCAGCTGTATAACCAAAATCCGCAGTTAAATCAAATACCATTCCTGTATACGTACTCGTTTGACCTGTTTTAATTGCTCCATTACCATTATTAGAATCTACTGATTTTTGGAATACACCGTTTTTATATTTATTAATAACAGCGTAAGCATATATCCCTCCAGAAACGGAAGGTGCTGGTTGATCTAAAACAAGCTTAGACCATGCTGCGTGACATTTATTACTGTAACGTAAATACACTGTCCCTACTTTTTTACTACCCTCATACACCGCTGTAGACTTTGCATTAAATCCATCTGCATCACACGTTGTACTGCCTCCGTATACTTTTGTTGTAGCCGGATTTTTTCCGTCATAGTAACTACTTAAATCAGTAGCTGCAAATGTACTTCCTTGAAAACTAAATAATACACCTATACTTGCCACACTTAATACACATACTTTCATTAACTTTTTAAACATTTTCAATCTCCTCCCTCAAAATAAGTACGTATAATAAAGACAATCTCCCCCTATGTACGCCCCTCCTTTCATACTTCCTAGAGGCATCTTACAGAAACGAATAAACGTTGTAAATTTCCTTATGAGTATTGGAATATACGAAGAAATTTACGTATCCGTCTAAGAAAAAAAGTTGAGAAATACACATTTTATAGCATCCTTTATTTAAAACATAAAAGAACCGATACTTGTTACATGCAAGCATCGGTTCTTTATACAAAAGTGCCATTTTTTCTTTTATATAAAATAAATATTTCTCCACTTAATCCGTTGTAAAAAACTCCCTCGTTACATCAATAAATTGTTGTAGCGGCGCTGTCATCCATTTATCTTTATGCCAAGCAATTTGTGTATAAATCGGTGAGATTGCATTTTCTACATGTAACTCTTTTATCGTCCCTTCTCTTATATCTTTTTCTACTACTATCGCTGGTAAAACCGCTATACCTAAATCTGCAATAACACATTGCTTAATTGCCTCAACACTAACGAACTCAATTTTATTTGCTGGATACACATCTTCTGTACGAAATAGCTCTTCAAATAAAGTTCGATACGAGCAACCAAGCTCCGTTAGTAAAAGTGTCTCACTTTCTAAATCTTTTGTAGTAATGGAAGGTTGTTCAAGTAAACGATACCCTGAAGCAGCTACTACTTTTAATTCTTCTTTCATAAGCGGCTCCACATGTAAAGCATCTTCTGTTTTACATTCGTCCAAAATAAAGGCAAGATCGACTTTTCCCTCCATCAATTGTTCCTTCGCATCTTTATTGGAATGCGCCGGTTTAAATATAAGCTTTATTTGAGGAAATTGTGCTTTAAACCTCTTTAATATAGAAGGAAGTCTATATGTACATTGACTTTCCTGCGCACCGATTATTAACGTACCTGCTATTTCCTCATCATCTTTCACAGCCATTTTTGCTTCGTTACTGAGTGCAATCATCTTGTCGGCATATAGTTGAAACTTCCTACCTGCTTCCGTTAAGAAAAGACGTTTTCCTAATCTTTCAAATAACGGCGTACCTAGCTCAGCTTCTAACGTTTTAATTTGTGCCGTTACGCTCGATTGAGCAAAGTTTAATTTCTTCGCAGTTTGCGTAAAATTCAAAGTATCCGCCGCTACTTTAAATGTAATTAATTGCTTTATCTCCATTTATCATCCCTCTTTTCAATCGATATTTCCGATTGATTTTATCGAAATAATCCTCTTTGTCTATCGATATTTGTATTATATGATAAAGAGCATCGACAAACAATAAAAATGGAGGTATTCCATATGAAAGCACTTTGTTTCGAACAGTTCGGAAATCCGGATGTACTACAATATAAAGAACTAAATGATCCAATCATAAATCCAAATGAAATTCTTGTCCGCACGAAAGCAATCGGTTTAAATTTTGCCGATATTTATAGACGCCGCGGCGATTATCATCTCGCTGGCAACCCGCCATATGTATTAGGTTATGAAGGGGCTGGCATTGTTGAACAAGTAGGAGCTGATGTTACGAATATTAATCCTGGAGACCGTATCGCATTTGCTGATGTACCATTTGCAAATGCAGAACTAGTTGCCGTTCCATCTGCGAAAGCAATTATACTTCCAGATTCTATTTCTTTTGAAACAGCAGCTTCTGTCTTATTACAAGGATTAACAGCACATTATTTAACGAAAGATAGCTATGAAATAAAACAAGGTGATATAGCTTTAGTACATGCCGCAGCTGGAGGTGTTGGGCAACTTCTCGTTCAAATAATTAAACTACTAGGCGGAAAAGTAATCGGCCTCACTTCATCAAAAGAAAAAGCACAAATAGCTACATTAGCTGGTGCTGATCACGTATTTTTATATACGGAAGCATGGCCTGCGAAAGTACTTGAAATAACAAACGGTGATGGAGTAAATGTTGTATATGAATCAGTAGGTTCTACATTAGAGGAAAGTTTTAGCGCTACTAAAACTGGTGGCACTGTCGTATTTTACGGAATGGCCGGTGGTAATCCAGCATCCGTTAATCCTCGTATGCTTATGGATACTTCGAAAACTTTAACTGGCGGAGACCTTTGGAACGTGCTTACATCTTATGAAGAGAGAAAAGAACGCTCCTCTCAATTATTCAAATGGATTGCGACCGAAAAATTAAAGATCACAAGTTCTACTACATTCTCTTTACAAGATGGTGCCCGTGCTCATGAATTATTAGAGAGCAGAAAAAGTACTGGGAAGATTTTATTGATCCCATAATTAACAACATAAAAAGGAAGCTAAATTTCTCTACCTTCCTTTTCTTATTTTTATATTTCCACACTTGCTTTCCCTTTTGCAACATAACTCATATCTCCAACAGACTCGACTGTGTATGTTCCGTCTTGATATACAATCTTCGTCACACTAGCATTTTCCACTCCAAGTTTTGTTTTGCTACTGTCTAGCATTTCAATTAATGCAGTAATCAAAAGCCCATGAACGACAACTAAAACGTTACCGCCACCATTTGCAGCAGCTTCTTCACTAATCTTATCAATCTCTGCTTTTATACGAGTAGAAAATAATTCCCAATCTTCCGCCTGTTTCGTAGGGTCTGCTGCTCTAATCAGATTAATCACTTCTTGAATAGAAAACTTCATAAGTTCTTCTGGCGATGCAACGCCCGCAGCTTTTCCAACTACATCCCACATATTTTCAAGTTTTTCACCTTCAAAAATACCAAAATTTAATTCTCGTAAATTTTTTCTTTTCTCAAGTTTTAACTTTGATTGCTCACTATATTTTAATACTAAATTAGCAGTTTCAATCGCTCGGCCACTATCACTACTATATGCACTCATAAAATGAACATCTTTTAATCCCGTTCCTAAATTAGAGGCAACTTCCACCCCTTTCTCTACTAATGGAGAGTCTGCCCAACCTTGCGCGCGATGATTCGTATTTAATATTGTTTTACCGTGTCTCGTAACATATAACGTAACTACATTCTCATTGCTATCTATATCTCGATTCTTCATTCTTTTCTCTCCCTTTACATTTCTATATCAATTTTACCATCTTAATTATTCATTGAGCAAAATATACGTAAGTGAATTTGCTTAATAAAAAAAGCTATCTTTCTGTATATCTCTACAAAAAGATAGCATCTTTTATGATTACATTTCTTAACTGATATTCCTACTCAGCAAAAGCACTCGAATACTGTACAATTCCTTCTACACCTTGCAGAGCGTTCTCACTTAACTCCATCACCATAAATACTTCATCTGGCACTTCAAATGGTGCTTTTATATTCCACTCACTTGCTTTCTTAAAGCCAAATTTCGGATAGTATTCTGGGTGTCCTAATACTACAACTGACCCGTATCCAAGTTCTTTCGCTTTTTCTAACGCAGCTCCAATAAGTTTTCCACCAATTCCTTTTTTCTGATAGCCCCTAGCAACTGAAACCGGTGCAAGTGCTAATGATTCTACAGAAGTTGCACCTTGTTCTATCTTTATTTTTGATAACAGAATGTGCCCAACAATTTCTTCATTTACCGCAACGATTGATAATTCAGGAATAAACGCTTCACATTTTCTAATACGACTCACAAGTTCATGTTCTGTTTTATCACTGAATTCTTCTTTTAAAAATGCTTTTTGTACAACTTCTTCTGTTTTTTTATAATCACTTTGTTGTTCTTGTCTAATCGTTACCATTTTAACTTATTCTCTATTCTTTCTTATTTCTTTTTGGATTTTACGAAGCGCTTTTTTCGATCCACGCTCAATATCATGTTGCATTTTTCTTTCTTTATAATCGACAAATAGTGTATTTAAATCGTATCCCTCTGGGTATAATTCTTTTGCTGCTACCTCTAACGTAATACGTTTTACATTCACTTCAATGAATTCACCGTTATAATATACAACGACGTTATAGAAATTATCTATTTCCTTATAGATGATACCAAAATCATCATAATCTAATACATTTACACGATCGCCGATTTTGTACTCGTAATGATTTTCTCTTTTTTCTTGCACAAATTTCGGTTTTCTAATTTTGCTTTCATTCAGTTTTTCAAAACGATATTCTTTATTTTCCATGTACTCTTTCGCTCTTTTCAGTACATGTTCTCTTACGTTCATTTTATTTGCAATCCAAAGTGCATTACTTTCACCTGATTTTCCGATTACTAATTTATAAAGTGGTTCTAGTGTCTCACTATTAAATTGCATCGCTGCATTCATAAAATCATCATGCATTTCTGAGAACCGTTTAATTTCACCATAATGAGTACTCGCAACTGTAATACATCCCGCAAGATAAAACTCCTCTAAAATAGAAATTGCAAGTGCTGCCCCTTCATTCGGTTCAGTCCCGCTTCCTATCTCATCAAATAATAGTAGCGTATTATTATTTGACATCCTCATAATTTCAGATAGATTTTTCATATGAGATGAAAATGTACTTAGTGCATTTTCAATACTTTGATTATCACCAATATCTACAAATACATTTTCAAAAATAGCAATTTCTGTTTCTTTATCTCCAGCGATGTGCAGACCTGACATTGTCGCTAATGTTAGTAGTCCAATTGTTTTTAATACAATTGTTTTCCCGCCTGCATTTGGTCCTGTAATAATTAAACTACGATAACTTTGACCGATTTCAAAGTGTAACGGTACTACTTTTCCGTTTAAAAGCGGATGCTTACAATTTACTAAATGAATGTAGCCATGATCATTTAACTTTGGCTCTATTCCATCGATCGATTTACTAAACTTCGCTTTTGCAAATACCATATCATACTGACTAATTAATTCCATATTAATTTTTATATGATAAATATTTTCTACTACCATCCCTGATAAAGTCGCTAAAATTTGATACTCTTCCATCGCTTCTTCTGCTTTCAAACTTGCGAGTTCCACGTTTAACTTTGTAACCGTATGCGGTTCTACAAATACAGTAGAACCTTTAGCGGACGCTTCAACTATACTTCCCGCAACTTGATTTTTATAAGAAGATTTAATTGGAATCGTATACCTATCATCCTTCTTACTAATAAAGAACTCTTGAATATACTTCTTATTTGCACTACTATTTAAAAACTTCGTTAAGCGCTCTTTTATTTTTCCGTCTACCGAATCAATGTTATTGCGAATTCGTTTTAATTCCTTACTCGCAGCTGCATCAATACTATTACCTTTAATGGAAAAGTTGATTTCCTCTTCAATACTTTTATATTCAGTCATTGAATTCGCATAAGAAGCTAATACTGGCGCAAAAAATTCTTTATCTAACATAAATTTTTTAATCTTTCTACAGCCGCGTAAAAAGTCAGAAACACTTACTAACTCTTCAGGATCTAAAATCATCCCTTTTTCTAATTTTTGAATTGTACTAGCAATATTTGAAATACCGAAAAAAGGAACATGCCCTTCTGCATCTACTATAGCTCGTGCTTCCGTCGTTTCATTCAAGCGATTCCTCACTACTTTTATACTCGTACTCGGCTCTAATTTGTTTAATAATTCCTTACCTAATCCACTTACACAATATGATTTCACTATTTCCTTTAATTCGTTATATTGTAACTTTTCAAAAGTCATCGTATTCATTTTATTTCTCCTCACTATGATTGATTTTTATCATAAATGAAGATACCTACTCATTAGATTCCAATGAGTTCTACATGATTCATTTACCATTTTTATACATTCAAAAAATATACAAAAAAGCTGCGGGGATACCGCAGCTTTTACATTTACAAGGCATGTGTAATAACATATGAGGAAATAAGCCATAAAAAACGGATGGCACTCCCCTTATTACACGCTTTATAAAGTATTGTAGGTATCTTCATAGGTATCGAAATAAATCCATGACAAAATTAGGGGCATGGTATACATAAAAATCCCCTGTTCTTATCCGATTTATTTCATTAAATTTTTCCTATTTAGTACCTACCGCACTCACAAAAAGCACCTCTCATTAATTTATATTATAGTCATTGAAATCTAATTTACTGAAATCATCATACTATATGTTTTGTGAGAAGTAAAGGTGTCCCTTTCACACCTTACTAAGGACATTTTTTTCTGATAATACTCTTTTACTTTATAGATTGCAAAATCTTCATATACTCATTTCTTTTCTCAAGGGTATTCTTCGCATCTTCAGCCGTTACTAAATGCTCTACCGCAATATATTGTAAAACATCCTTATTAATATTTGGTAGCTGGATCGTTATCTCTTCCACACTACTCTTACTATTTTCAATTATCTTATTAAATTCCTGAATACTTCTCGCAAGCTCCGCTAACGTTTCCATATGTGCACGGTTGTTTACGTTCAAAAAGATATTACTTTTGAAAACTGCCGTAACATAATGCTTCGGATGTTTCTTCACTATTCTTTTCTCTGTATCCTTATCGAAAACAATATCCCCCGTCTGCATTTGCTCGAAAGTAAATAGAGTATTATTTCCTTTTTCCTCATAATATGTATTGAATCCTTCTCGTAAATCATTTGCTCCTTTTTTTATTTTATAGTTATCATTATTTACCTTTGGAGAACTTCGTCCATCGAAGGATATTTGAAACTGTAAATGCGGTTCATCTACTTGCTGTACATAAGCTGTTCGTGTGTTTGGACCTAAAAAATCCTTACCTTGGTCGGCTATTTCAATTCGATCTAGTTTTACAGAAATACCATGCTCCAATTTTGTATAACTTTGTGCTTTTTGTTCAATTTCTTTATCCGATATATCACATGATGTTAATAGGAATAAACTAAACATTATGCTATATTTCATTATTGTTCTTTTCATATTGCCTCTCCTTTTGCTACTACTGCCTATACAGAAATGTCCTTATGGATTTTAAATTACGATTTATATAAAGAACTTCTTCTCATAACCACAAGTGTAAAAACACCCATTAGTTATCACTTTACACTTATAGTGTAATTTTACACTATAAGTGTTTTATCGTAAAGCACATATAATATCTATGAAAATCACGTTAAAAACATACTAATATTTAGTTCTATAGCAATCACAATACTATTTTTTATTGTATTGAACTTTAAAGTAATAACTTTAATTTCGCTGCAAAAAAAATTAAATAAGCGCCTCCGCTATTGCGAATGTCATTTACTTACCCTAATACATTTAATAATTATGACAAGCAATCATAGGAGGTTACTAGATGAGCGAACAATACATCATTTTACCTGGGCCTGCTCTTGAACCAAATTTAATTGGTCCCACACTACCACCAATTCCACCATTTACATTTCCGACCGGGCCTACTGGGGTTACAGGACCCACTGGAATTGGAATAACTGGGCCTACCGGGGTTACAGGGCCTACCGGAATTGGAATAACTGGGCCCACTGGGGTTACAGGGGTTACAGGGGTTACAGGGGTTACAGGGCCTACCGGAATTGGAATAACTGGGCCTACTGGAGCAACCGGTTTAGGGATACTCCCTGTATTTGGAACAATAACTTCTGAAATAGGTATCGGTTTTTCAGCAGTAGTTAATACAAATGTTAACTTTACCATTCCAGGACCTGTTAGTGGAACTACTCTAAATTCAGTAGACAACTCCATTACAATTAATACCACTGGTGTATACTCTGTATCCTTTTCAATCGTATTTGCGATACAAGCTATTTCATCTAGCATATTAAATCTTACAATAAACGATTCGATTCAATTCGCAATTGAAACACGAGTTGGTGGTGGTTCTGGAGTAAGAGCTACATCCGCCAGAACTGATCTATTATCTTTAAACCAAGGAGATGTTATTCGAGTACGAATAAGAGAAGCCACAGGTGACATTATTTATTCCAACGCATCTCTTGTTGTCTCAAAAGTCGACTAGTTCATTTATTAAAATAAAGATTTAGGAATGATAATAATATAAAAAGAAGAGGAAAACTTATATTTCAGTCTACCTCTTCTTTTCTATTAACAATTCACTGCTGAACATATATGGAAACTGATCCTCCACTTACATGGAACTGCCCCCATCCATCCCTATTAATTGTTACAGTATTTGTTTGATTACCCGTCATATCGTGCCATAATTCCCCTGCATTATTCTTTCCAACATCCATCCACTTTGATCCTCCCGGTCCATCAGAGATTAATGTCGCTAAACCAGAATTAGCATGTACACTATCACCTTCTCTTGTCCATCCAATCACATCTGGATGGTCTAAATAATCACGCTGCGTACCATATGCAAAGTTTTTTCGTGCCGTCAAAATCGGATCAATTTTATCTTTTAATGCTGGAATTTCATAACTACTATTTCCGTTTGTCCCATAGTAATCACCATAGAAAACTGAAGGATAGCCCTCTGCACGAGTTAAAATAAATGCATATGCCAACGGTTTAAACCACGGACTTACTACAGATTCTAATGACTGTCCAGGCTGAGAATCATGATTCTCAACGAGAGTAACTGCAAGTGCAGGGTGATTTTGCATTACTGTTCCATTTAAAATATTTCTCATATCATAATTCCCATTTCCTTTTGAAGCATAATGAAAATTGTAATGCAGTGGTGCATCAAATACAGATTGATTATAATTGACCTTCGCTAAATAATTATTTAAAGTTCGAATATCATTTTGCCAATATTCAGCTACTGTAAACATTTCTTTCCCCGTTTGCTGTCTGACATGATTTACCCAATCGCGTAAATATTCATGATCAATATGTTTAACAGCATCTAAACGAAAGCCATCTAAATTTAATTCATTCGCATACCACTTTCCCCAATTTTTCATCTCATTCGCAACATCTGGATGATCAAAATCAAGATCTGCATACATCAAATAATCATAATTTCCATTCTCGCTAGACACTTCCCAGTCCCATGCTTTACCTATCCCCCTAAATTTATAAATTCGATTTAATTTCCTTCCTTCATCCCAATCCGTTCCGTCAAAATGATACCATTTCCATTTGAAATTAGAATAAGCATCGCCACGCCCTGGAAAGTTAAACCCCGTCCATGCATTAATTTCATAATCACCGGATACTTCAATATTTCGATTGTTACGGTCTACCTCGACAACTGTTACAGTTTCAGTATAATCTGCTCCACCTTTGTGATTCATAACTACATCACCATATACATCAATGTTTTGCTTATGTAAAGCTTCAATTGCAGATTTCAGCTGTGCTTTTGTCCCATATTTCGTCCGCACCGTTCCTTTTTGATTGAATTCTCCCAAATCATATAAATCATACGCTCCATATCCTACGTCATTTTGCGTAGTTCCTTTATATGCAGGCGGTATCCAGACAGATGTAATTCCTTTCTGAGCTAAATTTCCAGCATCCGAACGCAAACGATTCCAATGATTCCCATCATTCGGAGCATACCACTCAAAATACTGCATTAACGTTCCATTGTTAACCGTATCTGCATAAACTTTACTCCCCCCATATATACTAGGTAAATACAAAACAACCGACAAGCCGACTACTGTTATTCTTTTCAACATATTTACATCATCCCCTTCCAAGAAAACGTTTGCATAGTTTATCGGAATTATTATAATATTCGTTCTACAATTAGTAAAGTAGCAATCTCTCACTCTCCCACATTATTTTTTAATCTAACTTCACATATTTAACAAATACTTCAAAGTAGTTTTCATTTCACATCTTATTCAAGATTGTTTACAATTTATCTATAAAAGCATGACGGAGGGATTTCTATGACCGACTTTCAAAAACAATTTTTCGCACGATTACATATAGAAGAAAAACAAAAAGTTTCATTTGAAGATTTACCTAACATTATGTACGCGATGGCACAAACTGTCCCTTTTGAAAACTTAAATATACTCGAAAACAACTTTACAGAAATATCAAAAGAAAATCTAAAAGAAAAAATTTTAGTAAACAACCGTGGCGGTCTTTGTTATGAACTCAATCCTACTATGTACTACTTCCTTAAAGACGCTGGATTTGATGTTCATCTCGTTTCAGGAACAGTGTACAATGCTGCAAATTCTATATGGGCTGTTGATTCTGGACACATCGCAACTGTTTTAGCACATCATAATGAACTTTATTTAATTGAAGTAGGATTCGGATCATACTTACCTCTTACACCTATTCCTTTCTCAGGTGAAGTCATTCACTCCATTACAGGAGATTATCGTATTCGTAAAGAAATGACTGAAAAGGGAAATTACATGTTAGAGATGCGTAAAAACAATGAGTTTTTGGATCAATCTTCTGCTGATGATTGGACGTTAGGCTATGCATTTTATATAGAAGAAGTGGATGAAGAAAAAGCAAATGCAGCACAAGAAATTATCGTTGAACATGAGGGCTCACCATTTAACAAAGTACCTCTTATTGTAAAATTAACTGAAGATGGGCATGCATCTTTAACAAAGGATAGTCTCACAATAGCGAAAAACGGTAAAAAAACGAAAGAAAACGTTACAGATGTGCAATATAAAAATCTTTTACATTCAAAATTCGGAATTACATTATAATTTTTTAAGCCTTGTCATTTTAGCAAGGCTTTTCAATTTTCAGCAGGGATTTTTTGCAATTTGTTGTATTTCATAGTTATATAGGAATATAACTACATATTTAGAAAGGAAATGATTATGACAGAACTTAAAGATCGACTACAAGTAGATGATAAAGAGAAATGGGATTTAACGGATATTTATCATACAATTGAAGATTGGGAAAGCGATTTTCATAAAATTGAAGTATTAACGAAAGAATTACATGAGTTTAATGGACATATTCACGATGGCAATAGTTTATTAGCCTATTTAACAAAGAGCGAAGAAATTTCTAGCATAATATCTTTAATGTTCGCTTATGCACGATTACAATCTGATCTTGATACGCGCGATACTGACGCTCAATCTCTTGTCGATAAAGTATCACAATTACACGTGAAAGTAAGTGCGGCTAAATCTTTCTTTTCCCCATTCTTACTTAGCGTAGATGAAAACACATTACATTCTTACATAGAAGAAGCAGAAGGTTTACAATATTATAAAGAAGACTTATTTGAATTATACCGTTATAAAAAACACGTATTGAATAAAGACCAAGAAGAGATTTTATCACAAATGGGTGAAGCACTTTCCTCCCCACAGCATACATACGGCATGTTAAATAATGCAGATATACTATTTGGTGAAGTGACTACTGATGAGGGAGAAAAAGTTACTTTAACGCGTGGAATGTATGCAAAGTTAATAGAAGATGAAAATCGCGAGAAACGTAAAGAAGCCTATAAAGCTTATTACAAACCATACGTTCAATTAAAAAATTCTATCGCTTCTACTTTATCTGCTGCTATTAAAAATAATGTTACTGTTTCAAAGCTAAGAAAATATCCATCAGCTTTAGAAAAGTCATTATTTGGCGACATGGTTCCGAAAGAAGTATATGAAAATTTAATTGAGACGACGAAAAAAAATATTCAATCACTACATACTTATAATGAACTTCGAAAAGAAAAATTACATGTAGATGAACTACGCCAGTACGACTTGAGCGTTGATTTAGTAGCGGGTGTAAAACAAGACATTCCATATGACAAAGCGTTTGACATGATGATCGAATCACTAGCTCCATTAGGTGAAGAATATATTGAAACATTAAAAAGCTTTAAAGATAAGCGTTATATTGACGTGAGAGAAACGCCAGGAAAACGTTCCGGCGCTTATAATTTTGGTGTATACGGTGTTCATCCTTTCATTCTTTTAAATCATCACGATGATTTAAATAGCCTTTTCACTCTCACTCATGAATGTGGACACGGTATGCATACGCACTACTCACACGGATACCAACCGAGAATTTCTGCACACTATACTATTTTTGTTGCAGAAGTCGCTTCTACAGTAAATGAAGTCCTATTAATTCATCATTTATTAAAAGAAGCAAAAGATGCTAATGTACGTAACCATTTAGTAAATCATTTCATCGACAAATTTAAAGGCACTTTCTTTACACAAATTATGTTCGCTGAGTTTGAAAAAATCACACATGAAATGGCGCAGCAAGGTAAACCATTAAATGCCCAAGTCTTTAGCGAAGTTTATGAAAACTTGTTTAGAGAGTATAATGGCGACTCCCTCGTATTTGACGAAGAAGTAAAATACGGCTGGGCTAGAATACCGCATTTCTATCGTCCATTTTACGTGTACAAATACGCAACTGGTTTCGCTTCTGCAATCCAAATTGCTGATAAGTTATTGAGCGGCGATCCAAATACTCAAAAACATTATATTGAATTCCTTAAAGGCGGAAGTTCTGACTATCCATTAAACTTACTGAAAAAAGCTGGAGTTGATTTAACTACGCCAGAACCGATTGAAAGTGCACTAAATCGTTTTAGCTCACTTGTTGAAGAGTTTTCAGCATTATAAAAAGCATGCAGAGTATATACTCTGCATGCTTTTTTCATTTCGGATACTCTATGCCAAATGTTGCTGCGTCACACAATGAATCATGCCACCATACGCAAACAGTTCATTTACATAAATACCGACAATTCTTCTTCCTGGAAACTGCCCTTCAATGATTTGAAGCCCTAACTTGTCATGTTCATCACCATATATAGGAACTAATACAACTTCATTTCCAATGTAGAAATTCAAATATGAGCCCTTACAGTCTGCTTCTTTTACCACTTTTCTTGTCACCGGTACTGGTATGAGCTGAAATGGTTTTCCATCTATATTTCTTGCTTGTCGCAATTCTTGATAATGCTTTTCGTACGCCTCCAAAAGGTATGATTCACTTTCTCCGAAAGGATCATATTCATAAAGAATTGTATTTTCATTTACAAAACGTGCTGCTCCATCAATATGGTAATCCGTATCTTCATCATAATTATCCTCACCGCGAATGCCCGTTATCCATATAAAATTCGTTACCCCTAAATGCTTCGTTAACTCTATTTCAATCTCTTCCTGACTTAATGTAGGATTTCGATTTTCATTTATAATAGAAGTTTGTGCCGCCATTAAGGTGCCATTTCCGTTTATCTCTATTCCTCCGCCCTCTAGACAGACACTAGAATTAACTTTTGGAATGCTATACGTTTCACTTATTTTTTCCGGAATAACAGCATCATTTTCATACGGATATTTCTCACCCCACCCATTAAAAATCCAGTGTGTTAAGCAGAGATCGCCTTCCTTATTTTTCACAAAAATCGGTCCATTATCTCTTATCCAAATATCATCCGTCTCTTGAACTAAGAAATCAATTTTATCCATATCCACTTTCGCTTCCATTAACTTCGATTGGACATGTACTTTTTCTTCTTCATCATATACAACAATATGCACAATTTCTCCGTAATGAAGCTCCTTTGCCATCGTTACCCAAATATCATCTAGCTTAGCTCTGTAACCTCCACCTCTATGAGCTTTATCATGAGGCCATTGGAGCCATGTCCCCTCATGCTTTTCCCACTCAGCAGGCATATAAAATAAACTTTTTGTCATACGTGTTCACCCCTTCTATCAATGTAAGTTCAGTCTAAACTTTGACATCGTGTTAAGGTCAACAGAAATATATTCATATACTTGTAACTACTTTATAAGGTGTCTCTTTATTTCTCCTTGTGATACACTACTTCTCCTTGTAAAACCGTCACTAAAACTTTCGCATCTGGAATCTTATCGGCACTCATTTTAGTAATATCTTCATTTAGTAATATCATATCGGCTGATTTACCTACTTCGATTGAACCAGTAATATTATCAAGGCCTAATGCTTTAGCGGGCTTAATTGTATAAGCATCAATAGCTGCATATACAATTAAGCCCTTTTCATTAATACTTAGTGCATTTGAAATTGTCACAAGTGGATTTAGTTCATTTACATCCCAATCACTACTAAGTGACACGTTTGCTCCTGTTTTCCAAATGCGTCCTAACGGCATAATTCGTTTCATCTGTTGATTTGTAAAATACGTACTTGCCCAGCTTTGTTTAGGATCTTCTGCAAAATCATGACCTACTTGGAAATCAGCGCTAATACCTAACTTAGCAAAACGATTTATATCACTATCTTCTACCATCTCAACATGCGTAAGCGTATAAGGCTGATTCGCCCCTTCTTTTTTCGCTGCCTCAATTGCATTTAAACTCTCTCTTACCCCGCCATCTCCAATCGTATGAATGAGCGCACCGTAACCAAGTTTATTAAGTTCCTTCAACCACCATTTCATTTTCTCTTCTGGAATATAGTTCAAACCGTACGGCGTTCCCTGAAACCACTCAAATTTATATTTTTCTAGTATTTTAGCTGTACTGTTAATGCTAATTCCATCACTATACATCTTCACTTGATTAATAAGCATTCGAGATGATACATCATCACGCTTAATCTTTTTGAAATACTCTATTTGTTCTGCTTCATTTAAGTTCGGATATACCCACGGACGAAGTACTACTCGCGACGTTAACTTTTTCTCATCGTTAACTTTATTCCAAACATCTAACCAGCCTCGTTTCCAATAAAGACGTCCATCGCCGACTGTAGTAATCCCATTCTTCGCAACCTCATCTAAACCGTCCAGCAAACCTTCATAATTTTTTTCAAAGAGATTAGGCTGAGAATTCCATGCTTTTTCCATCACGATATCTCCTGCTGTATCATAAAGAAGCCCGAAAGGTTCTCCTGTTTCTGGATCCCGGATGATTCTTCCGCCTTGCGGATCTTTCGTCTCTTTATTTATTCCCGCTACTTCCAATGCTTTTGAGTTAACCCAGACAGAATGAGAAGTTCTTTCCATAATTAATACAGGGTTATTAGGAAATAACTCATCAAGAACTTGTAATGGCGTTTGTTGTTCTGATTTTTCGTCCATATCTTTTAACAGCTCTTCCAAACTAAATCCTGTTCCACTTATCCATTCGCCATCTTTCACATCTTTTTTACAAGCCTTTAAATACGAGCGTTGTTCTTGCAACGAAGCATCCGGTGAAACACTACAATTCCCTGCTGCTGGTGATTTCGCCTCAAATATATGATTGTGATTGTCCACAAAACCAGGAAGAATAAAACGTCCTTGTAAATCCACCACTTTCGTATCTTCATTTATAAATCCTTCTACATCTTTGTTTGAACCAACAAATGTAATTTTCCCTTCTTTAACGGCTACAGCTTCTACAATGTCTTGCTTGTCATTTGAAGTATAGATTGTACCATTTTTAAACACTACATTTTTTGGCAACTGATTAGGTAGAACGAAGCTACCATTCTCACCTTCTCCTACTCCAGGAGTACACACTGAAACCCATGTCATACTTAGAATCAGACAAATAATCATGATTGTTCTTTTCATTTTCTTTCTCCTTTTTATTATGATGAATTACTTACATAAATAGAATAAGGATTGACATAATGTTAATGTCAATCCTTATCCTCAGTCTATTTTCATAACTAAAAAACAAATTTGTGTCACATACTCCTCTACTAAACAATCACATTCAGGTCCCTTAATGTAAACCTCATATGGTGAACCATCTATTACATAACCATTTCTTTCAATCCATTTTTCTAACGCAATATAAGCGAAGCCTATATAGTCATAACTTCCATAATGCATAGTAGTAACGACTTGATGTGGATTTAATTTTTTTATTTCATATTCTTGTGCTACATCTTTATTGTTCCCATGCATGACCGGAATCCTTAATTCAACATCACTTTCATTTGGAATATACTCTTCATCATAAAAGACCGTAGAGGGCGAACCAACTATTGATAAGTTATGCTTTTGTACTTTTTCATATAAGTCATAAAAATAATCATCCATATCATCTATATTTATTTGCAGTCTTTGAGCAATTACTGTTATTTCATTTCTCATTCCAATAAATATATCGTAATTTCTATGACAAGCAGTATTTAAGGCATGATTCATATTTACCATTTCATTCATTTCTGAAATAACCTGTAAATTTTGTTTTACCTCATGAGATAACTCTATAATTTGTGCTTGCATGTGTTTAATAAATGAATCTTGATCTGACGACTGAAGAATAATTTTAATTTTCGGTAGCGGGAACTTATACTCCCTTAACTTTTTTATTTTCAACGCTATTTCTAACTGCCCTTGCTCATAATATCTATACCCATTTTCCGGGTTCACATATGCTGGTTTTAATATATCCTCTTTGTCATAATGCCTTAGCATCCGTGTACTCATTTTACAAATCCGTGAAAACTCAGTAATTGTATACATATACTTACCCCTTG
Source organism: Bacillus sp. AY18-3 (assembly GCF_008042305.1). Taxonomy (NCBI): domain Bacteria; kingdom Bacillati; phylum Bacillota; class Bacilli; order Caryophanales; family Bacillaceae; genus Bacillus; species Bacillus sp. AY18-3. The sequence continues at coordinate 214,348 of NZ_QKQR01000004.1, read as the reverse complement.
AATACATTTTCTTATAAGCTTATTTTAAAACCAATCAAAAATCTTCTTAACTGAAAAATCTTCATTCTGATTTTTCAATCTCCTCATTTTTGAAGGTAATAAATGACGAGGGCAATACCACGTTAAACAATTTATTGCGCCTCCCATTGTCGATATTTCTCCTACATGAATTTGAATAGCTTGTTTCTCCGTATGCTGTTGAATATATTGTAAAAATTCCCTATCTTTAGCTAATCCAAACTTAGGAACATAAATCGTATCACATGTTTCTAACATATTTATATACAACCCTTTTGCCGATGCTATTTCTTCATCATATTGTCCCTTTTCTGTATATGACGATGGAACAACTATAAATTTAGCTTCTGGCATTTGCTCTTGAATAATTTCTTGAACATTATATCTAAATTCATGATCCCCTAAAAAATCACTAATAAACATCGTATGTTCATCAATAAATTTAACCATTCCGTCTGCATGTGCAAGTACGTCCCCTTCTTCAGCAGGAATAATAATAACTCGGCTCACATCCAAATCCCATTCCAGTTGCTCTATAATTTCTTCTTCCGTCCAATCATCATTATCATCAAATATGCGTTCCGTTACTATAACAGTATCTTTTTTATTCCAAATAAGATTTCCACCGTCTAATATCAATGGAGACTTCACATATTCAAAATCGTTCTTTTTTAACCATTTATTAAATTGTTGATCTAAATATCTCCATTGATCTTTCGGTAAGTAATTTGGTTGATATTTAAATTTAACTAAATGATTTGTGACAACTGGTGCAACATCTCTTAGCCAAATATCATCATACTCAAAAAAGCTTGTATGAAAGTCTTGCTCTTCAATGGATAAAGAAACTAGTTGATCAGTAAATGATTTATTTTCATTTACGTATTCATTAAAATAAATCAGGTCTTCATAAAATGGACGATAATATGCATTTGATTTATCTGGTATTGCAGTAAAAATAATTCCATTATGTTTTTGTTCCATATTATTTACCTCGCTTTTTAATAATGGTTGAATAACTAATTTCACTATGCCAACTATTTCTCTTTTCATAACAATGTTCGAAACGTGCACATTTCATGAATGGATTATAGCACGGAGAAATATTATATATTTATATAAAAAATATATAGCCGTGGTTGAGCGAAAAATTGACTCTTGACAGGGTTTTAAAATACAATAATAAAAATTTATATGAAAGTATGAAATTTAATAATAGAATCATAAGCCCTATCATTATGAAACTAGTTAATATTATTCCTTTCAATGCCCTTGCTCCTTTTTGCGAAAAATAAAACATGACAAAATAGATAAAGGTAACAATGTACCTATTTTGTCGGTAGGTTGCTGAATTTCAATCGATTATTTCAATTGAATCGGTTGTTGCTGTGTAACACAATGAATCATGCCGCCATTTTTATAAAGCTCTCTCACATCAATACCAACTACTTTACGATCTGGATATAACTTCTGAATCGTATCGTTTGCGATTTTATCATTCGGATCATTATAATTAGGAACCAATACCACAGCATTCCCAATATAATAATTGGTATACGAGCCTTTATAATCGAGAGCTTTTCCATTTTCTAAAGTAACTTTATCTTTACTAAGGGGTAAGTATTCATACTTATACTTCTGTCCTGAAGCATTTTTTGCATCTAACAATGTATCCATATCCTTGTTTGACAACCCCCATTCGGCTAGGTCATCTTCTTTCATCGTTACAATGGTAGATTTACCATGGAATTTAGCAAATCCATCGATATGAAAATCAGTAATATCTAAATTAGGTACTCCATCTAACCAAATAAAGTTTGATACTCCTAGGTCACTTATATATTTTTCAATTTCCTTTTCTGATAAATTTGGATTTCTATTTTTATTTGTTACTGCACTTCGAGTTAATAAAGCAGTCCCATTACTGTCTAATTCAATTGCGCCGCCTTCAAGGACAAAGTTCCCCCAATCAATCCTTTCACCCCCTAATTGTTTACTAACATTTTCACGTATACGAGCATCATTTTTATAAGGTGTTTTCTTTCCCCAACCATTAAATGCTGGATCTAATATTTTGAGATTTTTATTATTGTCATAAACAAAAATCGGTCCACTATCTCTTGCCCATACATCATCAGTAGGAGCGATAAAGAAATCAATTTTATCCATATTCAGTCCTTTATCTATTAAAAGATTATTGATGCGCTCTTTCTCTTCCTCATCGTATGCAACAATATGAACTTTTTCACCCTCAGTTAAAGCGCTTGCCATCTTAACCCAAATCGGTTCAACTTCCTGCTTATATTCTTGACCATATGTGTATTCATGAGGCCATTGCAACCATGTACCTTCATGCTTATCTTTTTCATCTGGCATCGTATATTTCCCAACTTTTTTCTGTACCTCTACTTTTCCATTCTCTTTCCCTTTTACATTTTCTTTACCACCTTCAAAAGAACAACCACTAATAATCGTTGTAGATAATGCAGCTATTAAACAAAACTTTACTACTTTTTTCACCTTTTCATCCTCCTGTTCTTACCTCCAATAATGTAAAGCTTCACATAGTGTGAAGCTCAAGCTTTTTCATCAATGTAAAAATTACCAATTATCCTTTACATTCATATCATTTAACTACCTATATAGATTTATTCAAATATCAACCACCTTTCTCACCTACTTAGTCAGCAAACAGAACATGACTAAATAAAAAAAATCGGTATTGATAATTACATATCAATACCGACTTTTAAAATTATTATTTTCCTTCTATTAAATCATTCGCCATTTTCCTAAACTCCTGATTAAACGAATCATTCATACCATTTTGTACGTTAGAGAATAATATTACAAACGTTCGTTTATCCCGGTTAAAATTATTAAATGTATTCCAACCAGCTAATACACCATGATTATGATAATAATCTGGATTAGTATAGAAACTAAACCCATATTTTCTTACAGATGATGCAGTAAACATATCTGATACACTTTGTTTAGAAATCAACTTTCCATCCATAATAGCCTCATCTAATCTTTTCATATCTTCAATAGTCGTATACATTTCACCACACCCATACAGCCAATTCATTTTTAACCGAGGCGCAGCTATTAACTCGTTATCTTTTTTCGTATAACCTTCTGCTAAAAAAATATCTTCAGGGAGAGTTGCACCCATTCCAGATTCATGCATTTCAACAGGCGTAAAAATATTTTCTTTCACATATTCAGCAAGCGGTTTATTCGATATCTTTTCTACAATATACGCAAGCACCATATAATTATAATCTGTATATTTCCAACCAGTCCCTGCAGGAAATTGCAATTTTTGTGCACCAATCCACGTTACTAACTTTAATCGTGACGCCGCATCAACCCTACCTTGTCCCTGATCTGGCAACCCAGACGTATGGGTTAACAAATTTCGTAACGTAATGTTTTTATCTGCCGGAAATGATGGAATATACTTATTTACATTGTCTTCAATATTTAATTTCCCTTTTTCTTTTAGCTGCATAATAGATATTGCAACGACTGTTTTCGTAATAGAACCAATGCGATATTTCGTTCTTGGCGTTGTTACTACTTTATCTTTCACATTCGCATACCCATAACCTTTGCGTAAAATTACATGATCTTTACTAGCTACAAGAACACTCCCATTAAATCCTTTATCTTTTAAATATTGATCTAGTTTTCCAGCTGCAACTTCATAGCGCTTTTTCTCATTCGCATCAACTTCTTGCATATCGCCCTTTTTCTTACTATTTACATTAGAAAATGCCTTTATATCATATTTCTTACCTTTATTTGCATGTATTAGTGTAACGACACTCCCACAAAAAATAGCAAAAATAAAGAAAACAATTAACCATTTCTTTAGCATAATAGGAACCCTCTTTTATCTAGTTTCACTTAACATGCATCCATTCTATTCTATATCTTTTAATTTTCAAATATTTCATAATATTATCTATCTATTATTCACCTATTTAAACTAGATTCCTTTTTCTCATATTCAGTTTTTGGCTACTCTCTATTGTATTTCTTTCTTGCAAAATTTCCACCTTACAATCGGATACACCCTACTATAATTTCAACAGCTTATGTAACATTTGTTACACATAATAAGAAATGGAGTTGTTACGATGAAAAATACCGATAAACACAATCGTTTAAATGATATGATGTTCCATTACAGAGTAACAAAAAATAACATAGTTTTAATTGAATATTACGGAAAATAAATTAAAATATTAAAAGGAAATGATGCTGAAAAATTTTTAAACAAAATAAATCATGCACATAACATAACGATACAGAAAAACAACTCATTATGGCTAAAGTAACAGGTAATTTCAAAAGAGGTAATGAACGTCATTGAAAACGAATCTCATTTATTTTTTGATTATACAACATATAAAATAGAAATGTCGCACATTCGGCATTTCTTTAGAATTTCTTCATATAAAATTTACATTACTAACTTTCTTTTATTTTTTGCTTTTACTATATAAACTCACTGCCGAAATACTTAGTAATACCACTATACACAACCACGCACACGTATACCCTTTCTCATCGACAATATACCCAAATAAAACAGGTGCAACAATAATAGCAATTTGATTGAATGTCAGCGCCAAACTAACTGTTATTCCAACAGATTCTTCACTTGCCAATTCAGCAACTTCGACGATAAAAAGACTAAACCAACCAATTGAAAAGAAGCCTAACAATGCGCTGACACCATACAATACTCCACTCGTTACTGTATGTATGCTCATTACTAACAATAGAATCAAACCGATAGAAGCACAGACAGTTATAAATAAAGGTATGCGCCGATTCCCCTTATAAAACACATCACTAATAGCTGCTAATGCAACACGGCCAATCATTCCAGAAAAGAACATAACTGAAAATACTGTTCCGGCTACAATAGATGTAATGGATTGTTCCCTTACTAAAAATTTCATAAAGTGTCCAACTAACACCATTTGTAATGAAATCATGCAAATACCTGTTATATAAATTGGATACAACTCTTTTTTACATATCACTACTTTTAGCTGCATCCATAAAGAATTTTTAATATATTCTTTCCTTACATCCTCTTGGACATATGGCTCTTTATAAAACATAAAAAATAATAAACCTCCAATTATACAAATGCATGCCATACTATTTATCGCATAAGTCACATTATATTGTATTGTAAGAAACGGGATTAAAACTCCCGCTAACGCGCCACCAATCGGTATACCAGCTTGCCTTATTCCCATCGCTAATCCACGATTTTCTTTTGGAAACCATTTTAAAATCACTTTACTTCCTCCTGGCTGGGAAACACTATAAAACATTCCTACTAATAAAAGTACAAATAACAGTCCATTAAATCCATTTACTATATTAGTTAGTAAAAGCGAACCTCCTAGCAAAAATGAACTTATAGAAATTAACAACTTTTCATCATATTGATCAAGTAGCCGCCCAACAAAAAGCATACAAAATAATGGTCCAACATTTACAAAACTTACTAACAATCCACTCTCCATATTCGTAAGCGTATATTCTTCTTTCCAAAATAACGCCAAAACTCCAACACCATACGTTATAAGCGTCGCTGTTGTTTGAGCAATCGTCGCAACAATTAACATCATCCACTTATAAGTACTTTTCATCCTTTCTTCGATTAACATAATCATCCCTCCACCCCCTTCCATTGTATGAAAGTTCTGATATCATATAAAATAAATATTCATCATATAATCCATCAAAAAAATTGATACCTTTTCGGAGGGATGATACGTGGACATAAAAGATTTAACTGTATTTTACGAAGTTGCGAAGGAAAATAATATTTCTCACGCAGCTAAAAATTTGAACTATGTACAATCAGGCGTAACAATGCGTATGAAACAACTAGAAAATGAATTAGGTGTGCCTTTATTTTACCGTAACGGAAAAGGTGTAACTTTAACTTCTAACGGTGAGATTTTATTAACATACGCTAAACAAATTATCCACTTAATGGATCAATCTATAAAAGCGGTTCAAAGTAATGGAACTGAGCCAAAGGGCACGTTGAAAATCGGATGTACAGAATCTACAACTGCGGTAAGGCTTCCCTCTATATTAACGGCCTACTATGAGAAACACCCAAAAGTCGAATTGATTTTAGAAACAAATACGACCGAACAACTAATCAGGCTAGTGTTAGAAAGAAAACTAGACGGAGCGTTTATAGCTGGCTCTACTCAGCACGCTGAACTTCATACAAGTGTATTTCGTGAAGAAGAATTAGTTCTCATTAGTAAAAAACCTTTACCCTCTCTTACAGACATAGAAGATATGAATTTACTCGCTTTTAGTCAAGGTTGCTATTATAGAAGTTTATTAGAAGACTGGCTTCAAGAAGAAGGCATCTCGCCTAAACGAATATTAGAGTTCGGAACAATTGAAGCAATACTCGCCTGTGTAAAATCAAATATGGGCGTAGCAATTATGATGAAATCTATTTTAAATGGTCATGCACATAACTTATCATTCAACCCTTTACCAAATAGATTCAAAAAGGTTCCTACTACTTTTATTACTAGAAAAGATATATATCACTCAGCTGCATTACAAAAATTTATGGAGATGATTTAACAATGCGTGAAAAGAAAATACGTGGGATGAAGCGTAAAACAAACACGATGATAAAGCGAATTGAAGAACATACAAAAACGTTCCCTTCTGCTTTCTATAACGATGAATATTGTTATATGCCTTTACCAGTTTCCCATGCTTTTATCGATTCGTATAAAACACCTAGAAAAGTAAAACGATCGTGTATACAAACCTTATTAAATCAAGCAAACCATTTAATAAAAATAAAACCGAGCGATACACGTACATATCGAGTTGTTGTTTTGATTTCTATAGAAAGTTTGTGGGATTCGCAAATTATTATATTTAAAAATGAGGGGTACTTTCATAATTTCTTTAATAGAAATAGTGAATTTCAAAAATGGATTCCTCTTTCAAATGAATCTGATTTTTGGAAGACATGGGGAATTTCAATTTGTCCTACTGTCCAAACATTGCACTTTCAAGAAGTCATTTATAATGAGGATACAATCGATGAAAAAGAGATTTGGTTTGTTGGAGAATTATCTTAAAAGGGGAACTTTCAAATGAAAAGCTTCCCTTTTTTCACCTAACAAAAGCGCTATATAATGAATTTATCATTTTACTATATAGGAGGTTTTCAAATGGTAATCCCTAAATATCCTGATGTCCCTACTCTTACGAAAGAACAAATCGATCAAATTACAGAAATCACTTTTCTAAAAGAAATAAAACCACAAAAATGTGATGCCATTTTCGTTTTCGGCGGTTCTCATCCTGGCAATTGGCAAGCTCCTCTAGAAGGTTATCGACAAGGTTTAGGAAATAAAATTATCGTTACAGGCGGTACTAGTTTGCATGGCATGAAACATCCGAGCTGGAATTACGGGGATTTGTCTGAAGCAGAAGTAATTGTACATAAATTAATTGAACATGGCGTACCAAAAGACGCTATCCTATTCGAGACAAACTCCCTCCATTCTATCGCTAATATAATTGAAGCGAAAAAGATTTTTGATTTCACAAAAATTAATCGGCTACTATTTGTATGCAAAAGTTTAGGTGCTGGTCGGCAATATAGAGTATTAAAAAAACACCTACCTAATACTATTACTTGTATACCATATACATTTGATACAAGTTTCGATGGTGAGTTTATCATTAATAGATATAATTGGATGGAAAATGAAAAGAGTCGCTCTATGATTTTCGGAGAATACTTGAGAAATATTTGCTACGGTAGAAAAGGTGGCATTGAGCCACCTGAAAAAGAAGTTCAAGGTTTAGAAGAATATGTATCCTACTACTATAATCTAGCATAATAGAAAAAGGTATACCAAAACGTCGGTATACCTTTTATCCTATCTCACTTATTTTTCTTTTAGTACACTATGTAATCGATCAGGATAATTTGTAAACATTCCTGTAGCACCCCATTTAATTAACAATCTCATATCTGGTTTCTCATTTATTGTATAAGGGTGAATTAACAGTCCATTTTTCCTAGCCATTTTCATATATGACTCATCAATAATTAGTTCTCCGTCATCATTACGTAAGTTTGGACCAATACCAACTGCATACTTTTTGATTTCTTGAAAATCTTCATTTGTTACACTTTTCGGTTCATGTGTAATGCCAGACCATTCAACAATCTCATTGTTTTCATTTGGATAATACCAAAGCAGTTGAACTAACGGAATATTTTTATTCATACTATGAATCTTTGTTAAACTATCTTTACTAAATGATTGAATCATAACACGGCTAGAAGACATGTTTTGACCTACTAAATTATATTTTTTTAATAAAGCTAATAACTTCTCTTCCATTCCTGGATACACATCTGGTGATTTTGTTTCAATGTAATACTTCATGCTTCTTCCATACTTTTGGAAGATTTCTTCAAGAGTCGGAACTTTTTGACCAACATACTCTTGCTTAGCCTTTTCTGGATAAGCTTTATTGAACCAAGATCCTGCATCTAAGCTCTTTATTTCACTTAATGTTTTATCTCGTACTTCACCTGTACCATTTGTAGTGCGGTCAACTGCTGTATCATGCATTGCAATCAACTGGCCGTCCTTAGTTAACTGAATATCTAATTCCAAATAATCCGCTTTCATTTTTTTCACAAGATCATAAGAAGCAAAAGTATGCTCAGGTGCATGTCCACTTGCTCCACGATGTGCAATGTTTAAAAATTTATTCGTATTCCATTCATGCTTCCCTTCCGCTTTTGCATGAACAGCTCCCCCAGCAAAGATACTTCCCGTCATAAAGAAAATAACGAACGCGCTAATAATTTTTCTCATCCTTCTAACCCTTCCTACGTTGCAAATTTCAACAAGTTAATGAGATTTACACAAAATAGAAGATATACTTTCATTATTTTTATAAGCTTATATGAAAATTCCAATCTTACAAATACAATTCCCCTATGTTATTACTATACTATTTATTTTCTATATCCCTCCTATTCACATGGAACTTCCTATTGATTACAGTTCACCAATAAAAAAAAGCCATAAATTATTTAGAGGACACTATTGTATCCCTAAATAAATTTATGGCTTATCTCAAATATCTCCGGCCTCGATTAACTTGTCGAAATTAATCATACCAAACCTATTAAAATTTGTGAATATTATTTTTTCAGTAAAATGAAGCATATAAGACAATACTTCCGCAGTTACTTAAAATCACATAATAATTTATTCATTACCTCCTCCAGCATTACAGCTGGATTTACCACCGCTTTTTCCGAACGCCATCCAATAAATCCATCTGGTCTAATTAGTACAACTCCTTCATTCTCTATCCCATATAATTCACGAAAAACATTTTCTTGAGCAATAAAGTCTCCAGTTAAACCTACTCGATACACTTTTATATTTATTCCTAATTCAGATGAAACATCTTGTGCACACTCGGCCCAAGCGTGATTTTCTGCTCCAATAAGTAACACAAAATCATTTCCTAATAAATCAAGTATAGAAATTTCTTTTCCATCATACGTTCCACAAAAGTGTGGTGCTCGCGTTCCAGGTCTTCCGTTCAACTCTACGATATCCATTCTATGTGGAGTAGCTGAGTCATCTACTATCGCCTCTGAACAATAGTGATACCCAACAGTTACAGCTAATCCATCCATATTATTCAAACTGCCTTCCTCTCTACTTGCAGCACGGAACAATAAACTACTCACATACTCCGTCGTTAATTTTGCAACAGGATACCTCTCTTCATAATATGTTTCTAACAATTTTGGATTTGCCTTCCCTTTTATAACAGCCGCTAATTTCCAAGCTAGATTGTGCGCATCTTGTATCCCTGTATTTGAACCAAACCCTCCAGTTGGCGGCATAATATGTGCAGAATCGCCAACTAAAAAAATGCGATTATCTTGAAATTTTGTAGCAGTACTTTCAGTCGCTTCCCACGGTAAAACACTTACTATTTCTGGCTCAACATTTGTGCTTCCAATTGCTGTTTGAATAATTTGTTTACAACGTTCTATAGTGAAATCCTCTGGTCGCTCTCCTTTTAATGGATCGTAGGATACATGGTAAATCCATCTTCTTTCGTTATCAACTGGTATAAGCGCACCAAGTACTTCGGGATGAAGTACCATAGTAAAACCAAATGCATCTCCTTGTATAAACTCACTTAAATCCGCTTCAAAATAAATATTCATATAATAGCCACCGATTGTACCTCGTCCCTCAGTACTTATCCCTAGTTGCTCACGTATTTTACTTTTTGCCCCATCTGCTGCAATTACATAGTCACAATGAATAATACTTTCTTCTTCCGTTTCACGATTCCGAATCGTTGCGATTACTCCGTGCTCATTTTGTTCATAAGAAACCAATTCATGATAAAAAGATAATTCTCCATCTAATGACCTCGCTTCTTGTAACATCATCTCTTCTAAAATAATTTGATAACAAGCCGTTTGTTTTGATGGACTAATCTCTTCTATTTTTTGAAGTAACTTCTCATCATTTCCATACTGAGTCGCCCGCATTTTTGCCAATTCTTCCTTATTCGCCTCAGCTATCGTATGAACTGCTATTCTTCCTCGGCAATTTTCTAATGCTTTACCCGCCAATCTAATTCTTTGTTCTAAACCTAATTCTCGAAATAACTCCATCGTACGAAAAGTGATTCCACCTGCTTTTGGATGAATTGCAGTAGACGGGTGCCTTTCAACCAATAAATAATCAACGTTATGTTTTGCAAGGAATAGCGCAGATGCTAACCCTGATAATCCTCCTCCAATAATTAAAACTGGTACGTAATTCGATTTCATATATTTATCCTCCCATCATTGTTCTGAGCTCAGTGATATAAATATAATCAAAAAAACAACAAAGATATAGACTTATATCTCATTTTGAATTATCATATAGATAGATTACGCCCCAAATTACTTTTACTCTTTCATACATACATCTATAATCTGCTTGAATTATGCATGTATGAAAGAGTAAAATGAAACAACTCACTTTAGTAGACACCAACATAATAAAAACATGATAAGCGGCCGTAACCCTATAAGTTATTCAGGGTACGACCGCTTATTCTTTTAAAATCCTTATCCTTTCTCATCTGTAAACAACGTATTATTAAAGTCTTTTCTATCCCCTACCATTTTCAACTCATAAAATTTCATTCGTCTCGATTTTCTTTCCCAATATTGCAGCTCATTCAACAATCATGTAGCATTACCGTATTGATGTAATGGTTCATCATCTTAAACCTTTCGACTAATTTTTTGGAGGTAAAGTGATTGAAATGAATAAACAAGAACAATTAAATGTTATAAAAAAAGATTTTATTGATTCCCAAAAAGTATTATTGGCAATTGGCGATGAAACACGTCAAGCTATTTTGTTAGTTCTCATGGAAACGGAATGTCAAACTGGATTACGTGTAGGAGAAATTACGAAACAAACACACCTTTCTCGTCCAGCGGTATCACATCACCTAAGGATTTTACGAGAAGCCGGTATTATTTTAATGCGAAAAGAAGGTACAAAAAACTTTTATTATATTGATATACGTACAAAATTAGGCTTATTAAAAAATCTTGTATTAGATATTGAAAAGCTATTGCACAACTTTTATCCCGCTTTAATGGGCAGTAAGACCCCCGCCTCAAAATTCAGTGAAAGCAAAGAAGTTAGGTGGGGGATCAACTGCCCATAAAAGTCCGATTGGTTCAACTAATAATCAGTGGGGGATGAAGAACCCCCCCCACTGATTAAAGTTTCACTTTATTGAAATTTGGAGGTATAAGAAATGAAAGCAATGATAATTGATAAGTACGGGAAAGTTCCAATGCGTATGGCAGAGGTACCTACTCCTGAAATAAACGAGTATGAAGTGCTCGCAGAAATTCATGCAGCTAGTATTAACCCCATTGACTTTAAAATACGCGATGGAAAAGTAAAGATGTTACTTAAATATGAAATGCCCCTAATCCTTGGTAATGATTTTTCCGGTGTTATTGTAAAGGTTGGATCAAAAGTGACTCGTTTTAAAGTCGGCGATGAAATATATGCACGTCCAAGAAAAAATAAGATCGGTACTTTCGCGGAATATATAGCCATTCATGAAGATGATATAGCTTTAAAACCAAAAAATTTAAGTTTCGAGGAAGCGGCGTCGATTCCACTCGTTGGCTTAACATCCTATCAAGCACTACATGACATTATGCATTTACAAAAAGGACAAAAAATATTAATTCACGCTGGGTCTGGTGGTGTTGGTACTTTCGCAATTCAGTTAGCAAAAATAATGGGCGCTACCGTTACAACAACTGCTAGTGAAGCTGGTTCCGATTTAGTAAAGTCTCTTGGCGCAGATGAGATTATTAATTACAAAACAGAAAAATTTGAAGAAATACTAAAAGATTATGATGCAGTATTTGATACAATCGGCGGTACAACACTTGAAAAATCATTTGATATTATAAAAAGCGGCGGCAACATTGTTTCCGTTTCAGGAATGCCAAATGCTCGTTTCGGTAAAGAATTTGGTTCCGGATTTTTTAAAACGCTCTTATTTTCATTAGCAAGTAGAAAACTTACTGCACTTGAAAAGAAGCATAATGCGCAATATTCATTTTTATTTATGAAGCCAAGCGGAGATCAATTACGTACTATCGCAAAATATATTGAAGCTGGTGAAATCAAACCGGTAATCGATCGAGTTTTCCCTTTTGAAGATGCTCAAAAAGCAATGGAATATTCAGAGGCTGGAAGAGCAAAAGGAAAAATAATTGTAAAAATTAAGTAATCATAAAAACTCCATTAAAAAAATGGAGTTTTTATATTTACTGTTAAATAGACATAGTGCAGTGAAGTCCTTACAATAGATTGCAAGGGGAAATATCATATTATACTTTTAGCTAATTTTACAAAGAATACATACGTACAAATACATTATAAAAAAATAAACAAGGAGGAGATAAAATGACTAAAAATAATGAAGCTGGTTGGAATTTAGATCATAGTTATACAACTTTACCACAATCATTTTATACAGAAATCCCCCCTACTCCCGTAAGTTCACCGGAGCTAGTTAAACTAAATCATTCACTCGCAATATCTCTTGGCTTTAATCCTGAAGAATTGAAAAAAGAAGTTGAAATTGCTATTTTCGCTGGTAATGCACTCCCAGAAGGATCTCACCCCTTAGCACAAGCGTATGCCGGTCATCAATTCGGACATTTTAATATGTTAGGCGACGGTCGTGCGCTTTTAATAGGTGAACAAATTACTCCTTCAGGTAAACGTTTTGACATTCAACTGAAAGGTTCTGGCCCTACTCCGTATTCACGCCGTGGTGATGGTCGCGCTGCACTCGGTCCGATGCTACGTGAGTATATTATTAGTGAAGCAATGTATGCACTTGATATTCCAACTACTCGCAGTTTAGCAGTTGTCACAACAGGCGAGCCAACATATCGGGAAACAAAGTTACCTGGAGCAATTTTAACTAGAGTCGCTAGCAGTCATATACGTGTCGGCACATTTCAATATGCTGCTGCTCAAGGTTCCATCGATGACCTTAAATCGCTAGCTGACTATACGATAAAAAGGCATTATCCAGAAATTGAAGCACATGAAAATCGATATACTGCATTACTACAAGAAGTCATAAAAAAACAAGCGAGTCTCATCGCTAAATGGCAACTTGTTGGATTTATTCACGGCGTAATGAACACTGACAATATAACAATCAGTGGAGAAACAATTGATTACGGCCCTTGTGCATTTATGGACAATTATGACCAAGGAACTGTATTTAGCTCTATTGATACACAAGGTCGCTACGCATATGGGAATCAGCCGTATATGGCCGCATGGGACCTCGCGCGACTAGCTGAATCTTTAATACCGATCCTACATGAAGATGAAGAAGAAGCATTAAAAATTGCTCAAGACGAAATTTCAAAATTTGGCGTACAATATGAAAACCAGTGGTTCCTTGGAATGAAAAAAAAATTAGGACTATTTAGCAACGAGGAACAAGATCAATCACTTATTGAGCAACTTTTAAAAATGATGGAGAAACATAAAGCCGATTATACAAATACATTCCGTTCATTAACTCTTAATACGCTCGAAAATACAGCTCTATTTGAAAGTCCTGAATTTAACGAATGGTACAAACTATGGCAATCTCGATTAGAAAAACAAGAAGAATCGAAAGAAAACGCCTACGAAATGATGAAAAATAATAACCCATCAATCATCCCTAGGAACCACCGTATAGAAGAAGCACTAGAAGCAGCTGTTACAAATGACGACTATAGTGTAATGGAGAAACTTCTTGAAGCCTTATCAAACCCTTATGCGTATTCTACAGATCAAGAAGAATACTGCGTTCCGCCTGCACCGACGAATCGTCCTTATCGTACTTTTTGTGGGACTTGATTGCAATTTAAAGAATGTTTCTAGTTATATTAACTGTTAACAACAAACTTAAAAGGTGTTTTCAATATTGAAAACACCTTTTAAGTTAACTTATTTAATGTCCATTTTTAAAATCAACTAAAAATGCCGACTTCAAATCAAAAGTACTTCATTCTATATTTATCCACGTTCTACTACTAAAAAATCTGGTTTTGCAGGTGCAGGCGTATCTCCATGAGCAGCATATTGTTTAGTATCAAAATTTAATACCGAAAAATTTTCTTGTGTCGCTTGTTTTGGTTCAGCTAAAATGCCACCAATACTCAAAAATACAACACCAGCAGCCGTTAACCCCATAATAGTTAATCCAATTTTTCTCATTATTTCAACGCTCCTTTGTCAAATATTCTTTTTCTCGTTTCATAAGCCTTATAAAAATACTTTTCAGCCTGTTCTATATTGCCTTCTTTATGAAACTCTATCGCCAGCTTTTCAGCATATTCGCAGATATATTCGGTTAAATTTTCTCTTTCAAAGTAAGAAAAACTTTCGAGCATAATTTTTTCTACGTTTTCTGCTTTCAAACATTGACAAAATTCATTTAGAATTAAAAAATGATACTTATATTCATCATTTTTTAATTCTTTGCAAACTTCCAATCCAATTTCAATTAATTCTTTTGCCTTTTCTATTTCTCCTATTTTATAATATTCTCCTGCCTCTATAAAAATAGCTTTATAATGATTCGGCATTTTTTTAGAAACCTCTGATAAGTGTCTAATAGCCAAGACCGAAAGGTTTTGACTTGCATACAATAATCCTAAATTATGTCTTATTCTTAAAACTAGTGTTTCAGCATCATTTTTTTGCAAAGTATTTAACGCTGAAACAATATACTCCTCTGCTCTTTCATGCTGTTTTAATTTTGAAAAAGATAACCCCAAAACATTTTCACATAGTGCTACATTCATTTCATGCCCTGCATGTTTTGCAAAGATATCCCTTGCTTTCGAAGCATATTCAATAGCTGAATACGCTTGATACATTTGATATTTTAATGTAGAAACTCTGTAGTTAAACTCTGCTTGTTCAACTTCATCTGGAATATTCTTTAGTAAACTTTCCGCTTTATCAAAATAGTTACTCGCTTCACTATAATTTGAGAGAATTGTAGAATGTATAGATTTGAAAAAATAATAATAATATTCTAAAAATTCATCATTCGGTTTAGGCAGCGAATCTAGTTTATCAAAAGAATTTTTTGAAATGCCTATACCATCAATTAGCACTTTATATCGAAAATCTAAAAGATAATAGTGAAATAAAACATTTATATCTCCTTCGATAATATGTAGCTTTTTATCAATCTCTTCCTTTAATTTATTGGCTTCACTTACTCGTTGTGCTCTGATGTTTTGGTACCAATCATTCAGCATCTTAGTAATTAATTTATTGCCCGAGATTTGTATATTCATTGAAACCCCTCCTCATCTATTTAAGTATTCTAAAAGTAACACAATTCAATTATCTATATCCATATTTATATATATTTCTCAACAATTGTTTGAAATTCAATTCCTCAATTAATTATTTGTTCACATTACACCCCTCTTTTATAACCTTTGAATATGAGTATCTTTAAAATCCGTCTCATATTTCAATCCATATCCAAACATTCGATCCATCCCAATATGTGCTGTCCATATTAACCCAATCATTATAACGGTATCTATCTTAAAATAGACACCTATGATAGCTATTAATATAGATATAATATATGTGTGACATATATTATAAACTTTAGCACCAACACGATTATTTATACCATACGCTAACATGGATACATCCGGGGCTAAAAGGAATACCAAAAATATAATCCAACTAAATTCATATATTGAATACGCATAAATTGTGGCTACGAAAACAACCAGCCCTTCAAAATGTACAATACGTTTTTGCATTCTTTATCGTTCCTATTTTTCTATATTTACCGATAAATTTTCATCACTGAAAGTATTCTTTTCATTTTTTGACCAGATGGTTGCTAATATCGGCCCTGCAATATTATGCCATACTGCTGCTAATACACTTGGAAGTGCAGCTGCTGGTCCAAAATGTGCTGTTGCCAGCGCAACACCTAAGCCTGAATTTTGCATTCCTACTTCTATTGAAATAGCCCTTCTTGTTCCTTCGTCTAGTCCAAGTACGAACGCTGTTATATATCCGAGTAAAAAACCAAATGCATTATGAAGCATCACTGCAATAAAGATAAGCAGGCCTGAAGAAGTAATGCTACTTACATTCGCTGAAACAACTGCAGAAACAATAATGATAATTGCTACAACTGATATTAAAGGAATAACAGTCATTCCTTTCGTAACAGTTTTAGGGAAAAACTTCTTCACTACTAATCCTAAAATAATAGGTAGGATAATGACTTGTACGATAGAAAGAAACATAGACATAGCATTTACTGGCATCCATTGTCCCGCAAGTAATAATAAAATAAGAGGTGTAGCAATTGGTGCTAGTAACGTTGATAATGAAGTCATTGCAATAGACAACGCTAAGTTCCCTTTTGCTAAATAAACCATAACATTTGATGCAGTGCCACCCGGTACTGAACCGAGCAACACTAATCCAGCTGCTAATTCGGCTGGTAACTTCATAACGTAGGCTAGTACGTATGCGACAAGTGGCATAATAAGAAACTGAGCACATACACCGATAATAACTGGCAATGGTTTTGTAGCAATGATCTTAAAATCAATAGCCTTTAATGTTAATCCCATCCCAAACATTACAACCCCGAGTAAAATTGTTATGTAACTAGTTAACCCAAGAAATGGTCCAGGAATGAAATATGCAATAGCTGCCATACAAATAACCCAAAATGCAAAATATTTTCCAGCTATATTACTTATCGCTTCTAGTACTTTCACCCCATCATCCCCTATCCTTCAACTGAAAAACTTTATTCGGATTCAAAATATTTTGCGGGTCAAGAGCTTTCTTTATTTTTTCCATTACGAGTAATGCCGCCCCATGTTCTTCTTCTTGATACTTTCGTTTTCCGATTCCAACGCCATGTTCTCCCGTACACGTTCCACCTCGTTTAAGAGCATATAAAACGATACTTTCATTTATTTCGTCCGCCTTTTCCACTTCTTCTTTATCGTTTGGATCAACCATTAAGAGCACGTGGAAATTTCCGTCTCCTACATGACCAAGAATACCACCGACAAGACCTACTTTATCTAACGTCTCTTTCGCATGTTGGATTGCGCCAGCTAATTCTGAAATGGGTACACATACGTCTGTACTCATAAGCTTTTTGCCAGGATAGCTATGAACGTAAGAGTATGCTAGATTATGCCGCGCATCCCATAATTTATTTCTCGCCGCAGTTTCCGTTTCAAAAGCAACTTCTTTACATTTATGATCAAAAACAATTTCCTTCGTGAATTCAATATCTTGCTTTAGCCCTGCTTCATTACCGTGAAACTCTAAAAACAGTGTAGGTTCTTCTCTGTAACTTGTTTCATTATAATGATTTACTTGTTTCATAGACAATTCATCTACAAGTTCAATTCTTGCAATTGGAATACCCGCTTGTAGTATATTAATAACAGCTTCTACTGCATTATTTATAGTTGGAAACGATGCTCTCGCAGCCATAACATGTTCTGGTATGCCGTATACTTTTAATGTTAACTCTGTAAAGCATCCAAGCGTACCTTCTGATCCTACGAAAACACCATTTAAATGGTAACCTGATGATGACTTCGCTGCTAAATTTCCAGTATGTATTACTTCCCCATCAGCAAGAACGACTTCTAAATCACGAACTTGATCACGCATTACACCATACTTAACTGCTGTCGTTCCGCTCGCATTTGTGGCTGCCATTCCACCTAACGTTGCATCTGCACCTGGATCTACACTAAAAAACAAACCGTATTTCTTCAATTCTTTATTAAGCTGAGAACGAGTCACTCCTGGCTGTACTCTCACAAGAAAATCTTTCTCTCTTACTTCGAGTATTTTATTCATAAGCGAAAAGTCCACTGTAATTCCTTTTTCATATGGGATAACATGTCCTTCTAAACTAGAACCTACCCCAAAAGGAACGACAGGTTTTTTATGCTCACTCGCTACTTTCATTATTCTACTAACCTCTTCAGTCGTTTTCGGAAAAACAACTACATCAGGTAAACTACTAGTATGATAAGATTCATCTTTACTATGTAACTCTCTTACTGTCGTATTTACAACTACTCGATCTTCGGGAAGTACACCCTTTAATTCATTTACTAAACGCTCTACCGTTATTTCCATCGTACACTCTCCTACTTTATATAAATTTGAATTACAAAATATGTTAACTATTTTATACATAATAATCCGAAAAATTAAATAATTCAAGTTTTATACATATGAAATTCGTTTCCTACCGTCGAATAAACAAAAAGAACTTGCAATAAATATTGCAAGTTCTTTTCTATAAAACTATATTTTAAATGACTTCTTTATTAACAACATGAACCAAACTAAAGTAACTGCCATTAACGAATGGGAAAATCCTACAATATAAGTTAACCCTTTAAAGTCCGCTCCATTTAGCTGAAGAAGCCCTCTCGCTGCTAATGAACCTAACATTAAAGTTAATGCAATGTTATGTAAAATAAACCACTTATTAAAACTTTTCGCTTCATGAAACGCGAATACTTTTGCTAATCCTAAAGCAATTAAAAAGAAGAAAAAGCCAAGTACAAGTGTATGTGTATGCAATAAATTTAACAAAGTAGAACCTAAAATCCCCTTATACTTTCCATACTCCCTGGCGAAAATTCCTGATAATAAACCGATAATCAAATACGTAAACGATGCATTATATAATTTCTTCATTATGTACCTCCTTGAGTAGAATGTGTAGTGTGCCATATTTAGTAATAATGATAGTTATATAGTAAAAACTCCTAGTCACCTAGGAGTCATTGTATAAGCATCTCACTCTTTACAATCAATTTTAATTATAGGATATCCCTTTATACAAAACAAACGAACTTTATGTGAACAAGCAGGACTATTTTAAAATATGTTGCGATTTCGTATTACACACTCCATACTAATTATTATAAATGTTAAAGGTGGTGCAATAGCTTGATAGTTCTTGAAACTGAACGACTCGTTCTTCGCTGGTTTCATATAAAAGACGCTCCATTTATTCTTGAATTAGTAAACGATCCTGCCTGGATTCAGTTTATTGGTGATAAAAGGATTAAAAACTTAGAAGATGCAAAAAAATACATCTTAAACGGACCAGTTGATATGTATAATAAAATGGGATTTGGTCTTTACTTAGTTGAACGAAAAGAAGATTTCACTCCACTTGGTATGTGCGGACTTATTAAAAGAGATTCATTAGAAGATGTCGATATCGGTTTTGCCTTTTTAGAGAAATTCCGTTCGAAGGGGTATGGCTTTGAATCAGCTTCTGCTGTAATCGACTACGGTGTACAAAAGCTCGCGCTGAAACGAATTGTAGCAATTACTACTATTGATAACATCAATTCAGGAAATCTTTTAGAAAAAGTAGGATTTCAGTTCGAAGAGATAATTTCAGACTCTGGAGAAAACTTAAAGTTATTTGGGTATAACATATAATAAATTGTCAGAGTTCACTTTTAATCTAATCAAAAAATATTTCTTACATATACATTCCTAAAAGTTATTATGATTAAAATACTCATCTGTTTTTTCACATTATAACCACACTAATTTAAATCACAATTCTAATTTAAATTAGTGTATTTATTCTTACAAACACTCTATTTTGTTCTTAAAGTTGTCAAAACTCTTATGTAGCTACATGAAAAGTTTATGCTAATATATTAATAAGAAACTATGCGTTCCCTTAACCCTGTATCCGGCCCTGTATTTTTTACAGGGCCTTTTGTTTATTTAATTTACTTATCACGTGCTTATATACACATTAAAAGTTATTTCAAATGTAATAAACGATAAATAATAAAATGACTTTAGACAGTATGACCTGCACCTTTAATACGATCCCTTCAAATTTCT
The DNA here is from genome assembly GCF_008042305.1 of Bacillus sp. AY18-3. NCBI lineage: Bacteria > Bacillati > Bacillota > Bacilli > Caryophanales > Bacillaceae > Bacillus > Bacillus sp. AY18-3. The sequence goes on along the minus strand of NZ_QKQR01000004.1, from coordinate 193,700 downwards.
TGACGAGAAGACAAGTCATGAAAAAGGAATCACTTAAGAACAAGATAACAGCTTGAGTAATGATACATCTTAATGCAAAATATTTTGGAAACCTAACTGCTAGTTAACTAAAAAAGAAGTTCTACTTAATATAGGTAGAACTTCTTTTCCCTTTACTTCACAAGTACATAGTTCTCACTTATTCCCTGCTTAAAAACTTGAGAAACTCATCTTCATTTACAGGTTTACTGTAATAATAGCCTTGAATTAAATAGCATGCATTTTGTTGTAACACTGTTAATTGTTTCTTCGTTTCTACTCCTTCCGCAATCACTTTCATATTTAAAGTATGAGCTAGCGAAATAATAGTTTGTATAATTTCATCTCCATCATTCGAAGTTCCAATCCTATTCACAAATTCTCTTGGAATTTTCAAAGTATCAATTGGATATAAAGGTAGATATGCTAATGAAGAATATCCTGTACCAAAATCATCAATTGATAAATGTACACCATATGATTTTAATGCTTTTAACTTCAATAAAGTTTCTTTTTCATCTACCATGGCAATTCGCTCTGTTAATTCCAAATCAATCAAATTAGCTGGTACTCTTATTTCTTCTATGGTAGATATAATCGTTTGAACAAAATTTTTCTGTTCAAACTCTATAGCTGATAAATTTATCCCCATTTTTAGATTTGTATAACCTGCAGAATGCCATTCTTTCAGTTGTGAACACGCTTGCTGTAGCGTCCATTTCCCAATTGTAATAATCTGTGATGTTTCTTCCGCGATAGGTATAAACTCAAAAGGTGAAATTAGCCCCAGCTCTGGATGTTGCCAACGTATTAATGCCTCTGCACCAATAACCTTTCCTGCCTTACTATCAACTTGTGGTTGGTACAATAAAAACAACTCATTATTTTCAATTGCATTCGGTAAATCTTGCTCTAATTGTAATCGTCTTGTTATTTTTAGAGATAATGTCTCGTCGTATATACAAACAGCATTGCTACCTTCTTCCTTTGCGCTATACATAGCAATATCAGCATGTTGTAAAAGTGTTGTGGCATTTGTTCCTCCAAATGGATACAACGCTATTCCTATACTAAGGGATAAATAAAAGCTGTGTTGATTTATTACAAATGGTTCTTCAGTTATACGAAATAATATTTCGCACAAATCTAATAGCTGTTGCTCTGTTTTGTTATGGACAATGATTGCAAACTCATCTCCCCCTATTCTTGCTAAAGGAATAGCTGGTGACAGACATGTCCTAAAACGTTTGGCAACTTCTTTTAAAACACTGTCACCAATTGCATGCCCCAGTGTATCATTAATGGTCTTAAAGCGGTTTAAATCTATATACAGAAGTCCAAACTTATCCTGTGTTTTTTGTACACGCTCAATAGATCTGTCTAATTCTTGTTGGAAGAATATTCGATTTCCAATCCCCGTCACTGTATCATGAAATGCTAGATAGTTTATCTCATCCTGTTGTTGCTTCATCCTCGTTATGTCTTTTACCATTATATAACTCCCAAAAGTTTGTCCTTCTATCATGATAGGAACAATAGTAACGTACCAAAAATGTATATCCTTCTCATTATTATTTTTCACACGTAACTGTAACGCAGACGAACTACATCGTTTCCCCATCTTTAGAGCTGCTTCCAATTCAGGTTTATCTTCATCTAAAAAAATAGAAAAGCACTCTTTTCCTATTAATGCTGCACTGTCTTTTCCTAATAACATACTTCCAGACTGGTTTATATTTAATACGGTACCATTTGAATCAATTGTTAATATAGGATCTGGATGGTACTCATATAAAGACTTAAACCTCTCTTGATTTTTCACCAAATCATTAGATTTTTTTATTAAATCTGCTGTTCTTTTAGATACTTTTTGCTCTAATTGATTATTAAACACTTTTAATGTTTCGGTTAAATCTTTGTTTTGCATTCGTACAATTGTATGACGAATCAGTACAAATACAAAGGCAATACAATTTCCCGTAATCAGTGTAGAGGAAGAAGTTTGCTCTTTGAAAGTAAAACCAATTAAAATTGCAACTGAAAGATAAGGAAATATGACAAGAAGTTTCTTTCCAAATGTCGGATTAATAATAAAGTAATCTCTTCTAGAAGATGTACTCCTTGGAATAGTAGCAGCAATGGCAATAAATAATAGAAAAACTCTATACAAACACCTTAATACTATAAGTGAACGATGTGATAAATCATCTTGTAAATAGAAATATAAATAGTCCGTAATAGACAATCCAGTTAATACTAAGATAAAAATAAATAATTTACTTTTCGCATTAAAAATTGCTGGTCGAAAAATAAGGCTAACTCCTAGTAATAGAAGCAATAGATCTATAATTGGGAAAATAAATGAAAGAAAAACATCTCCAATTGATAAGAATAAGATATTTGCAGAAGGTTTATTAAATAGGTACCATTCTAAGGTAAAAATAGCAGTAACAACAATACATAAATCACAAATTAAATACGCTTTTTCCCACTTGTTACATTCCATAATGATTTTATAAAAGAACGCAAGGAGAAAGAAGAATAAGAAAAACAACAAAAATACATCAGAGATATTGAAATTTTCTATTGGTAATTCTACATTAAGTACTTGAAAAGCAGATATAAAATTCCCTATCAAGAAACACCCTATTGCAATAGTAATACAAACCCAAAAGACTCCTAGTTTAATTTTTCTTGATACCATAGAGTAAAGTAATGAGATAAATACAGTAGTTTCAACAACTAAGGATGATAGTCGTATATTAAAATCTGATACAAAATAATGATTCGGAAAAACAAATAAAAATATAAAACAAAAGCTTAAATAAGCTAGTAGAGCTAATATCAATACATAAAATTGCACATGTGAATGTTTACGCAACGGACTCACCTTCTTAATTTTTTCTAGATTTTTATTAAAAATGACCTGATGCTGCACTGCTCGTATTCATCAAAACGAACTTACTTATTATTCCATATTATGAACTTTTTATAGAATTTCTTTCTACATACCACAGCCTGATTTACTTTCTGCAGATATTTCTTCTTTTTTAACTAAGCATTCCAAAAAGAATACGATGGAAAATGTTATTTTTCGGTATTTACTCATCGTAAATTTGAATAATACAACTTAGCTGTTCTTTGAATATGAGATAGAATCTAAACTTCCATAGCAACATAGTTATTCGCTTATTGTCACACTTAGAAAGAAGGGTAATATACTATCATTAATTTAGAAATTCGAATTAAATGACCAAACTCATTGTAACTAGTATAGTTACAGTGAAGGGTGCTGTCAATTTCAAATACCTCCCCTTTTAATGGACAAAAGACGTGACATTTTGAACAAAAATAAGATGTTTATAAGAAAGATGTAATGTTATATCGACCTAACCAAAGAAATATAAATGATCTAGCATTAAGTGAAGATGATATTGCATCTCCCAAAAAAGAATGTTACTCTAAAAATAGAATGATGAAAGGAATGATGGATGAATAATGATTAACTAATTTATATTTTAAGTTGAATTTTATAACTTCAAACTACAAAATATAGGGTTAGTCTATCCATTTTTATAATTCATTTCATACTTTATTTGTCATGATTCAAATGATTAATAAGTACTTACTTAAGCGACAGACTAATCCTTCCGATTAAAAATCGGGGGATTTTTTTATTCCCTTTTATGTAAGTTAAAATTTATTAATCGCTAAATTTACCTAACAAATAAAGGAGCGAAAAAAATGGCTAATTCAGATACTATTGTTACACATGTAATGCTCTATATAAGTCGTTAATATCCATCAAACTTATATAGAGAAATTAAAAAATGGATGGATGTTCCGACTTTATATGAAACGTTTCGATATATAAAGGAGGAATTATTATGTCAATGATAAAAGTTCAAGACTTAACTTTTTCATACCCAGGTAGCTTTGATAATATTTTTGAAGATGTAAACTTTCAAATAGATACGGATTGGAAACTAGGATTTATCGGTAGAAACGGACGAGGTAAAACGACATTCTTTAATTTATTATTAGGAAATTACGAGTATAGTGGAAAAATCCTTGCTTCGGTAGAATTCAATTACTTCCCCTACACTGTTGCAGATAAGAACAAATTCACTCATGAAATCCTTGAAGAAATTTGTCCCCAAGCAGAAGATTGGGAATTTCTACGTGAAATATCCTATTTAAATGTTGATGCCGAGGTCATGTACAGACCGTTTAAAACTTTATCAAATGGAGAACAAACAAAGGTGTTGCTTGCTGCACTGTTTTTAAATGAGGGCCAATTCCTATTAATTGACGAACCAACAAACCACCTAGACACGGATGCACGAAAAATAGTCTCTGATTATCTAAGGAAGAAAAAAGGGTTTATTTTAATTTCACATGACAGAGTCTTTTTAGATGGATGCGTTGACCATATCTTATCTATAAATAGAGCAAATATTGAAGTTCAAAGCGGGAACTATTCTTCTTGGAAATTAAATTTCGATAGACAGCAAGAGCACGAAGAGGCTACAAATGATCGTCTACAAAAAGACATAGGAAGATTAAAACAGTCTTCCAAGCGTTCAGCAAGTTGGTCTCATGATGTAGAAGCTTCAAAAAATGGAACAAGGAATTCAGGTTCTAAGTTGGATAAGGGATTTGTAGGACATAAAGCAGCCAAGATGATGAAAAGGGCAAAAAACCTAGAATCAAGGCAACAAAAAGCTATTGAAGAAAAGTCAAAATTACTAAAAAATGTGGAGAAAACTGAGTCATTAAAATTAGAAGCATTAAAGTTCAAGTCAAATGAATTAGTTACTTTGGCTGACGTGTCTGTTACGTACGATGAACAAGTCGTGAATGAGCCAATTAACTTCGTAGTTGAACAAGGTGACCGAATTGTGCTTGATGGCAAAAATGGGAGCGGGAAAAGCAGTATCCTAAAACTAATTCTAGGGTATCCGATACAGCATACAGGTTCAGTTACTTTAGGTACAGGACTCACCATCTCCTATGTCCAACAAGATACTTCTCATTTGAAAGGATCGCTATCAAATTTTATTGAAGAGCACAAGATTGATGAGACATTATTTAAATCCATCCTACGAAAGATGGATTTTGACCGAATTCAATTTGAGAAAGATATATTTCATTATTCTGGTGGACAAAAGAAAAAACTGCTTATCGCTAAAAGTTTATGTGAAAAAGCCCATATGTATATATGGGATGAACCATTAAACTTTATAGATATTTATTCACGTATGCAAATTGAAGAGCTGATTCAACAATTTAATCCCACAATGATTATTGTTGAGCATGATAAGGCATTTCAACAAACCGTTGCAACGAAAACTATATCTATGTAACTCCACTCGAATCATTAATAAATCAAGCCATTAGTCTATAAAGTATTTGAATGAAGTGTCCAAAAAAGCCTAATTTCTCTACAATCCATTGAGAAATTAGGCTTTTTAACAGGAAAATTAGGATTCATAAACAATGAGTAATTTACATATTAGGCTTATCTGTTAAAGCAGAAATAATTCTGCTCACCAAATCTTCTGGCATCCATTCATAATTTGTATCATTCGATTCATTTGGTCCTAAAGAATCAATGAACTTTTTAAACTTTGGAAATAAAACAATAGAAGTGATCCAATGTATCGTATGATTTATAGAGAAGAAATGAAATACTCCTTGTTTCTCCCCCTCCTGCAATATTTCTTTTAACTGTTCAAAACTACCTACAAAATACGGTTTAATCTTTTCTAATCTTGCACTTTCCTTAATAATCTCCTCATATGCCAATGTGCCAATTTCAGGATTTTCTTTTATATGTGTAATAAAGACTGTTAAATATTCTCTTAGAGCATTAATAGGATTAAATTGATTCTTCTCAAGAAAATTAGGTAACTCATTAGCAAGACCATATTTCTTAAACACCTCATAATATAGGTTTTCTTTCCCATTAAAATAGTAAGAAGCCATAGCAACATTCACTTTCGCTTCTTTTGCAATTTCTTGTATGCTCGTACCTTCATAACCACGCTTTCCAAATTTTTTCTTAGCAGCCTTCAAAATATTTTCCATCGTCTGCTCTCGAGATTTCCCCATTTCACACACCTCAAATAATATATATTTCACTTCAAAAATCCACTAAGGACTTTGAATAGAGTATCTTTTTAATGAAGTTTAATTATATATTTAAAGTAATAACTTAACAACCGATGAAGACTTGCTTACTTTAAACTATTCGCCACACAACATACTCCTCAAAAAGAAACATCTCCTGAACATCGCCTACCCTATGTCATCATACAAAGAATTCATTTAAAAATGAAATAAAAATAAACACCCTACTTAAAACAATATCTCCCTGCGTGGCATGAATAGCTTTCAAATACCTCACGTTCTTTTCTAATTGCGTATAAGAATGAAAAAAATAATAAGGGCCAGAGTTTATCTATCTTTACAGATAAACTCTGGCCCTTTCATTTGCAATTCATTTACTGATTAGATTTGTTTAATCTCAATATAAGGTCCTTTGATGTTTAATTTGTTAATGTCATTCGAAATATTACCTACAGTTGTTTTTTCATTAAACGTATAGATCTTTTCACCATTCACAAAGATACCCCAATTTTTATCCTCGTAACTAATACCATAACCAGCATTGCTAGATGTCGCTTTGAGCTGATTTCCATTCATTGAAAAAGATAATTTCCCTTTGCCTTTGTTAAGTTGGTTATTCACATTGTTGATACTACTCATTTGTTCTTCAAGGGCTTTTTGGTTATCAAGAGTAACTTGATGGTTTTTCCAGTCTAACTTATAGTTGTTTGTAAAGAACTCATTATATGTATCTTTATTATTTGTTCCCCACCATTTCGAACTTACCCATTCGATATTGTACTGATCTGATATTCTACGATTTGTTATTTTTAAATCAGATGTAGATTCTGTTTTATCTGCAGTAATAACTGCTACTACATTAGGAGAAAAACCATATCCTGTTAAAGCTGGTACTGTATCTTTTGAAACAAAATTATTCGTTCCTTCATTATAACTACGTGATTTCATAAATAGTTGATTACCGTAGAAAGTATTAAATGAATCACGATTATAAATTCCCCACTCCGGGTAATTAAATGATTGGAATCCTACTTTCCAATTTAATTTTTTATCTGTGTGAGTCTCTAATACCGTTTTATAATCTACTTGATCATAAGATACACTTTCTTTCCAAGCAAAGCTACCTGTAATACTTGCATCAGCATTTGGGCCTTTATCATTTACCCCAACTTTAACACTTCCGCCAAGTGTATACCCTACTTCAGAAGTAACCTTTGCTGAAGTCATTGTATTAACTGGGGCAGCTTTATGGAATTGAGCGCTATCAACACTTGTTATTTCTGCTTCAGTATGATAAGCCGATGGCCATTTTAAACCTGCGTTATAGAATCCGCCATTAATTGTATATTTAGCATCTATATTACTACCATCTGTTGTAACAATTGCGATTTTTTTATCTGCATAAGGATCCTCAATAAAAGAAACCTTTATTGAATTTTTGATATTCTGCTTCATGTCATAAGTAGTTTTAAAACTATTATAGACTTTTCCACCATTTTGAAGATTTTCTACAGTTCCTTTAGAATCTGCAAATGCAGATGTTGCTTGTGCACCAAGTGATCCAGACATAATAACGGACGCTACCGCAACACTTTTAGCTATTCCTTTTGCTTTTTTCATACAGACATCCACTCCTTCTTAAACATTTAAAAGGTATAAACATATTACTTTTAGCTCTCAATACTAGAGATAGGTTCATAACTTTACAATGTAGAAATTTATTAATCTTTATGACAATAACTATCAACACTTGTTTTTCTAATTTCCATCTCTTTTTTTACTGATAACTATTATCAATATTATTAAAACACATAATAACGATTTAAACAACAATTTTAAATAAACATTTAAAATTGTTGTTTAAAAAATGCAAAAAAATTATAGAATTCTTTATTTCGAGAATTACTATATTTTCATTTACTTATTGCAACCTATATTCAGATACATTATTCCCTTTCCATTCATAATAATCTAAAATCCCCTCATAAATGGCTTCTGCTGCAACCTGCCTTCCGTTTTCTGTAGATAACTTACTGTAATCAATACCATTATCTATAAAAGCAAGTTCCGTTAACACAGCTGGCATTTCATTTTCTCTTATAACATGAAGATCTCCATGTTTAACGCCTCTATCACGTGTTTGAAGAGCGTCTACTAATCGGGTTTGAATTTTTTCAGCTAAAACACGACTTTCTTCCACATGAGGATTTGTTTTTTCAGATTTAGAAGATTTATAGTAGTATGTTTCTGTCCCTTTTGCATTACCATTATAAGCATTTGCATGAACACTTATAAAGATATCCCCCTGATTTTGTTTAGCAAATTTAACACGTTCCTGTAAAGAGCTTTTTTGATCATGTCCAGGTCTAGTATCAGATTCACGAGTTAGTAAAATTGTAAATGGTGTATGTTTTTCAAGCAATTGTTGTAGACGTAAAGAAGTGTCAAGTACAATCTTACTTTCAGGTAATCCCTTTGTGTCTTTTCCAGGATCTGCGCCACCATGTCCGGGATCAATAATTATTGTCTTATTTTCTAAAGGATTACTTTGCCTATATTGAAGCATATCTGTTTTTGCGGTTAGTTGTGCAGCTTCAGCGCGTGTTATGAACCTATTTGGTTGCCAACCATTATCTGTACCAACTGAAATTTTTAAATCAATTAAAGTATTTGCGAACTTTTCACCCCAATGTCCCTTTAAATCTTCAAATTTACTTTGTCCATTGCTAGTGTTTTTATTTTGTAGTTTATATGCATTCACTAGCATAGTAGCCATAGCAGCACGAGTAACTTTTCCAGAAGGATTAAATATTCCATTTCCTTCACCTTTAATTATTCCTGCCTTTTCAGCTGCGGCGATATAAGGGGTTCCCCAGTGGTTTTGTGAATCTTTAAAAGATGGTTTTGCATTTAAATCAATGTGTATACCAAGAGCCCTTGTCATAATGGTTGCTGCAGAAGCTCTATCTAGTGTATCACTTGAACCAAAAGTTCCATCTGGATAACCACTCAATACTTGTTTATCAACTAAATAATTAACGGATTTGTCAGCCCATGCAGGAACATCTGGAAATTTGTGAGTATCTGCAAAAATACTAGTAGAATAAGATAGTAAACTTCCAGCAAGAATTCCTGTAGCAATTAATTTGTTCTTCAAAATTTAGCACCTCTAAAAAATTATTACAAGTCGGTAAATTATGTAAAATATAGTTAATCTTTAAATAATATGAATTCGAATAAAGTATAGATTAAGTTGGCGTCATCACTATTATAAGATAAAGAATCTAGTATAGAATTATCATTCCGAAAAGAACCCTTCGGCATACACTTATAGATTGAGACTATTACATATATTCACCAACATTGTGTAACTAGTATAGTTACTTATATATATGAGTGTCAATTAAAACAATCTTACATTTTTGTAAGGTAACCAAATTAATAATATATCAAGTAATTATTAAACAATGTAAATAATTATCTTTTATTTTAAGAAAAAGCACACTCCTTCTAAATTATCATTGATGCCTCTTTCAATTCCTAATGTCCATCTTAAAAAGAGCACTTTTGAAAAGTGCTCTTTTTAAGAATTATGAAGCTACAAACCTAGAATTCCTACAATCCGGCGAGCCTTAACATTATCAATATAATAATGCATCTCTAATCCTCGTCTTTCTACACGGAGCACAGTTCCCCTTAATTTTGATAGATGCTGTGAAACAGTGGATTGTGGGAGTCCTAATATTTCTGTCAACTGTGTAACATTACACAGTTTATGGTGCATTAATTCATTTACAATTTTTAATCGAACGGGATGTGCCATTACCTTTAATACATCTACATCTTCCTCTCGGATTTTAGCTAGATCTCTATTAGATATTAATGTTGTCATTTCGCATTCCCCTTTATTATTAATTTCTATTTTCCAATTATCCTTATAAGTAGTACTTATAGATATTTACCATTTGTCCTGTTGAGAAAATGTATTCTCGTTCTTAAACAAAAAAAGACACCAATCCAATAAACAGCTTTTACTGTTCCAATGAATTGATGCCCTCTAATTTTCAGCCAAACTATATTTTGTTTTAAAAGGATTATTTTATAGTCTATTACATGATTTTGAATGAGACTTAACATTCTTTGTTACTTAAATAGTAATACTTTTCTCCCTTGTTTAAGTACAAATCAAAATCTTGATTCCCCTTACACATATTGTAAAATCCAAAAGAAATGTTTCTTCATTTTATCTTATACAGACAGCATATATTATGTATTTCTCAACACCAATAAACGTAGCTAGCTCCCCTATAATGGTCTCTCTAGCTGGTAACTGTCATACCTTTTTAAAAAATCACTGTCTTTAATAACAGATCCTTTTAACTTTCCTCAATTAAAATATCCTTTTTATTTCATTTTTTGTTTAACCTCAATGCTATGTAAACTTCTTTTAATCTATTAATCTCCTACTAGACTTCTCCATGTAGAGATAAAGGAGACTTCTCGTTCAAATAATGAATTATGCAATATTGCATTTGATAATCGTTTTCATTGTAACTATAATGGTTACATAATTACTATTAATCCAAATACTCTACGTGGAGGTTTTATTATGTTTAAAAAAATTATTGTATCTTCTATGGCGCTTACTATGTTGGGTGGGGCTGCAACTATGCTAGAAACACCTACTGCTCAAGCAGCTTCTTATAACTCAACATCAGCTTCTTACTTTGATGTCACTCCCGAAGAAGCTGCTGCTTTTTATCAATCTCAGGACTATAAAAAATTAAAAGACTTTATGGATGACTTTGAAGCTAGAAACCCTTATGTTCCTGGTGGAGGCTATGCTCAAGGTAGTGTCCGTATGCAAAAATTCAATGATGCCCTTAGAGCTGCTAAATTAACAAATGTATACCAAGAATTTATTAGAATTTCGTACTACAATCATTATCCAGAACCAAAATAATCTAAACAAATAAAATGCTTATTACTTTAACTTAGCCTAATTTTAAATGTATAGCCTAAAGCTAGAAAAAACCACTTATATAAGGGGTTTTTTCTAGCTTCCTATGTAATTTAGCTGAATATTGAGTTATCTTTATTTTAAGATTACTTACAACCGACATCCTCTTTTTTTTACACAAACTAGTAAATTAGCTATAAAAATATCAAAATGTATTTATAAATTGTTGAAAACAATTCTCTTCTGTTTAATAGTAAAAAGCGAGCACCCTCTCGTAATTACATAAGGTGCTCGTTTTTATTTTTATGTGTAATTCTCGATTTAATATAGTTACTTTCTAGTAAGTAAAAACTAAATTAACTTATAAACAAGGCTTTTTAAATTTAATTTATAGATCTTACTGCAACTTGGAATTGTCCCTTAGAACCATCATCATTTGAAACGTAAATTTTATATGTTCCAATTGGTAATGGAGATAAAGCATTCCGTACATTTGTAACATTAATTTTTTGTTCTCCAGGTTTTATATAACCACCAACAATTAGCTCCATATTTGGACCTTTCACACTATATCCCATTGTATTTTGGCCATTATTTTTCATAAAGAAGCTTAAATTTTCACTCCCATTATATACAAAAGAAGTTACAGCCTCTCCACTATAATCCATTGTTTGAGTTAATAATAAGTCTACAGGAACATGTTCGACTATATGAATTGTATCATTCGTTTTGTGTATTTCTTCAGCATAAGTATTATTTCCTAACACACCAAGTGTTAATGCTGAAATTACTCCACAACTAAGCACTAGTTTATTTAACTTCATTTTAAGTTCCCCCTTGATGTTTGTAATCTATTACCATCATACATTCTTTTTCAGGTGCGTTTTTATGTAATAATTCATATCTTTAAACCTATATATTTTAACTTTACACCTTAATAGTTACTGAAAAATTCACATTGATAAAGCTACAGTATTATGATTCATAAAAAACATGTAAATTTCAAAATCTTTTTAACGAGAATTCATACAATTAAGTACCAAGCACTCAAATAAATAGCGTTTCCATTTTAGATAAAATATACTAATGAAAAATTTTGAAATTTATACTTTATAATTTGGTATATTCCATGTTAATATAACGAAGGCTACAAATAGAATCCACAAAATATATTTTTTCATAGAATATTCATACTTAAAATCCTATTATTTTATTAGTAACTCAATCCTAGTTTTCCTTATACAAAAGTCAATTTCTAGTTTCATATGTATAAATATCTAAGTAGATTTTTTTATCTATTATTTTTCCTAACGTCCTTATCAATTCTAATAAAGCGAAACTTTAATCAGTGGGGTTTTATTCATCCCCCACTGATTATTAGTTGAACCAATCGGGCTTTTACGGGCAGTTGATCCCCTACCTAACTTCTTTGCTTCCGCTGAATTTTGAGGTGGGGGTCTTACTGCCCGTTAATGCGGGATAAAAGTAATATTATAGTACTTTTTCAAGCGCTCTTCCTTTTTTAGATAGAAAGTCTATTAATAACTAAACATCTAAGTTTAACTCATACATAATCCAATATACAAACTATCGGAGATGCAAAACTATGGGAATATCTACGCTTTTATTAAATACCTTTATAATAATAATTTGTATCCTTAGCTACCACGTATTTTGGCTAGAATTTAAAGAAAAAAAAACATGTAATAATATATTGATTTCTATCCTTTCCTCCATTGCTATTATTTTTTGCATGACTTTTCCTTTTCATTTACATGCTGGATTTATTTATGATTTACGTTTTATTCCTATCATATTAGTTTTTCTATATGGAAATACAAAAAACATTGTTTTTATAGGAATTTTATATCTTTCTTATCGATTTTTCTTAGGCGGAAATGGAGTTCTTCCATCATTTATTATCTTTACTATTATTTCTGTTATAACAATGCTCTTTCGTTACTTATTACCAATGTATGTTAAAGAAAAAAAGATATTATTAAGCTTGCTTCTTATTTTAGTATGTACAACTTCACTTTCTATCTGCGGTATTGTAACTCAAATAAATACAGGTGGTAAAATTGACTCTACTCTCATAGAATTTTTATTAAATTATATAATCATTAATATATTTACAGTATTATTATCAGTGTATTTAATAGAGGGAATGATTGAGAAATATAAAATGAAAGAAAAGCTGCAACGGGCTGAAAAATTTTATATAGCTAGCGAACTAGCCGCGTCCATTGCACACGAAATCCACAATCCACTAACCACAGTACATGGATTCACTCAATTGTTAAATGAAAAACATGCCTCTAAGCTACCTCAGAATCAGTACTTAGAAATCATGTTAATTGAAATGCAACATATACAATCTACTATTAATAACTATTTATCTTTAACAAAACCACAGAACACCCTAAAAGAGAAAATAGATATTAATCATATTTTAAATCAAGTGAAAGACACTATTTCACCACTCGCTCTATCATACAAAGTTGAAATAATACAAAATAGTACAAATTCCTTTTATATAAATGGAGACCCCGAAAAATTCAGGATTTGTCTAAACAACATCATACAAAACGGAATTGAGGCCATGATAAATGGTGGAGTATTACAAATAAATATACAGAAAATTAAAGGTGATATTATAATCGATATTATTGATTCAGGGGTTGGAATGTCCTCTCAACAAATAAAGCGGATTGCTTTACCATTCTATTCAACAACAGAAAAAGGAACTGGGCTTGGTACTATGATTGCTTATAGTATTATTAAAGAATTAAACGGTGATATAGAAATAGAGAGTAAATTAGGCCAAGGTACACGATTTTCCATTAGTATCCCTTGCTAATATGACGGAATTATTCAAATAATTATTTTTTCTATTTAACTTATAAAATAAATTTCAAAAATGCCGCTACTTAACTCATTAATCATCTTGATTTCGTGAATAAATTAAACGTAATAAGGACCAGAGTATATCTGTTTTTACGGATATAGCCTAGTCCTTTAATTAAATCAAATATACTTAAATTTTATTACTTTGCTCACATCTCTATGAAATCATAATTCATCGATTGTATCTCATTTACTGATTAGGTCTACTTAACTTCAAGATAAGATCTCTTGATACTTGATTTCTTAATATCATTAGATACATTACCTATAGTTATTTTTTTATTTTAAATATTAAATTTTTAACATTCATAAAGATACCAATTTTTATCTTCATAACTGATATTGTAACCTGTATTACTTGATATAGACTTAAATTAATTTCCATTCATTGAAAGACAATTTCTCTTTTGCTATTTCACTTCTACCGTATAATTCCCTGTTCCCCCGCCATACTGATACACATGTAAATAATATTTTCCTGGATATGTGTAGTAACTTCCTACTAACTTATTCCCTTCTTGCTGGGCATACGTAACATAATTATTTAAATCCGCTTCTGAATAAAGAACCCAGTTTACTCCGATATTATTTTCCTTCGTTACATTAATTTGTAGGTTTTTCGCAGTTTCCACATTTATTTCAAAGTAATCACTCGTATCACCATTTCCTAAACTAGCACGTAAAACTTGATTTAATTGCAGTTTATTTGCTGTTTGGAATGAATTATTTGGCTCTTTTTCTACACTGTTATCTTCTTTCTTTTGGACCGTTACATTCGTTGTAACAGTATTCGTTAATCCTTTGTCGTCTGTTACTGTCAATTTTGCCGTGTACGTTCCTTCTTTTGTATACACGTGAGTTGGATTTTGTTCATTACTTACAGTACCATCACCAAACTCCCATTTATAAGCAACAATTTTTCCATCTTCATCTTTTGATCCATCGCTTTTAAACGAAATTGTTTCATTTAAAATTCCGTTATATGGACCATTTATAACCGCAACTGGTGCTTTATTCACAGCACCTTCTTCTGTATTCATACCATGGAATACAACATCATATTCAAATTGTCCTGATGCATTCACACGATAATTTACAAAGTAAGCTGTTACTGTTTTATAGCCTGTCCATTCTTTTGCACTTAAACGTTTTAACGTATCATTTACGTTTTGTGTAATTGTTTTCCAGTCTTCATATTCCCCTTTTGCAGTAGTACCTGTATACGTTCCTTGCAGTGTAAATGTATTAAAGAACTGTGATTTATTTTTCTTAACTGATACATTACTTAATTTTGCTTCTGCTGTAATTTCTGCCGCAATATCTGAAACTGGTTTTGGTGCGTGAGTTGCTAAATAATCATCTGATACTAATGGAACATTATATTTCTCTCGGTTATCGACTAACATTTGCATATAGTCTTGATACTCTTTATTTAAATTCGCATCTTTACTTAATGCAGAGCGGTATGCATCATATGCTGTTACATCATTTTTTCTAATAAGATCATGAACTTTGTCAAACATATCATATCTCTTATTGTACATATACGATTGTAAAGCGAATGAATAATTATAGAAATCCCACGTTCCATACTTTGCATTTAACGTTCGCTCTGCCGTATAACGTTCTGCTGGATTTGAAGATATTCCTCCTATAATGCTCTTTCTCGGTACAACATTATCCGTTCTCGTTGCCCCCGCAAAAAACTCCGCATTCCCTTCTTCAAACCAAGATAATCTCTCATTCTCATACATCTTACCTTGTCCCCAAAGCCCTGGTACTTCATATCTACCTTGTAAGTAATGAGTAAACTCATGTCGGAACAATTCTTCTAAACTATAAATACTTTCTTCTGGCGTACGTTCATAAGTAAAGAACGTACCTGTTCCTTCTATATATAGGCCACCGTTATTCGTTTCATATCCGTACAATTGACGATTAAATTGATATTCAGCTGGACTATTATAAATAACCATCGTTAATACATCATCAGGATTTCCTTTTTCTAAAGGTTGATCACTTTCAACTGTACGATGGAATTGTGCCTTTACTTCTTTTGCCGCCCAATATAGACGTTTTACTTTTTCTTCTGTCACTTTATCTCCAGCCTTTAAAACAATTGCCCCATCATCAAACGTATACGTTTTCGGCAAATATTTTTTCTTCCCGTCTTCTCGTATTTGATCTAAATTCACAACATTTCCATTTGCATCTTTCCCGCCATAGTTCGTCGCAATTTGCTCAGCCGCTACGAAATATTGCTCTCCTAAATACGGATACATTTTCATTGCGTCCGTTACAACTTGCAATCCTTTCGTTCCTGTACTATGGAACGTACCAAGTCTACCTGTATAATAAATACCATTATTAATTAACCAACCATTCTTCTCTGTCACCGTTCCAATTAAAGCAAAACGACTTAATTCATTAATATAGCTATCAATTTTTTGGTACCATACTGTATCTTTCGGTGCTTTTCTCGTATCGTACAAATACGATTGAATGTCGTAATCAACACCTTGCATAATATCGTAAATCGCATTTCCAGCTGAAAGATTGTCTACCAATGTAGAAAAATTATCGTTATATTGTTTAAAAATCTTTGCAGCTGATGTTATCGTTTCCACATCACTCGAAGCATTTCCTATTAATTTTCCGTATGATGATACTACTCTATTTTGTTCTAACGTACCGAGTTTGAAATTCGGGTTATTCGCAATCGTTTTTAATGCAGGTAAGCATTTATCATGATAGCTCCGCTCATTTAGTTTACTTAATTCTGTATGATAAAATCCTAAATAAAACCCTGAGCGTAATACCTCTACTAAAGTCTCAATCCCTTTAGAATCATCCTTCGTATAAGCTTGTCCTTGCTGCTTCAATTTATCAATAATTGCCTGCATCCTACTATCATTTTGATAGAATGCAAGGCTATCCTTATTAAATTGAAATAGACCCGTAATTTGCTCCCAATCAATTGTTACGAGTAGATCTACTAATTGCTGATTGTTTAATTGATTTAATTCAGCAATTGTATAAGTTTTCGCTGCAGCTAATTGCTTACTTTCTTTTTTTACTTCAGGTGGCCTTTGCGACAAATCAGCAAATTGTAGCCTTTTCTCAAAAGACTTATTTTCAAGCACTTTTGATGAATGAGCTAATTCTTGCATTGGCAGTTGTACACCAACTGGCTCCATTTTGAGCACATTCCGATAAGAAACTTGCTCTCCCTTTTTACTTTCTGCCAATGTGCTCCCTTGAAAACTCCCTAACATTAAACTAGCAAAACTTACCCCTACTAACACTTTTTTTGAATAGCCTTTCATGCTCTCCCCTACCTTACATTTTTTAGTGTCCCGCACCATTATTTTACTATTCTTACTTTTTATTCTGTATTGAGAAAAAATAAGGGAACGTTCACATATGTATCCATACCGCGCAAAATTAACACTTGACTTTATGTGAATTTTATATCAAAAAAAGATAGATAATAGCGAAATTCCTGCTATATCTATCCTCGTTTTCAACGCTATGATTTTAACTTTATAAACGTAACTTCCGGTAATGCTTGCATATGCTGAATAAATTCATTCTTTTCTTCTGACGATATATTTTTCAGTTGCATCCCTACCTTATAAACTATTTCTGTACCTCGCTGCAAAGCTTCCACTTCATATGACAGTATTGGAATACCTTTCACTTGTAGCGTTTCTACTATTTGTTGTACCACCTCATGTTTATTTATACACATTTGCACTGTTATATTTTGCGGAAATAAAAATTGCACCTTAAAAATACGACTCACAATCTCTAAACCAATTAAAACTAGAATCGTCGCTCCAATGCCTACTACATACATGCCAGCCCCAATTGCTAATCCAATTCCTGCTGTAGCCCATAAACCAGCCGCTGTCGTTAATCCTTTCACTGCCTGTTTTTGAATAATAATTGTACCTGCACCTAAAAACCCTACTCCACTTACAACTTGTGCTGCAATACGGCTCGGATCAAGAGCCATATGTTCCTCATTCATAATATCTGAAAAAGCATATTTCGAAACGACCATTATTAATGCACTTCCTACCGCTACTAGGAAATGTGTTTTTAATCCCGCTTCTTTTGATCGAATTTCCCTTTCAATACCGATTATTGCTCCTAACAAACCCGAAACACCGATTCGTATAATCAAATCAAAATTTACACTCACGAGCCCTTCCCCCTTTCATTCATTATAGATAGATAAAACAAAAATTATCACACACATCCTTTTATCGATATGAAGGAATTTTGCTAAAATACACTTAATACTCCGACCGTTTTATGTTAATATTTTAAATATTAACATAAAATAAATAACTTCTAATTTTAAAACTCCACTAATTTTCTAAAAAAACAAAGGTGGATTACATGAGATGAGGTTGAGAAAGTTAAGAAAACGCTTACATTTTATACTGTATTTTTTTATACATACTAAATAAATAAAGGAGCTTACTAACGATGAACGTCTCTTTACTTACACCTACTATCGATTTACAAGAAGAATACTTAGATTTTTATAACGAATGGAAAGATAGCGGTGAAACGATGATTCCGTGGGTTATTTCAAAGGACCCTTCTAACTTTCCGGCTATGATTCAAGAATTGCTCGATGCGCATAACGGAATAAACCTCCCTGAATCTTGGGTACCAGACTCTACGTATTGGCTCGTTACAGATGAAAATAAAATTGTAGGAGCTGTTAATATACGTCATAGTTTAACCGAGCATTTATTTAACGCTGGAGGTCATATCGGTTATGGCATTCGCCCTTCTGAAAGAAGAAAAGGTTATGCTACGAAGTTATTAAAATTATCGCTAGAAAAAACGAAGGAATTAAACATTACGAAAGCACTTGTCGTTTGCGACGAAGTGAATACAGCTTCAGAAAAAACAATTTTACATAACGGCGGGCTTCGTGATGATGATTTCATTGAGGAAGATGGAAATGTAGTAAGAAGATTTTGGATTGAGCTATGAAGAAGTCATCCAATGAAAATAATCTTGTTATAGAGAAATATAGTAGAAGTAATGAGCTAAAAGTAAAACAACTTATTGATTTATACAATGAAGACTCTTATCTATTTAACTTATTACGAGATAATAAAACAAAATGTGCGTATATTGCCTACTATAAAAAAGATGTAGTAGGCGTCTTTTTCACGTGGAACAGTAACTTCCATCCATACTGCACATACTTTCGAATGTATACAAATCCGTTCTATTCAGAGGTACACATTGAACAATTTTTATTAAACGAGATTCAAAAACGAGAAAACTTCAAACTACCATTACAAACCTCTATATGGGGAACATCGGCTCATTTAAAAGCCTATTATGAAGAACATATATGCCGATATTAGAAGTACGCAAAATCATAGCTATCGATACAAAGCTTCATTCAAATTATGATGTACAAAGCTTATCAATCATCCTATCCAATAATAGCTCCTTTGAAAAGCTAGCTCACTTAGTAAAAACGAATTATGAGGATACTCACTTAGCAAATCCCGTTCCCTCATACCCGCTCGAAACTTGGAAAGAACAGATCTTAACTGATGATGTGTTACTAGATGGGAGCTTTGTAATGATAGATGAAGAGAATAAAATTATTGCGTACTCTTTCCTCCATACATCAGAAAAGGATAATACGGTAGAACTAGGATGGTGTGGGACTCACACTACAGAAAATTTATCCTTACTGAAACTTCTCGTTTTCAAACAAGCTATGTATACAAGTAAACACGGTTATTCTTTCATTCAAGGTGAATTCGATTCAACGAGTATATACGCAATGGAGATATTAAAATCTTTTCCTTTCAATCCTTGTGCTACTTGGATTACGTATCAAAAAGAAGTCGGAAAGTGATTATACACCTTCCGACTTCTTTTATGCTTTCTCTATTTCAAACTGCACTGTAATACCACTAGGATCTACTACTGTAAATCCGTTTGTACTTTCGTTTACTTTATGTTGTTTTTCTATTAATCTTTCTTTCACTTCATCTAACGCTTCTTTATGTGGTAATACAATTGTATACACTTTAAGTCCAGTTGCATGTGCGGGTGGGTGTGGATTATTTACTCCGTTCCACGTATTTGCACCGATATGGTGATGATATCCTCCTGCAGAAATGAATAAGCAGTCATCTTCACGCTGTTGTACTTCAAATCCTACTGTCTCTACATAAAACTCGTGTGACTTCTCTACATCTGCTATTCGTAAATGTACGTGCCCAACGACAGTATTAGCAGGTAATCCATCAACCTCATAATCAACGAGCGTTGCCAGTTCTTTTAAATCTAGCGGCGTACTTCCTCCTGGTCCTTCTCCCCATTGATCACGCGGGCGGTCTGCATAAATTTCTATGCCATTCCCCTCTAAATCTTGTAAATAAAACGCTTCGCTATACGTATGATCACTTGCACTATTAAACCTTGAGATCGGTAAAATTTCATTTGAATATGTATAACGTCCTTCTTGCTCAGCCGGACTATCAATTACATTCTTATTACGAATCACACCAAATAATGCCGAAGCAAAAGCCTCACGAGTCGGAACTAAAAAGGCTACATGATATATACCAGTCGTACGCGGTTCTTGCAGTACCCCGTCCTCTAATTTTTCAAGAACAAGTAACGTGTTCTTTCCACCTTTTCCTGATAAATATGCTTTATTCTCCTCTTGCTTAATTACTTCTAAGCCCACTACATTCTCATAAAATGCAATTTGGCGCTCTAAATCTTGCACTTTAAATTCAACATGACCAATACGTGTTTTCGGATGAATTTGTACCATGAATTACTCCATCTCCTTATCCCGATATTTTCCTATTTCATATAACCGTTACTATGAAGGATACAACTAAAATCATCCTATGTAAATAAGAAAAGTCAGAATTTACACACATTTTTATTTTCATAATAAAAAAGTCACCTCTTCTAACTTTCAGAAAAGGTGACTTTACAAAAACAGTATGCTGTAACTCTTATTTCATTTTATGTACTTCGGCAACTAACTTTCCACCCTGAATGCCCATATAAAGTTTCACAGGTGCATCATTCGTATTTTCAAACACTAAGTCTAAGTATGGATATGCAATTGTAGCATCTCTTCCTTGTGGAACATAACCTACCGTTTTAGAATGTGTCGTTCTCTCTACCATTTTCAAACCAGCTTGATCTGCTGCATTGTATAATGTTGATGATGTTTGACAAACACCACCGCCGTATCCATCTACTAATTTACCATCTACAATTTCTTTTCCAAGTTGATATCCTTTATCTGGCGTTGTATCACCAATTAATGCATTGAAAGAGAAACTGTCTCCTTTTGCTAATACAACTCCATTTATGCTCGCTGCTGACAAGCGAATATTCTCAATACGGCCACCTGCTGAGCCACCTAAATTCGTTTCATATCTACCAATTACCGTACCACTTCCTTGCGCATCACTTAATGTTGCGATAGGCTTTTTCTCAACAATAGGTAATTGATATGAAGAATCCCACATGCCAACGTTTAATAATTTATCTACTAATTCTTTTTCCATTAATTCATAAGAAGGTTTTCCTTCTTGCCAACTTCCATCAGGTGCTACACGTGAAGGGACCATCTTTTTGTCAACGCTTTTTCCAACCTCGCTAGCAACCTTCGTTACCGATTTTTTAAATTTTGCTTCGTCTTCAAAATAACCTAGACTCGATAAATCTAGCTTTTTCACTTCCGTACCAGTACGACCATCTACTAAACTAATAGAATCCTGTACCTCTGCTTTAGCCTCTACCGTGTGGCCACCAATATCACTTACTAATGCAACATCACTTACTTTTGCACCACAACCACTCACTATAGCTACACATAACACCCCAACTAATATACCCTTTACTTTACGGAACAATATACTCTCCCCTTTTTCCCAATATTACTTTTATGTATTATTTCATTTTTATGTATGTTTTGTTACAATCATTTTACAATATATTTATAAAATGTTACAAGTTATTTTTTACTCTATATAAATTACTCTTTTCTTTTCTAAATGTCTATACATATTTATATAAAAGTTGGAGTCCGATAGAATTGTAACCTTTATGTAACCTCACCTTTTTATCCAGTATATACCATAAAACAAAAGAAATACAAATGTAAAACTCCATATTCTTATTTATAAAGGAACACCTTGTGAACATAAATAGGTATTTGCCGTGCCACACTCCGCTTTTACACATACATTATGGTGAATTAACCTATTTTAAAGAAATGGAGGATGTTTTTATGTACCCCTACAATCCATACGATCCATATAACCAAAATGGTTATCAACCTCAATATGATTTACAAGCACAATACCAACAATATATAGATCCAGCAGAACAAGTTAATCCATATGATCAAAATCGACAATTCCAACTTCCCATCTCTTTTCCTGGTACTGGAAACCGTCAACTAGAAAGACGAGTAAATGAGCTTGAACAAAGAGTACGTCAATTAGAAAACACGGTTGAGCGTCATACACGTAGATTAAACCGATTAAACCAGCGTTTACGTACAATAGAAAACAGACTAAACATTCCATTTTCAGCATTAGAAGACGGATTTTAATTTCGAAAGTAAAAAATATATAAAGGAAGGGGCTCCCCCTTCCTTTATATAAATTGACGAAAGTTTTTTCCATCTCTATACTGATAAGAGTTAATGAAATGAAACAAGGTGATAAATATGGATTTTGAAATAAATTATCTTTCCTTTTATGTTGTACAAGTAGAAGGAAAAGGTGAAGCTGTTGATAAACGCTACAAACATTTTCAAACGTTAGACGCTGAAGAGTATGAAGATAGCTCCTTAAAAGAATTTTTAAATGGTGAATTATTAAAAATTTCAAAGCGAAAAGTAGAACGTCATGCGAAAACAGAACAAGCTCCGACAAAGATCGGTCGCTTCATTGTAGAAGAAGGGCACGAACTTGATTCAAACCCCCATTACAACCTCTTTAATCGCATTCGCTTTGCGGAAACAAAAGAAAACTTCAAAGATATGAGTGAACCTCTCGTTTATACATATCTGGACACAAGCGCTGTACGCGGTGGTGTATTTTTAATTGCGCAAGCAAAACTACGCAAATACTTTGATGATCCATTCGTTTTCGTTATGAAATGTGACTTCGAACCGAAAGTCGCTTCTATTTCAGATGAATCCACACTGATTCGTAACGTTGAAATGGCCATCACAACAAAAAACATGAAATCTATCCAATATCCGTACATGCCTGAAGAAGGTATGGTCGAAGTAGGCGAACTAAAAATTCACCAAGCATCTCACGCCCGTTATTTTGAGGACTTCTTAAAATTCGTCGAGTACGAACGCTCTATGCCTGAAATTATGAAAACACAAGTAATGGACATGGTATACGACCAAATTGAAGATGTATTTGAAGAAGGTACGGAAGAACGCGAACAATTCGACCAAGCAATGGAAGTATGGGCTGCCAGTCCGAAACGCGAAATTATGGAACAATTTTCAACCGAAGAAGTAATGGAAGCTACCGCTCAAATCGTCGAGCACGCTCCTGAAGTGGAATTAAAGCTAAAAGCAGACCACATCTCCGTAAAGGCCCTGCTTGCTGATTTCGGGGATCAAATACATATCGCAAAGGTAAATGACCGATACGTATTAATGATTGAAGCTGATACACTTACGTTTGAGAAAGGCTTCTCTCCGATTGAATTTCTGAAGCCAGATGAATTGCAAGATGTGATTGAGCGGATTGAGAATAAGCAACAGTATAGCTACGGATCAGGAGAAATTGAATAGAATAATGTGAAAAATCCTACCTCTTATAAGAGGTAGGATTTTTCACATTATTCACGTACTTTTCTATTACTATCATAAGACAACTTTTTAGTTTTATATACTTGATTTAAGGAGGGAAATACAGATGATTATAGACTATCTTCCTCATTCTTTAACTAAAATCAGCATGATCTCCATTGAAAAAATAAATCCATTGTATATTTCACACGTCACAAAAAATTATTCAAAAAAAATGACCAATACTATTGAATATCTCGATCCATTTGATCTACTATTACCAGTTGAAAAACATCCTCAAAAAGATGAATACATTTTAGTGGGGAAATACGATTGTTATAACTTTATAGCTAATAATCAACACATAAGACAAATACCCTGTATTATTGAAGATTTCACAGATAAACCTTCACAATACCTCAAAATACTTCGTAGACTTCATAACAAAGGCGATTCTAATAAAACCAATAGACAATTTATTTTAAATAAACTTGAGGAAAATCATTTCCCTCTATTACAAATTTTAAAACAGACAGGTTTTACTAAAAACGATTTACGCGATTACAATTATAAAGTAACCGTTCCAAAAAACTACATAAACAGCCATACCACTGAAAAAACTATGAATTGGATTAATGATTTAAAGTTAAAAAGTAATACTAAACAATTTTTATATAAATGCGCAGGTCTTCCAATAGGAAATCATAAGAGATTAACTGAAGAGAAGAAAAAATTCCTCCAACATTTCTTTGCACATGCAAAAGGATTTGAAAAATTAACTATTCCTCAACAGATTAACATTCTAACTCACGCCCTAAATTTCAAAGCAATAATGACTGCTCAATTACAGCAACAAATTAATTGCTATTTAATACAATGAATTTAAATTTATGTAGCTAGAAATAGAGGAGAATGTCATTTAACCTCTACATTCTCCTCCATCTCAGCCAAATACCTAATCTGCCTTTCCGCTTTTCTCACCGCCGTAGGAAAATGCTTTTTCAGAAGTTCTATTGTAGCTTCACTTATATAATATCTTTCTGTTATACTTTCCCACGTGTCACTATTTTCAAATGCACTCCAAACGAAAGGACGCTCTGTATTTTTTCTCATTTCTTTAAATACCCATTTTCGCATCTTTTTTTTCGCTTTTTCTGTTAGTTTTCCGTTCTCTACAAGTTCCAGCTCACCATGTCTTTTGTACCGTTTACGAATGTCTCTCTCGCTATATACTTTAAGAAGTATATTCGCTGTATTCTCAGCATCCGCTAAAGCTCGGTGCTGCTTCCCTTCCCACGTTAAACCGAGCTGTTCTACTGCAAATTGTAAACTTGGTGTATGCTCAAATAACTCTTCATACGCTTGGAAAACAAACTTCTGCAAATCAAATTTGCTCTCTTTTTCCATACATGGGCATTCTACACCGTGTAACGTACAATCATGAGATAAAAAACGATAATCTTCTCTTCCCCATGAAACAAATACAGAGTCTTCTCCGATAAATTGAATAAATTTCTCTATAATTTGCGGGAATTTCTCCATACCAATTAAATCTTTCTTTGTAATTCCCGTTAATTTTGTCGTATGACGAGTGAGTCGTGCACTCGGCTTTACTAACTCCGAAAATTCTCCAATTACCTTCATTGTACTTGCTTCTATTTTTACAGCTCCGATATCAACTATCTCTGACGGATCTTCTGATTTATACGGCCTGAAATTTCTCTCTATATCGAACACAATAAAATGTGTAGCGTTTTCCAATTTATTTACCTCTTTCTAAATTCCTTTTCACACACATACTCTATTTTCAGTATTTATTTATTCATTCATACACTTTATGCATGAAATACTTCGTCTAATAAACGAAAATTTAATCTCATTATTATATGTACATAGGAGATTATTCAATAAAAATGCAAAAAAAAGAAGGGCAAGCCCTTCTTTTTTCCGTAATTACTTCTTGTTAACGTTTGTAGCTTGAGGTCCACGGTTACCTTGTTCTACTTCGAAAGTAACTTCTTGACCTTCTTCTAAAGATTTGAAGCCGTCGCCTTGGATAGCTGAGAAATGAACGAATACGTCTTCTCCGCCTTCAACTTCGATGAAACCGAAACCTTTTTCTGCGTTAAACCATTTTACTTTACCGTTTTGCATTTAAAAAATCCTCCTACAATGTACCTATATGTACATATTCATTTTCAACCACTTTACAATAATACTTCAAACATTAAAAAACTGCAACCCCAGAGGAGATTTAACATTGCTATCCTCCTCGGAAGTTACAGCTCATTTAAATCTCTATATTATTAAAAGTAAAATGGTTTAAAGTAACTATATCATATCAATATAATAAAAGTAAAGTTTTTTTTGCTATATAATTTTTTTCTTCCACTGCATCGCTTTTGATTCACCTGATCCAGCTACAACATAACCCTCTTTTTGGTTAACGATGCGCCAGCCATGCCCTTTAACTGAGTCACATACTGTAACAAGTCCTTCTTCTAAAAGTACACGACAAACCGTACTAATCCCCGCCTTATTTTGCGTTGACGTTGTATATAGCACATGTTGATCTACACTCAAGGCTAAATAGCTACTTGCTTTCTGCTCACTTTGACATGTGTGCCAATATGTTTTTTCACTCTCAATACTTTCATCTATTTTACAAAAAGAAATATTCCCGCTAATCCCCTTGCACGATCCACTCGCTGCTACTATATAAGAATTGTGTACAGTCAACGCTGAGATCATCTGATTCATCACGATTTTAATCCTCTTTAATTTACGTGTCTCCAAATTAAAGAGCCAAACCCCACCATATTTAGCATGTATTTTCGTACCGATAAATAAGTAATGTTTATATAAAAATAACGATCGAATAGATGGTGCCCCGCCACCATACTCAAGAAATGGATGAATGGTTTCCCATGTCGAACCAAAATCATTAGAACGATACAACGTTTTATCTCCATGAGCAATGACTGTTCCTTGTACATTACTACACACATTCCAACTCGTTGCTTTTGTTGGAAAACGCTGAACCGTCCAGTTCTCTCCACCATTCATACTACGAATAAAAATCCCTTCGTCACCTACACCATACACTACATTATCTTCGCTATGTAAATCCCTAATTCGTTTTTGAAAACCTTTTAATATTTGTTTCCATTCTCCGTCTCGTTCAATAAATAAGCCATTATATGTAGTAGCTAACATAAGTTTTCCATCTCTTAACTTTGTAATAGCGGTCGCACTTAACATTGTCTCCACGTTGACACTCCCATTCTTAGAACTTCTCAGCAAATGCAATTGCAAAATTACTGCATTTTTCAACATCCTCTTCATCTTCTGGAGCTAGTTCGATTTTCAATCCTTCTTGTACAAGCTCTGCACCGCGTTCTACAAGTCTTTCTTCAAATATCGTTACCGCTTCACAAAATAGTTCATACGCCGTATCACCTGATCCGAATACCGCTACTTTCTTTCCTGATAAATCTATATTTTCTAAGTCCTCATGGAAATCTTCCGCCTCAAACGGTAATTCACCATCGCCCCACGTATAAGATCCTAAAATGATTCCATCATAGGCTAATAACTCTTCAGCATCCATGCCTTCCATTTCTTGCAATACTACTTCATGATCAAAAGCATCTAAACTAACTTTTATTAAATCAGCAATACTCTCTGTATTTCCTGACATACTTGCATAAGCTATTAAAATTTTTGCCACTTCGGCATCCCCCTCTTACAATAAATGATTCTCATTCTCATTATATTAATAATGAGAATCAATTTCAATTATATTTTTCATTTTTATTTATTCCATATAAAAAAGCACAGATGACTATACAATCACCTGTGCTTTTTTATTACTTTTTAAAAATACCAAACGGCTTTCCAACTGGTAATACAACTTTACCGAAGTGTGTATTTAACACTGCTGCTGCTGAACCATAGAAAGATAATAATGAAATACATAGTTCAGAATACGCTGCTAAATTATGCATTGCATGTGGCATAACACCTAAAGTGCTTAATGAAAGACCAATAAATAAGAAATCAATAAGGACGAAAATCATAAATAATACTTTATGTGTTTCCATTGCACCAATTGTCATAAAGATTGTGAAAATCAAATATCCAATAAAGGCTACACCCAGCTGTTTTGAATCTGCAGCTTGTGCTAATTTTTCGCCAAATACTCCAAGTTGAATTAACCAAGTCATTCCAACACCTAACCAAAATAGGCCGTATGCACCGAATGCTGTTGTACCGAACGTATTGTTATGCTTTGCATCGTGAATGCACGCAAAGATTTGTGCAAATCCTCCTAAAAAGATTGCCCACGGTAATACAAGTGAAACGCCATCTGTTAAGCCTAACTTTTGAGATGATGCTACAAGTGTTACCATCGCTAATCCAAATAGACCAATTCCAGATGGATCTGCTGTTGTCATTTTCACATGATGTGTAGTTGTTTGATTGCTCATATAAACCTCCTGATTATAAACATACTCGAATACAATACTTAAATCAGAAGACTATGTCAATGGTTTTTTTTGTATGTTGTCAGACCTTACTTTTTATAATGATTGAATATACTTCCGACCACTTCATACGGTTTTATATTCACTTTTTCCAACTCGTGTATCGGCAACCACAACGGAATATAACTCCCTCTATCTTTCAGTTTGAATTCTTCAGCTTTACCACTTCCGAAAACTCCACCTACAATATGGGCATTAAAATAATACTCCGTACCTTTATACTCCACCTTTGCAATCAGATGCTCCACTTTTATATGTACCCCTAATTCTTCATAAATTTCTCGCTTCGTTGCTTCTTCAGCTGTTTCTCCGTCTTCAATTCCTCCGCCTGGAAAAACATAATATGTTTCCCCTTCTCGAATACGTTTTATAAGAGCAATTTTCCCCTCCTGCACAATGATAGCCCCACCGCGTTTTCTTATCATCTTATTACCTCAATACGAATCGCAACTGTTCCCCACTTTTTTTCTTGTTCTTTCGTATATATTTTGTATGTACTTTCTAGCATTTCCTCTAAACTATCATTTTCACAATCCAATAATTTTTTATCAATTTGTTCGTACATCGCTTTAAAGCTTTCGTATCGTTTTATTTCCGCTACTTTTACAGTCATCATTTCCTCTGTCGTAAGGTTCGTAAATACAATATGATCGCCTTGTTTTATAAGTTGACGTTTTGCATCGTATAAACGTACTTCATATACTTTTTTTCCTAATTGAATTGATTGAAAAGGTTTATTATATAATCCCATTTCGTATACCATTCATTCCACTCCTTTTTATGCATTGCGCCTACTACTATTTTTGTGCATTACCAATTCATACAACACAGTTCGACTTATTCTAAGTTGCATATAATGTTCCATATCCATTACTTGCTTTAGAGAGGATGCTAAATTTGTTATGTTATTTTTAAATCAAAAACCTGAATATAATAAATATGATATTGGTGATTATACTTATAGTAAAGTAGGTCCAACCATTTTTTCTTGGAATGATGAAACAAAATTAAAAATAGGTAAGTTTTGTTCATTAGGAGAAGAAGTCGTTTTTATACTTGGCGGTGAACATCGCGCAGACTGGATAACAACATACCCATTTAATGCATTTTTTAATGAAGGAGCACATATTACTGGTCATCCTTCTTCAAAAGGTGACATCGTAGTCGGCAACGATGTATGGATTGGTTATCAATCCTGCATTTTATCTGGTGTTACAATTGGTAACGGAGCCATTATTGGGGCAAAGAGTGTTGTTACAAAAGACGTACCTCCATATGCAATTGTAGCTGGTAATCCTGCAAAATTTGTTCGATATCGTTTCCCGCAAGAAACGATTGACAAGCTAGAAAATCTCGCATGGTGGGATTGGGATATTTCTGTTATAAAAGGAGCCATTCCATTTCTACTTTCCAACAAAATCAACGAGTTTTTTACCTCACCCGAAAATGAATCTATGTGATTAATACAAAAAGAGCATCCTATTCTTTCAGGATGCTCTTTTTTGTTTTATTTTTTATGTTCGTGCAAATGATTACACGGAGAACATTGAAATGGAATTTTATCTAAGCAATTAAAGTTTGTTTCACAAATTTGTTCGATCGTTGGGACGAACGGTATGACCACAATATTACTTTCTATTATTTGCGTAACAGGCGGTAACACTGTACCTACTTGATGTTCGAAGCGAATACTCACTTGATTTATATAATTTCCTGAACCACTTGGCGCGCTCTGAACTACTACTTGGAACGAGACTGTGCGTGCTTCACCTGGATTTAAACTTCCTATAAGAAATCCTGATACTGGATTTACATTTGGCACTAGCGTATTATCAACCTTTACACTTCCAAGAACAAATCGAACACTACTATCTAACATATCTTGAAAACGAATATTTTGTATGACAGTATCCCCCGTATTTGTAATAACTGTCATAAACGTAATAACATCTCCTATTGTTGCTGTTTGATGGTCTGCCACTTTTACAACAGTCGTTGAAACATTCTGAGGAATAAACGGGATAACAACTGTGTTACTATCGCCTTCAACTACTGCAGGAGGTTCATTAGGATTCACAATTGCAAGCCCACTCGCTGTCGCTGTATTTGTAACTAAGTTATTTATTTGCCCTCCTGTTATTACAACTTGGAAATTAATAATAGCTGCATCATTTGGCTGAAAATCACCTAACGGAATACCAGTATTCGGGTTGGCAAATGGAAAAGGTACATCATTGACCGTTACCGTGCCATTTATAAATAGCGTATTCGAATCAATGATATCCGTTAAAACAATATTCGTCACAGGAACTGTACTATCATTTATAACAGCAATTCCGTAAGTGACAACATCTCCTACCATCGCTACTTCAAAGTTTGCTCCTTTTGCAACAAATAAAATTGCAGTATTTACCGTTACAATAACTGTATTACTCGTGTCCATTACTGTAACCGGTGGCTCTCCTGGTACTAAAATATACTCTGCTAACGCCCCAGCAACGTTTACTACTGTACCACCATCTGGAAAACTTGTAATTTTAGCTTCATATGTTACAAGTGCCGTCTCACCCACTGGGATGTCTGGTATCGTAAATCCAGCCTGTGGATTTAACCCTGGTTGCGGAACTCCATTTATCGTTACACTATTTGGAACAAACTCAGCTTCCTGAGATAACACGTCTATAAATTGAACATTCATCGCATCAGCCGTACCAGTATTTAATATACGAACAGTATACGTTACCGTTTCTCCCACTCCAACAATCGGATGATCTACTTCTTTCAGCATATCTAAACTACCTCGATTTACTGGTGTGACTGTCGTATTACTTGAGTTCGTAATTGTAAACGGTGGTTCTCCTGGAATCAATTCGAAATCACCAGTTACTCTCGCTGTATTCATAATGCTACTAGAAGGCGGAATTGCGATTACATTTACTTCAAATGTAATTAATATACTGTCCCCTACTGCAAGATCTGGTAATGAAAAGCCTACAAATGGATCTAAACCTACTTGCGAAATTCCATTTATTTGTACACTTCCAGGAATGAATTCTAAACTAGGTGACGGAACATCGATAAACTGAACATTCGTCGCTAATACCGTTCCCGTATTTGTAACTTGCACACTATAAGTTAACGTATCCCCTAATCGTGTTGCTTGCTTATTTACGGTTTTTATAACATTAAATCTCCCTCTATTTACCCTTGTTATTGTCGTATTACTCAGTTCAGTTACTACAACCGGCGGCTCTCCTGGTACTAAAGTAAAGCTTCCTGTTATATTTGCAACGTTCGTAATGGTTCCTGCTGACGGGATGTTTGTAACTGTCGCTTGAAACGTCACGATAACTGTTTCTCCAACTGGTATATCTCCAACTCCAAAGCCAGTAATCGGATTTAAGTTTGGTTGCGGGGCTCCATTTATCGTTACACTACTTGGTACAAATGACGCTCCTGCTGAAATCGTATCAATAAACTGAACATCATTAGCTGTTACTGTTCCTGTATTCGTTATTTGAACTGTATACGTTAATACATCTCCAACGAGAGTAGCAGCCCTATTTACTTGTTTAATAACATTAAATCGTCCTCTATTTACAGTTGTAAGTGTTGTATTGCTCGGTTGGTTTACTACAACTGGTGGTTCTCCTGGTACTAATATAAAGCTTCCCGTAATATTTGCAGTATTAGCAATTGTTCCGTTTGATGGAACACTGACAACTGTTACTTGGAACGTAACTTCTACACTTTCACCTGGGCTTATATCTGGAAGCGGGAATCCATTATTAGGATTGAATCCAGGTTGTAGCACACCATCTATCGTTACACTATCTGGTATAAATGTGATCGAGGACGGTAATACATCACTATATTGAACATTTGTCGCTACCACTGTACCTGTATTTTGAACTACTGTTGTATATGTGATTGTATCACCTACTGCAACAACCGGCTGACTCACTGATTTTAAAACATTTAAACCAGGTTCATTAATTTCTGTTAATGTCGTATTACTTGTCGTTGTTTCTGTAATAGGCGGCTCTGTTTCACTTACAGCAAATGTAGCTGTAACGTCTACAAAGTTAACAATCGTCCCCCCCTCAGGTATGCTCGTAACCACTTCCTGATATGTGACAAGTACAAAATCATCTACAGGGATATCTGGAACTGTAAAGCCAATGAAAGGATCTAATCCTGGTGCCGGCACCCCATTTATGCTCACACTTCCCGGTACAAATGCTACACCGGCGGAAGTTGTATCTATAAATTTAACATTCGTTGCTGCCACTGTACCGAAATTAAAGATTAATACATCATACGTTAATATTTCTCCAACCGTCGCTACCTCTTTATCAACTAGTTTTAATGGAAATATAGACGCTATATTAATTGTCGTAACGACTAAATTCGTTAATATCGTTTCCGTAATTGGTGGTTCCTGCGGATTTGGTTGTGAAGTAAATGTAACATCTGCATCATTTAATATGACTTCATTATCTGGAATCTCCGTAATCGTCACTTGGAACGTCACAGCAATATTTGCACCTGCATTTAATAACGGACTAACTGGAAATCCTGTTTCTGGATTTAAGCCAAGTTGCTGCGCCCCACCTATCGTTACACTATTTGCTACAAATATCGTTCCTTCTGGTATGACATCTTGAAAGAACACATCTGTAACTGGTATAATTCCTACGTTTGAAATTAGCACAGTATACGTTAATACATCCCCAACCGCTCCAGCAGCAACATCAACTGTTTTTGTTGCTGTTACTTCACCAGGAGGAGGTAACGGTATCGTAACTACTGTCGTATTACTTGAATTTGTCGTTGTTACAGGAGGCTGTAAAGGATTTAATAAAAAAGTGGCTGTAGCAGATGCCGTGTTTAATACGGCTCCGCGCGTGGATGGCGCAACTACTGTTACTTGGAACGTTACAGTCAATGATGTTCCAGCAGCAATATTAGGAAGCGTAAAACCTATATTTGGATCAAATCCAGGTTGAGGCGTTCCATTTATCGTTACGCTATTTGCTACAAATGTTGTTTCTGGAGCAATTGAATCAATGAAGGAAACATTCGTTGCTGTTACTGTGCCGTTATTTCGAATGACTACAGAATACGTGTAAGTCTCTCCAAGTGCAGCTTGTTGTACAGACGAAGATTTTTGTATATTTAATCGAGCAGTGTTTACTTGCGTCACAACGAAATTACTATTCGTAACAGTCGTTATTGGAGGGTTTGCTGGATTTATAAGAAAACTTGCAGTAACGTTCGATTGGTTTCTTATATTTCCACCGCTCGGAACACTCGTCACTGTAACTTGAAACGTAATCGTAGATGTTTGTCCGACCGGAATATTTGGTACTGGGAAACCTACCATAGGATTCGCGCCTTGCTGAACAACTCCATTTATCGTCACACTATTTGCTACAAACGCAGTACCAGACGGAATTGGATCTTGAAAAATAATATTCGTTGCAGGAACAGTTCCTGTATTTTGAATAAGAATCGTATACGTTAACGTATCTCCTACTCCTGCTTGTGGTGTATTTACACTCTTCATTACATTAAGTGATCCTACATTCACTCGTGTCACAACAATGTTACTAATCGTTACAATTGTAACTGGTGGCTGGAGAGGACTTACTTGGAAATCAGCAGTTACATTCGCATTATTCGGAAGAACTCTATTTGGTGGTACACTCGTAATCGTCACTTGAAAAGTAACTGTTACCATCCCTCCTACCGGAATGTTAGCAAGTGGAAATCCAATTATTGGGCTTAAACCTGGTTGAGGCGTTCCATTTATCGTTACACTATTTGCTACAAATGTTGTTCCAGATGGAATTGGATCAACGAATGCTACATTTGTCGCTGCTACTGTTCCACTATTTTGTATACGAATTGTATACGTTAGCGTATCTCCTACACCTGCTTCAGTAGCACTTACACTTTTTATTACATTTAGCCCTGAAGAATTCACCACTGTATTAACAGTATTACTTGGCACCGTTACAGTAATTGGTGGCTCTGTTGGATTTACAAGAAAATCTCCAGTTACATTCGCATTATTTACAACATTATTTCCTTGAGGAATTTCATCAATTAATACTTCAAACGTAACAATTACACTCGCGCCAGTAGGCAAATTATTTAATAAGAATCCAAGTTCTGGATCTGCCCCTTCTTGTAAAACACCATTAACAACTACACTGTTTTCAATAAATAATGTCCCTTGTGGAATTGAATCTTGAAAAAATACATTTGTAGCTGGTACACTACCTGCATTTATGATTTCAATTGTATATACTAAAACATCCCCTACCGTTGCAACATTCGTATTCACTGATTTCACAACTTCAAAGTTCCCTGATTGTACTGTTGTATTCACAATGTTACTCTGAACATTGATTGTTACTGGTGGTTCACTCGGATTCACTTGAAAACTCGCTGTTACATTTGCTTGATTTAAAATATCTTCATTTTCTGGATCCTGTACAATTAATACGTCAAATGTGACTACAACTGTTTGAGCCGCAGGAATATTCGGAAGAGAGAATCCTGTATTCGGATTCAATCCACTTTGCGATACTCCATTAACGGTTACAGAATTTGCAACGAAAGAAACCGCTGAAGAAATAGTGTCTTGGAAAAATACATTTGTTAACGGAACGTTTCCTGTATTTTGGACGGCAATTGTGTATGTTAAAGTATCCCCTACTGCCGCTTGCGTTGTATTCACTTCTTTTATTACATTTAAACCGCCTGTATTAACTTGTGTCACAACTGTATTCGTTTGTCTATTAATCGTCACTGGTGGTTGATTCGGAATAACGACGAAATTAGCAGATACATTTCCACGATTCGCAATCGTACCTCCTGATGGAGTAGATGTCACTCGGACTTGAAAACGCACTGTCCTACTTCCACCTGGAGAAATATTTGCTACCGCAAACCCAGTCGAAGGATTTGCTCCTGGTTGTGAAACCCCATCTACAGTCACACTATTTGCGATAAAAGTTGTTCCAATTGGAATTGGATCTTGAAAAATAACATTTGTCGCAAGTACATTTCCGGCATTCTCAATTGTAATAGTGTACGTAAGAACGTCATTCACTGTCGCAAAAGCTCTATCCACTGCTTTTCTCGTTCTTATATCAGCTACATTAATTGTAGTAAATACAGTGTTACTTGTCGCCTGTCCTGAAATTGGTTGTTGACCAGGTACTGGAGTAAAGTTAAATGTTACACTCGCACGATTTGGAATTGGATTTACAAGCGGATTAGATGTTACTCGAACTTGAAAACGCACTACCGTCGTTTGCGAAGCATTAATACTTCCTAGATTAATACTACTTGCTGGATTTGCTCCTGGACGTGCTACCCCATTTACCGTAACACTATTTGGAACAAATGTTGTGCCACCAGGGATACTATCAACAAAAACAACATTATTTGCAGTGACATTTCCATTATTCGTCACATTAACTGTGTATGTTAATACATCATTAAGGGTTGCTGTCTGTAAATCTACAGATTTTTGCATACTTATAGTTGCTTGATTCACTGTCGTTTGTACTGAATTTGAAGAAGACATACTTGTAATTGGTGGACTACCGACGAAAGGACGGAATTGATATGACACCATTGCGCGATTCGGAATAGGATTTGGGTTCGGAAACGATGTTATTCGCACTTGAAATGTAACAACTCTTTGCGCGTTAGTTGGGATTGTGCCTAAATTAATTCCATTAGCAGGGTTCGCATTCGGCTGTGTTACTCCACCTACCGTTACACTACCTGTAACAAACGTCGTTCCGTTCGGAATACTATCTTGTAATATAACATTTTCTGCACTTCCCGTACCTGTATTAGGAACTGTAATTGTGTAGGTAAGAATATCTCCAACTCCTGCAACTGTTCTATTGACCGATTTAACAGGATTAATAATTGGCCCCGTTGCATCAATTTGAACCCCAAAACCAGCTGCAGCATATCCATCTCCATTAGTAACGAATCGAACCGTTGCTGACGTTTGATTATTTACTAATGATGCAGAGGCATTTACATTTGTAATATCCCACCCTTGTCTTCGGACGGCTAAAGCTATCCCTAAAGGCTGATTCAAATCTCCAAACGTTCCAGTTGTATCTAACTCTCCAATATCGTTACAAATTTGTGACTGAAAAAAATTATTTGCGGGGTTTCTCGGGCCGGATAATGCAACTGTAGTATTTGCATTTGGTCCAAAACGAAGTTGATCTCCAACAATGTTAGAATCACCTTCTTGAGCAGTTACGAGCACCCGTCCTGTTACAGCTCCTGTGGCTGGAGTAGCAAATCCTGAAATAGTAGCATCCACTGGTGGTGATGAAGCATCGATAATTTCTTGACCTGCATAAACTGATAAATTCCGAAGTGGCAAACTTGCATTTTGATACACAACCTCAAGTGTCCAACCAGCCGAACGACTAATAGTTGGATCAAATGAAGTTCTTGCAGCTGGCACTGCACCTGTAGTATAAGTTCCTGCCCCGCCTGCACTAACAAGATTCGTTACATTGGCAGAGCGCGCATAATAAAACTGATTCCCTACTGAACCTTGCTGCGCAGTAGCAGGATCTGGCGTAACAGAAAAAGTCCCAGCCGGTGTTGTAAATGTAATATTATCATTTAAAAACGGTAAAACATCTTCCGTATCAGTCCGGAAAGTACCAGCCCAAACTAATTCTGCATATAACACACTACTTCCCGCTGGAAGATTTAAAATTGCACTTGAAGAATTCAACTGCCATTCATCTGTTGTCCCTGCTGGGAATCCTGGTACTTGCAACGCTGTATTTACTGTCGTAAACACAGCAAGTGTACCAAAAATATTACCTGGCGCAGGCGATGTAGGGCTAAGCCCTAACGTATTCCCAGTGAACGTGACGGCACCAGGTACTGTTGTTGTAAAACGATTTATAAAAGGCACACAATCATCTCATTTCAATTATAGTAAAAAGTGCTCTATACTATAAAATGTAGACAAACTATGCAATGTACTTTGTCCAACAAAATTCCGCACATACGAGAGGAGCTTACTACACTATGCGCTATGTTATCGTAACAGGAACTTCACAAGGTTTAGGTGAGGCAATTGCCGCGCAATTGTTAGAAGAAAACACAAGTATCATCTCTATTTCTAGAAGAGAAAATAAAGAACTTACGAAACTTGCACAGCAATATAACAGCAATTGTGTTTTCCACTCCTTAGATCTTCAAGATGTACATAATTTAGAAACGAACTTTAACGAAATCATTTCATCTATTCAAAAAGACACTGTATCATCTATTCATTTAATTAATAATGCTGGTACACTCGCACCGATGAAACCAATAGAAAAAGCTGAAAGTGAACTGCTCATTACGAACGTTCAAATTAATTTACTTGCACCGATGATTCTTACCTCCACTTTCATGAAACATACGAAAGACTGGAAAGTAGATAAACGTGTTATAAACATTTCATCTGGTGCAGGGAAAAATCCTTATTTCGGATGGGGTGCTTATTGCACGACGAAAGCTGGTGTAAATATGTTTACACAGTGCGTAGCAACCGAAGAAGTAGAAAAAGAATTTCCAGTAAAAATCGTCTCTTTTGCACCTGGTGTTGTTGACACAAGTATGCAAGCACAAATTCGTGAAACAAATAAAGAAGATTTCATAAATTTAGACCGCTTCATCGCACTAAAAGAAGAAGGAAAACTATTGTCACCTGAATACGTTGCGAAAGCAATTCGTAACTTACTAGAAACTGAGAATTTCCCGCAAGGTGAAGTCATTCGAATTGATGAATAACAAAAAGGCATGCTCTAATAGCGTGCCTTTTCATTTTATTTCTCTAAAAATATAAGTATAGACTCCGCAATTTGTTCATAACCAATTTCTTGATAAATTTTATTAGACGTAGGATTCGCTAGATCAGTATATAACGTAGTCGTCTTATACCCTTCATCTAACATACGTTGACTAAGTGCACCGACACAACTAGATGCATATCCTTTTTTCCGTTCTTCTTTCGGCGTATATACGAAATTAACTGTTATATTGTTTGTAGTCGGTCTCGTTTTTGCAGCTACAGATACAAGCTTCCCATCTACTTCTAAACCAAATAGACGACGGTTCGTAATTAATGTATGAGCGGTTTGGGTCGCTTCTTCTTTCGTAGTAGGCAAATTCACATCTTCGCAAAATTGATATATCCACTGTTCTATTAATGGTAGCTCATCACTACTTACTTCTCGAAATACTCCATCTCCGTTCCACTTTTTCTTCACTTGTTTTAATTCATATATACCTTGCTCCATTGCAACAGTAGTTTTCTTATTTTCTAACACTGCAATCTCTTCCGCTAATCTCTGTACCATTTTCTTATTACCAATCAATCCAGGAACATTTGGATATACTTCTGCTAATCTTTTTGCAAGTTCCACAATTTCCTCTTCCATCATTTCAGACGTAGCAACAATGATTTGTTTCTTCTCTTCTGTTTGAAGAAATACAACTTTAATTTCTTCTCTTTGTTTTGCTACTCCCATAAATATCGGTTGTTGAACCATTTGTAATACACCTAATATGAGATTATTTTCCTGCTCATTCTTTTCTAAAAATGGTGTAACCTCTTTTTTAAAAGTAAGAATCTCTTCATATACATGTAATTGAATCATCGACAATCTCTTCTCTCTATTTATAGTTTCATTAAGTATTGGCGATTAATTCATTAAATTCCTCTTTTACGATTCAATAATATTCGAAACTAACGTATTTAAATCATTTTCCGCTTGTAAAATTCTCTGTTTTTCCTTTTCAAATACCTCTTCTTCTTTTTGAAATGATTCTTTTCGATTGTTAATCATGCGCTCCATTTCTTTTTTACTCGGTCCACCGTATACATTTCTTTTTTGTATAAAAGCTTCTGGTGATACAATTTCTTCCCACTCTTTTTCTAATAAATGTATTTTAAATTTTTCTTGTAAGTATATATTTACATCTTTTACATGTAATTCATGCAGCTCTTTTTTTTGCTCCAATAACATATTCGCAATAACACTCGCTGCATGATGCGCATGCCGAAATGGAATGCTATAGTTTTTTGTTAAAACATCTGCGAAATCAGTTATCGTAATTGCATGTTTATAAGAACGACTCTTCAACGTTTCTTCTTCTACTTTCATCGTTCGAATAACTGCATTCATAATACAAAAAACACGAATGGTCTTTTCAATCCCTTTATATAAATACGGCTGCAGGTCATCTTCCGTATCGACAATATCACCAAATGGAGTATTATGAATCATTTGAAATACTGTAAATGCTTCTCCTAAAGCACTACTCGTAATCGCACGGGCGTGTTCAATGGAAACTGGATTTCGCTTTTGCGGCATAATGCTACTTATTTGTACATATGGCTTTGCGACAGTAATGCCATCATATTCTTTCGTCGCTAATAGTAAGAAATCATGGATCCATCTACTCGTATTCGTCATAATTACCATAAGTAACGAGCTAACTTCTAATAAATAATCCGCTCCAGCAACAGCATCATATGAGTTCTCAATTACATTTGTAAAC
Source organism: Bacillus sp. AY18-3 (assembly GCF_008042305.1). Taxonomy (NCBI): domain Bacteria; kingdom Bacillati; phylum Bacillota; class Bacilli; order Caryophanales; family Bacillaceae; genus Bacillus; species Bacillus sp. AY18-3. The sequence continues at coordinate 153,670 of NZ_QKQR01000004.1, read as the reverse complement.
CCAAGTAAATTGGCAACTCGCTCTCGTTTAATTGGGAAACTTGTTGTAGAAAGAGCGGCAGCTCCCATTGGAGATTGGTTCAAAAGTTTGTACGTTCGTTTCATTCGTTCTAAATCTCTTTGCATCGTATCATAAATCGCTAACGTATAATGACCAAATGTTGTGGGCTGTGCTGGTTGTGTATGTGTATAAGCTGGCATAATCGTTTCCTTATGATCATCGGCAAGTTGTAATATACTTTCTTGCAATAATAAATGATGTTCCATTAATCGTAATACATATCGTCTTAAACTCATGCGATACATCGTTACACCCATATCATTTCTACTTCTACCAATATGCATATTACTTACAAAATCGCATTTCGCTTCTTGAGAAATTAAATGTTCCACTAAAAAAAAGAGATCTTCATGCCGCTCTGTATAGAGCAATTGCTCTTCTGGAATTCCCTCTACCTTTTTTAATGCGTGTAGTATAACTTTAGCTTCTTCCTTTTTCATTAAATTTTCTTCAGTCAGCATCGTGATATGCGCTTTATGCACTTGAAACATATCTTTCAATAAGTAATTTCGCTGAAAATGAAATACATGTTGTAATACGCAATCTACATATGTTTTTCCAGGGAAATCAGCGCCTTCACTCTTTATAAACTCTTCTTTACTTTGTTTCATCACCTTTTCCCCTCTCACCTAAGTATTACTACCCATCATACCCAGAGATAGGAAAAAAGTGCTTGTACATAAAGTGAAACTTTAATCATTGGGGGTTTTCTTCATCCCCCAATGATTATTAGTTGAACCAATCGGACTTTTAGGGGCAGTTGATCCCCCACCTAACTTCTTTGCTTTCGCTGAATTTTGAGGTGGGGATCAACTGCCCATTAAAGCGGGATAAAAATAAACTCGGTGCTCTCTGCACCGAGTTTACTTAATAAAAGTCGCATCATACTTATCACTTTGCAGCACTTGGAAATGTAAGTTCGCTAAATGTTTCCGTATTTCTGCACTGTCGTCCTCATTTAAATTATTTGCTAAAAACACTATTTCTGTACAATTCCCGCGTTTATCCATCGCATAAACTGCTTTTGTAACTGTCCATGGCGTATAGCCATTTTTTTGCCCTGCATGTCTAAATGTTTTACGATATTTTTTAGCACTCATATCTGTTTCAACGATATTCGCCCACACTTTTTCTTCGGCCTCTGTTAGGCCACCTTTATGATTTGCCTTTTGAAGCAGTACCATATAATCGTTTGCAGAAGCTGCTGGTAATCGATCTGACCAAATTTTATCGTAACGTTCCTCTAAATAAAGAGGAATTTCCTTCTGTAATAATGGTCCCTTCTTCTTTAAGCGTTCATGTATAATCATCGCATATTCACGATATTGCTCTTGAGACATCTCTTTTAACTTTTTCTCTATTTTATATTTCGGAACATGTAATTCTTTATGCAAATATCCAGGGATGTATAAAGATGAAACAATCGGAAATAGCGGCTGATGTGCTGGAAGCGATAAACTTTGTAAATTACGATTAATATTATCTAATCCTAACACTTCCATCAAATATTCAGCATTCGCATTCGAACTAAACTTAACCATTCCTTTTGCCACTTCTTCTAAAGAAACTGCCCCTTCTGTTATCTTGTCTGTCTTTTGCAAATACCTTTGCCATCTATCTTGTGCACCGCCATCTGTATTCGGCACATAATAACGATTTATATCATTAATGGAAACGAAACTAGACGGATCAATTTTCCCTTCCGTAACTTGTTTCGTATATTCAAGCGCCACAATTAACTTCATCGTACTAGCAACTGGCAATACAACATTTGGATTTACAGAATAAACAACTTTATCATTTCTCTTCACGAGAAGCGCACTATTTTTTTCATCTTTATGTTCTTCAATAAAGGATGCGATATACTGTGCATCATCATTATTTGAACTCCACACTTTTTTCACTAAAAAATTACCCGATATTAGCAAAACGAAAATACCCACAATCACTGCGCATACTATAGTTTTTTTCAAGTAAAATTCCTCTCCTATTGTATAACTCTTCTCTATCTATCTCTTTCAAACAAAATAATGGAGATGATTATTTTAGTAATCATCTCCATTATTTTAACTTGTATTCTCCTATTATGTCTACGTCATAATTTTCACGAAGTCTTCGAGAAATTTTTTATAATGTAATGACCAACCAATTCGCACCCAATTCTTTAAGGATTTTGCATCAGGTTGTGGACGAAAATCAGCAATACTTTCTCCTTTTGCAATCCCCACTGTATCTACATCGACACGACGGTACACATAATCCAAAATAGACGGATTCGCCGCAACCATCATTGTGACAACGTCATGCACTGGACTTCCTTTTATTTTCGGATTTAGCTTTCTATAAGCTTTATAATAATACGTAAAAATCGGTTCAATTAATTTATTAAAATTCGTTTTAGAATGTTTCGTAATGTAATTCACCATCTCTGGCGTAATAATTGCTTCAGATGTAACGTTAAGTGGCACTAATGTCACATTCTTGGCGTTTTGCATAACTAATTGTGACGCAATCGGATCACCATGAAAATTCGCCTCTGCAACTGGTGTAACATTTCCAGGCATTAAGAAAGAACCACCCATTATATAATATTCTTTCACATACTTCATCATCGGCTTTTGCAAAATAAACGCTGTCGCAAGTGTCGTTGACCTGCCAGCATCGACAATGATTAATTCTCCTTTATATTTTTCAAGAATATCAAAAAACTCACAAAAAGGCTTTATATTCGGAGAAAGATTTTTCGGAGGACGAATTGGTCCTAAACCTTCTGCCCCGTGAATTTCCGGATAGTATGTTGTAATATCTCCAGATAAAGGAATCTTCGCACCATTAATAACCGGTATATCTTCCCTTCCTGCTAATTGTAATAAATATGCTGCATTACTCGTCGCCTTTTCTTGCGTTACATTTCCATATCCCGTTACTACGCCGACAATATCAATATCAGGATGCAACAATCCATACATAATTGCTAAAGAGTCATCAATTCCTGGGTCTCCCAAAAATAATACTTTTTTCATCGACCTCAACTCCATCCCCTCAATTGTTATTAATTTATGAATAACCTTACATATACAGAATAAAAAAGAATAAATTCACACAAAAGAACGTAGTCCTCTATAAGGACTACGTTCTTCCTCTAACCTATACTGTTTTTCTTCACAGCACTCATACTTCCAATGATATAAGCTATAAACGCAAAACAAATTGGGAAGACAACTGTATGTATACCGAACGGATTTGGATAGAAAAGATGAATACACATATATGAGCCTACCCCAACTAAAATAGAGGCAAGCGCTCCTGTTGCATTTCCTTTTCTCCAATATAACCCTAATACGATTGGCCAAATGAATGCTGCTTCTAACCCACCGAAAGAAAATAAATTTAACCATATTAAAAAATCTGGTGGTTTAATTGCTGCTGCATAAACGAGCAGCCCTACGATACCAGTAATCCACAAACTTCCTTTTCTAATCGTACTGTCTGCTGCATCTTTATTTATGTAATTTACGTATATGTCTTTAATAATTGATGAACTTACAAGTAACAATAACGAGTTTACTGTAGACATAATTGCTGCCATTGGCGCAGCTAAGAAAACTCCAGCTAGCCAAGGTGGCAACACTTCCATCGCGAGTAGCGGCATGACTTTATCCGGTACCGTTATACCCGGAAGTACGACTCGCGCAAATACACCTGTTAAATGCATACCAATCATAATTGTACCTACAACAACCGTTCCAATTATTAACGCTTGGTGCATAGCTTTTGAATTTTTATAAGACATGGCACGCACGCTAATTTGCGGTAACCCAACAACACCAATTCCAATTAAAATCCAAAATGATGTCACATATGATTTCGTTAAACTACCATCCGCTCCGAATGGTGTAATTAAATTTGGATTGATTTGAATAAGCTCCTGCATAATCTTTTCAATTCCACCACCAGCAATGACAGTAGCAATTAAAATGATTGTCGTTCCAACTAACATAATGATTCCTAATAACGTATCTGATAAAGCAACTGCACGAAATCCACCAATTAATACGTACACAAGTACAGAAAAAGTAAATAAAAATAGTGCTGTTGTATAAGATAGACCCGTTAGTGATTCAATTAATCGGCCACCACCGACCCATTGAGCTACTGTTGCTGAAAATAAGAAGATAATAATACATAACGCAGAAAGTATAACAACTGCTTTATTATTGTATCTTCCCTTTAAATAATCGATAAGAGTAATGGCTTCCATCTTCCTAGCGATAATTGCAAACTTTTTACCGATAACCGTTAAAACGATATACCCTGTTACAACTTGAATCGCAGATAATAATACCCATCCGAGGCCCATATTGTACGCAATACCTGGACCACCAATAAAGCTACTAGCACTACCGTACGTAGCAATCATTGTCATCGCTAATAATAAACCGCCAAGTTCACGCCCACCAAGAAAATATTCTTGTAAAAATTTATTATTAGCAGTCGCTTGTACGCGTCTTGAAGCATATACACCAATTAAAAATACAACGATAAACGAAATTATCATTGGAATGATTACATACCAATTCATCTATTATTCCTCACTTTTTTCTTCCTCATCGAGTGAAATATCTTGAAATACAAAACGAACAACTAAACTAAGTAAAATAACCATAACGATAAATCCAACGATACAGCTATAAAAAAACCATGCTGGAAAACCGAATACATATGTATATTCACTTGGATTTTTACTACCAAGCCCATAAGCAAATCCGTACCATATTATAAAATTGATAATAGCAAGTCCAAGGCCAATTAACGCTTCTCTATGGGCAATTCGAAAGCGCGGATCATCATGATAATTCTTCATTTTCTCCCTCCTCTCACGATGTATTATTGTACCATTGTTCTTCTAGTTTTTCCTACTAGAAAGCAAAAACAAGCAGGATTTTTTATAATCATATAGAAGTTTCTCTTACATTACATATTTTTTACAATTGTAACACAAATGAAATTTGAATTTTCAGTATTTGTTAATTATGATTAAAATTAGAGGCTTTCCATCTAGTTCCCACATCCTTGATTTCGGAATAAACGCCGTCTCGTACTGCGTTTACATTATATTTTCAAGGGGGTTATACAATGAGTCAACTAGCTGTAAATCTTCATGAAAAGGTAGAAAAGTTTCTTCAAGGTACAAAAAAGTTATATGTGAATGGATCTTTCATTGAAAGCGCTTCCGGAAAAACATTTAAAACACCTAACCCAGCAACCGGCGAAACACTTGCCGTCGTTTCTGAGGCTGGTCGAGAAGATATTCATAAAGCTGTCGTTGCAGCTCGCATGGCTTTCGACGAAGGTCCTTGGTCTCGCATGAGCACTGCTGAGCGAAGCCGTCTTATGTACAAGTTAGCTGATTTAATGGAAGAACATAAAGAAGAGCTTGCACAGCTCGAAACATTAGATAACGGAAAGCCAATCCGTGAAACAATGGCAGCAGACATACCACTTGCAATTGAACATATGCGCTATTATGCTGGCTGGGCTACGAAAATCGTTGGTCAAACAATTCCTGTTTCTGGTAATTACTTTAACTATACACGCCATGAGGCTGTTGGTGTCGTCGGTCAAATTATTCCTTGGAACTTCCCACTTCTTATGGCAATGTGGAAAATGGGAGCAGCGCTTGCTACAGGATGTACAATCATTTTAAAACCTGCAGAGCAAACTCCACTATCCGCTCTATACTTAGCTGAATTAATTGAAGAAGCTGGATTCCCGAAAGGTGTTATTAATATCGTTCCTGGATTCGGTGAATCAGCTGGACAAGCTCTCGTTAATCATCCACTCGTTGATAAAATTGCATTTACTGGTTCTACTCCAGTCGGTAAACAAATTATGCGACAAGCATCTGAATCATTAAAACGCGTTACACTTGAGTTAGGCGGTAAATCACCAAATATCATCTTGCCAGATGCTGATTTATCTCGCGCGATTCCTGGTGCACTTTCTGGTGTTATGTTTAACCAAGGACAAGTATGCTCTGCTGGATCACGCTTATTTGTTCCGAAGAAAATGTATGATAATGTCATGGCTGATCTCGTCCTCTATTCTAAAAAACTAAATCAAGGTGTCGGTCTTAACCCTGAAACAACAATCGGTCCTCTCGTTTCCGAAGAACAACAAAAACGTGTAATGGGCTACATTGAAAAAGGGATTGAAGAAGGCGCTGAAGTACTTTGCGGAGGAGGCAATCCATTCGATCAAGGCTACTTCGTTTCTCCTACAGTATTCGCTGACGTAAATGACGAAATGACCATCGCTAAAGAAGAAATTTTCGGTCCAGTTATTTCTGCAATACCTTTTAACGATATTGATGAAGTAATTGAACGTGCAAATAAATCACAATTCGGCTTAGCGGCTGGTGTGTGGACAGAAAATGTTAAAACAGCACATTATGTTGCAAGTAAAGTACGTGCTGGTACAGTATGGGTAAACTGTTATAACGTCTTTGATGCAGCATCTCCATTCGGAGGATTTAAACAATCTGGTCTTGGTCGTGAAATGGGATCTTACGCATTAAATAACTATACAGAAGTGAAGAGTGTTTGGCTCAACTTAAATTAACGAAAAAAGAACCTGGCCTATCCGGTCAGGTTCTTTTCATTATGTATTCATTTAAACTTGCAATCCCCCGCTCACATTTAATACTTCTCCTGTAATATAGGATGCGTATTCTGATGCTAAAAAGGCCGCTGCGTTCGCAATATCTTCTGGCGTTCCAATTCTACCAACCGGAATCGCGCCAACCATCTTTTCTTTCACTTTATCTGGTATCGTTTTTGTCATATCTGTATCCATAAATCCTGGGCAAATCGCGTTACACGTAATGCCGAAACTTCCAACTTCTTTCGCTGCCGTTTTCGTTAAACCTACAACGCCTGCCTTCGTAGCCGCATAATTCGCTTGACCTATGTTTCCTTCTCTACTAATTGAAGATATATTAATAATGCGTCCATACCCTTGTTGTCTCATGTAAAGAAGTGCTGGCTGCATACAATAAAAAACACCTGTTAAATTTACTTGCAGTACTTGTTCCCATTCCGGTTTCTCCATTTTATGTAACATAGCATCTCGCGTAATTCCTGCATTATTTACTAAAATGTGCAGTGTACCAAATGTTTGGACTGCGTATTCAATTAAGGACTTCGCATCATTTTGATTACTCACATCACAACGATACTGCTTCACTTCATATCCTTCATCTGATAACTCACGTGTCGTTTTTTGTAGCTTCTCTTCATTTACATCGCTAATTAATACTTTAGCCCCTAGTTTTGCATAAACCCTTGCAATCTCTTTTCCAATTCCCTGTGCAGCTCCCGTTACTACAGCTGTTTTCCCATTTAAAAACTCCATCCCTATCCCCCATTTCTATTACTTATACTGTATATTTCGGCTCTTTGCTTCCCAATTCCTCTTTGTATAAAAAAGTCTATTTGTGTCAAACTAACTTTGCAACGTCGCATAAAACACAAGGAGATTGTGTCGAATGAACAAAAAAAATTTCAAGCAAAACAAAGCTGCTGATGGCATTGATGTTGAGTTCTCTCGTGAACTCGCTGACCACAATGACTTAGAAGCGAACGCACGTGCAAATGCCGCTGATGCACGTCAAAAACGCCAGTCAATAGAAAAATAAGGAACGCACAACCTTATTCTTTTCAACAGGGACCTACTACCCAATAAAATAAACCGAGAGATATCCTCTCGGTTTATTTTCTATATTTTTTTATATAATGTGCCAAAGTAAGTAGCGGATATATATATGCATAGCTATGATAACGAATATAAAACCCACCTGGTAAACCTGTTCCGGTAGGATAGTGTTCATTATCATCAGGATTCGCAAGCAAATATGAAATACCTTTTCGAATAGCTGGCGTTTCTTCATCATGGTAAGAAATGAGAGCATCTAACGCCCATGCTGTTTGGGATGGTGTACTAAATGGTAAAGTAACGAACCTTTTTTCCACGCTACTGTGGCACGATTCCCCCCACCCACCATCTTCATGCTGTATATGTTCCAGCCATAAAGCTGCTCTTTTCATTGATCGATTGCTAGATGGAATTCCGAGTGACCGTAAACCAGTCATAACAGCCCACGTACCATATATATAACAAATCCCCCATTTCCCATACCATGATCCATTTTCCTCTTGCACATTCATTAACCAATTTATCGCACTTTGTTTTTGTTTCTCAGGCAATTCATTTTGCGCGTATGTCCCGAAAAGCTCTAACACTCTTCCTGTAATATCTGGTGTGGAAGGATCTGTAATCATATCGCTTGCATTTTCGATTGGTAAATTTGCTAATAAATTGCTCGTCACACCTTTTTCAAACGCTCCCCAGCCACCATCATTATTTTGTAATCCTTTAACCCAATTGACCCCTTTCTTCCAAGCATTATCTACATTTTCGTTCCCTCTACTTCTTGCCAACGCTCTTAGCACAGCTGTTGTATCATCGACATCTGGAATTGTCGTATTCACATCCGAAAAACCCCAACCGCCTGGAGTCAGCGCCGGAGCATGTACGCTCCAATCAGCTTTTTTTGTATGCTGTTTTTTTAATACATACGCTGCTGCATGTTGAATCATCTTATTATCTTTCGAAGCGTGGGCCTCTTGTAACGTATAGCTGAGTAAAGCCGTATCCCATACAGTTGAAGGAGAATTTTGCAAATGATTCCCTCTTTCCATCTTCCATATATAAGATGTTATCCCTGCTATAGCTTTTTGAATCATTGATGATTGAAGAGAATGTCCTAACGCGAGTAAAGCATAAATCATATAAAATGAGGCAGTTGCGTAACTATATAACGTTCCATTTTCATCGATACGCTCTTTCATAAAACGTTCGACTTCCTCATATCCTTTATGGTGTAAAGAAAGTGGATACGATATGATTTGTTTTACATCACTTAATAACTTTTGAAACAACGGAGACCGCTCCTCCCGAAACCATTTCCCGCCCCCGCCTGCGATATGATTTAAATTTGGCAGTAACTTTTTTCCTACTCGAAATCTTTTATTTAAACAAACCATCATCGGAATTAAATGGATACGTGCTGAGCTACTCAATTCAAATATACTGAGGGGTGAATCATTTTGCAGAAACATAATCGGTGTTGGCAAATGAAAGAGCGAAGGGTATTCATATTCTCCATGAATTGCTAATAAAAACTTCGTCATAAAATGAGCACGCGCCACGCCTCCACGTTCCTTAATAAACATTTCGGCTCGCCTCATATTCGCATCTTCTTTTGTATATTTTTTTGAAGCTAGTAAGGCAACATAAGATTGAATTGTAGCAGATAAATTGCCACCCACTTCATCTTCATACAATTTCCATGTTCCTTCATTTGTTTGAAGTGATGCTAATCTTTTTACAAACGGTTCTATCTCTTTATCTCTACCTAATAATTTTAATAAAAAAATCATATGGCAATCTGTTAATGGTGCTCCTTCAAAGCAAAACTGCCACGTACCATCTTGCCGTTGCATCGTTTGAAGTGCAGTTGTTCTTCTTGCTATTTCTTCATGCACTTTTTCATATAATAACAAGTTACTCACCCACCCTTTCGAAATCCGTATAACGATATTCAAAAAGGTAGCTAAATATGTATGAAAACAAAGAAAAACAGAACATATAAAATGTTCTGCTCATAAGCAATATCCCACTCCGACAATAATCCCTACCAAAGCACCGACTACTACTTCATACGGTGTATGCCCGACAAGTTCATTTAACTTCTTATATTCTGTTTGTCTACCGTGAAAGAACTCATTCAATATTTTCGCTTGTTTACTAACTGCAAGTCTTACTCCTGAAGCATCATACATAACAATTATTGCAAAGATAGCAGCAATAGCAAATAAGGTACTTTCCACACCTTCTACAACGCCAACACCTGTCGCAAGTGCTGTAACAGTTGAAGCATGAGAACTCGGCATCCCACCTGAAGCGAAAAACTTTGCAAAATCAAATTCACCCGTTTTGAATAATTTAAAGACTACTTTCGTTAATTGTGCTAGAAACCATGAAATTACAGCGGCCATAAGCGGATCATTATGTAAAATTGTTTCCACGTTCTCAGCTCCCTACTGACTATAATGGAAATCTATATAGTATCAGTATAAAGAAAAATGCGTAGAAAATACTACGCATTATGATACTTTTGCTGATTTATTTTTTATAAATTTCGGTTGTTTCTGCACTAAAAACTTTGTTTTCGCTATTGAAAACACAAATAATGCAACCCATATACAGAAAAATGCCATCATATGAGTAGATGTGAAATGTTCACCAAATACGAATACACCTAAAATTAAACTAATCGTTGGTGCAATATATTGTAAAAATCCTACCATATAAAGCGGAATAAGTTGTGCTCCTTTTGCAAAATAAAAAAGTGGTAAAGCTGTAACAATGCCCGCTCCTATTAATAGTAACGTCGATGACATGGAAATAGATCCAAATGAACCGAATCCATGCGCTCCTGTCATAACGAGATAGATAATCGCAAACGGCGTCACTAACATCGTTTCCATCGTAAGACCAATTGTCGCATTATAGTTTAACAATTTTTTTGTTAATCCGTATAATCCAAATGAAAAGGCAAGTGATAAAGAAACCCACGGAATAGATCCGAAACGGACTGTTAAAATGATAACCCCTATTCCAGCTAAACCAACTGCAACATATTGCCAAAAGTTTAACTTTTCCTTTAAAACGACTGTACCAAGTAAAATACTAATAAGCGGATTAATATAATATCCAAGACTTGCTTCAATGACATGATTATGATTAACGGCCCATATGTAGACAAACCAGTTTCCACTAATCAAGACTGAAGCTATTGTTAATGACATTAATAATTTAGGTCGTTTAAAAAGATTCACGAACTCCCCAATAAACTGACGAAACCTCTTCGTAACACCTAACACAAGTAACATAAAAACGAACGCCCAAACGATGCGGTGTGCTAATATTTCATCTGCTGGAACTTCCTCAACCCATTTCCAATAGATTGGTAGGATTCCCCACATCGTATAAGCACCAGCCGCATATATAATTCCTTTTTTTTGCTGTGCTGATTGACTCCCCATCTTCCCTTTTCTCCTCTTCTCATTTTTCTCCATTATACGGTCCCGCATGCTCACTTTACCAATAATCAATCTGCAATTCTTTCGACATTTCTCATACAGCAAAAAGTAAACATACTGTTATAACGACAAGTAACGGTATACCGAAAACAAATTTCTTTTTATATGTTTTATGGTGAAACATATACATACCAATCCAAGCACCAACTGCGCCTCCAGCTACCGCTGATAAAAACAACGTACTTTCTGGCGTTCTCCACTGTTTCTTCTTCGCTTTTCGTTTATCAAGCCCCATAAGGCTAAAAGCTATAACGTTAATAATAATAAAATAAATCCATTTCATCGCTTTCTCTCCCTATGAAAAATTCGCTTAATGGTAACATGAAAAAACGATGGAAACAACTGAAGAACACTTTTTATTAATTAGTTACCTTTATATTTAAATAACCAACTAAAATCGCAGTTACAGCAATTAAATAGAAAGATATTATGAGCAGAATCTTATATTGCATTCCCTTCATCCACTACCATATCATCGAAAAAACTTCTCTCAATCTCTTTTTCATCGAAATGAAGAACTACAATTAGTCCTACATATAAAGAAACGAAATTTAGAAACCATTCCCCATTATCATCTTTCTTAGCTAAACATTTAAATATCTCTTGAAATTGCATACGTTCATCTGCAGCAACAACCGGGCGCACACCAAAATATTTCAATACGAAATGTAGGTTCAGCTGCACGGATAATGATAAAATATATTTTAATATCTCCGTATACTCCGCACTATCTTTTTGACTATACAACTTCACAAGCTTTTGATGTAAAGTAGAAATCGATAATTCTTCGTTAGTCACTTTAGTTGCTTCTATCGTTTCAATCATCTTTTTCATATTCATTACATTCACCCCTTCTGCAAAAAAACAAAAGCCAAAGCGTATTTATTTTATAATCAGCAATAATTGAGTATTTCTCATCTCTCGTTCTTCTTCACTAACCAAATCATACTTTTTTAAAAGATGAAAGATATCATTTAATATTTCCTGTGAATGATTCCCTCGCAAAAATACCTTTAACTCTTTAAAAATCACTTCCGGTAAAAAACTCTTTTGACTTTCAAGTTTACTCATTACATCTTCCATAGAATGATCGATATTACACGCCATACTAAACTTCCTCCTCTATCCTCTATAAATAATATCCTCCGCTAACGATGTAAACACTTCTCCTACAAGAGACTCTTCATCATATACAGATGAACCGTTATTTTCTTCTCGTTTTGCAAAAGGTATTTGTGCAATCACTTCTGTTTGCAATTGTTCTGCAAGCATTTCGCCGCCTCCTTTTCCGAAGAGATAATTTTTCAATCCATCTTGTTCTTCATAATAAGCCATATTTTCTACAATCCCTAAAATCTCGTGTTTCGTATGTTTTGCCATAACACCTACTCTAGATGCTACGAATGAAGCTACGTTGTGTGGTGTTGTAACGATAATTTCTTGCGCCTGCGGGATCATTGCTGCAACATCAATAGCTACATCTCCTGTGCCGGGTGGTAAATCAAGAAGTAAATAATCTAATTCTCCCCAGTGCGTATTCGCAAGGAAATTTTGAATCCATTTATTTAACATCGGTCCGCGCCACATAACCGGGTTATTTCCTTCTGCAAAAAATCCCATCGACATAATTTTAACACCGTGACTTACAACCGGAATTGCCGTTTGATCAATCATCGTCGGTTTTTGATTCGTTTCCATCATAGCCGGAATGCTAAAACCATATATATCTGCATCTAATATCCCCACTTTTTTTCCCATACGAGCTAAAGCAGTTGCAAGGTTAATTGTCACTGTTGATTTTCCAACTCCACCTTTACCGCTCGTTACAGTAATAAATCGTACCCCTGAATCAAGGCGAAGCATGCTCGGCATTCCAGTTTCTGTTCTACTATTTTTCTTTAACTTCTCTGTTAGCGCATCTCGTTCTTCTTGTGTCATAGAACCAAATGTCAAATCTACTTTAGATGCACCAATTGCCTGAAGAGACTCTTCCACATCTTGTTGAATTTTTGCCTTTAATGGACAACCTTGAATCGTTAGCACTACTTCAAGTTTAACCTCTGTTCCATTCATTTGTATATTTCTAACCATATTTAATTCTACAATACTTTTGTGTAACTCCGGATCCTCTACATGTTTTAATGCGTTCATTATTTGTTCTTGAGTAATCATAGAACTCATCCCTTCTCGTATTCGAATTTATATACAACATCTTCTTGGCGAAAAAGCTTATTATCCCCCACTAACGGGCGGGATTAATGCGACTATATCTCCAGCTTTTATCATCTCTTCATCCGTTACAAATTCTTCATTAACAGCCACCATCACTCTATCAAGCGATTGTAAGCAATAGCTTGCTTTGAGCCATTCTTTTAATTGCTGCACTGTCATTTCTTGTTTTTCTGAAATTATTAATTGATCCGATCCGATTTCCTCACGCAAATTTGCGAACAATAAAATTGTAATCATCTTCTCATTCTTCCTTCTTCGGTTTTCCTTCTGGATATGCCGTATTTTCAAGTTGATCTCCAATCCACATCGTCCCATCTTCCCAAAATTCTTTTTTCCAAATTGGGACGATTCGTTTTATACGTTCAATCGCGTATTCATTCGCTTCATACGCTACTTTGCGATGCGGTGATGAAACTGCAATAACGACCGCAATATCCATGATTTCTAGCCGCCCTACACGGTGCTTAATTGCTACTTTTGCGTCCGGCCATTTTCCGTTAATTTCTTCACCAATTTTTGTAAGTTGTTTTACTGCCATCGGTTTATATGCTTCATACTCTAAATGTAACGTTCGTTTTCCTTTTGTTAATTCTCTCACCGTACCAATAAATGTTGTAATTGCACCTGCTTCTCTTCTTGCGACTTTATTCGTTACTTCTTCAACTACAATCGGTATATCTACAATCTCAAATAGCGCTTGTCCCATTAGAAACACCTCTCACTTTATAAAATGCCCAAGGCCATTCACTACCTTCGTTATCTTCCAGCAAAAGAACATCTACGAACATATCTTTTTTATAACCTCTCGTACCACCTGGAAGTACAATAAATATATTTGTCTCTGCTAGAGAAGAAACCGAGCTAGATTTATCAAACCCTGACGGATAAGCGATTAATTGCCCTTCGTTATATGTCAGTTTTGCTCGCACAAATCTGGTAAATGGATTTGGTTTTAGAAAATCTTCTCCTAATAACGCTTTTTCTCTTTTTACATGTGCTTTTTCACTAAACATATACGTCCGAATACAAGGTCTTACAAATAATTCAAATCCTACGTAACAAGCAGATGGATTTCCTGATAAACCAAATAATAACTTGCCTTTTAATTGTGCTACAGTCGTAACACTACCTGGCCGCATTGCAACTTTATTGAAAAGAACCGATGCACCTAACTTTTCGTAAATAGCTGGTAAATAATCGTAATCCCCTACTGATACACCACCTGTTGTAATGAGCATATCCACTTGGCTTAACGCTTCTTTTACAGCTGTGAAGCATGTATGAAACTCATCGCTAAACTTCCCAAAATATTTTACTCTTCCGCCCGCTCTTCGAATTTGAGACAATATCATATACGTATTACTATTTCGGATTTTCCCTGGCTGTAATGAATCATTTACATCCAGTAATTCACTACCAGTCGCTAACAATCCAATTACAGGCTTTCTTGCCACTGGTACCTCACTATATCCGAACGTAGCAAGAAGAGCTGAAATACCTGGATGAATGTATGATCCTTTTTTTGCAAGAACCGTTCCTTTACGAGCATCTTCACCTTGAAAAGAAATATTGTCACCCGTTTTGAATGATCGCTTCACTTCCATATAATTGTTGCCAGCTTCCTCATATTGACGAGTCAGCTCTAACATAACAACCGCATCACACCCATTCGGAATTTGCGCTCCCGTCATAATTCGAACCGCTTGAAACGGCCCTACTTTCTCGTGAAATATTGATCCCGCACCAATTTCACCAATTACTTCAAACACAATTGGTGTTTCATAACTTGCTACATTCGTATCTTCTGCTCTAATAGCAAATCCGTCATACGGTGAACGATTGAATGAAGGTACGTCATGGTCAGCTATTAAATCCTCCGCTAATATACGTCCGTAAGCTAATTCAATAGGTAGTAACTCCTTTAATCCCTCATTAGCAAATCCCATTACTTTACGAACAGCTTCTTCAACCGTAATTGGCACTCTTCTTTCCATTATTGACAACCCTTTCTATTAACCGAATACGCGATAATATAATTGTTTCGCTTTCGAAATATCATTTGTACCATGAATGAAAACACGACCATCTCGAAAAATAACGACGCGGTAATCATCTAGTTGGCAAGATAGTAAATACGGATTCCGATCTACTTCCCCCAATTTTTTTAATACTTTTTCTATATCGTCAAAATCGTACTTCCTATTTTCTACCGGCCTAATTTGCACTGTATTTCTTCCGCATAAAACAGCCACCTTCGTTTGGTTTTCGTATGATAAATAAGGATAAGTTCGATTCAAACCGCACGAGGGGCAATCTTCTGTTTTGATTTTCCCTAGTTTTATAAAATGGTTTTGATTACTCCATATATCAAACATGAAAAATGTTTTTCTAATTGCTGAGAAATCTCCGACTAAAATTTTGAGTGCTTCCGCCACTTGATATGCTGCGACGATTTGAACAGTCGGGCTAATAATTCCAGCGGTATCACATGTCACACCTGTAACAGGAACGTTCTTCAGCACACAATGTAAACACGGTGTCTCTTGCGGAATAACCGTATAACTCATACCGTACGATCCAACGCAAGAACCATATACCCACGGGATATTATGTTTTTGTGATAAGTCATTTATTATAAATCGAATATCAAAATTATCTGTTGCATCAATTATTACATCTACATTTTTTAATAGGTCCTCCATATTTTCTGCAACTGCATCCATTACGAAAGCATGCATTTGTACTTCCGAATTAATTTGTTCTAGCCGATTTTTAGCAGCGATTGCTTTCGGCATTTTCTCTCTCACATCTTGTTCAGAGTACAATTGTTGCCTTTGTAAATTACTCCATTCAACGTAATCACGATCAATAATCGTCAATTTGCCAATACCTGCACGTACGAAACTTTCGGCACTTGCACTTCCTAATGCGCCTGCTCCTACAATTAACACATGTTTATTCCGAATTTTTTCTTGCCCTCTACTCCCAATTGGTTTGAACAACTGTTGTCGTGAATACCGCTCAGCCATTACATATCCTTCCTCTCACGAACTCTATTTCATATTAGAATGTTGTTTTTGATAACAAGCAAAATAAGCAAATCCAACAAATCCAGCTCCCCCAATTACATTTCCGATAAAAACAGGAACAAAATTTCTAGCAAGATCCATCCACGTCAGATGACCTGCAAAAATAACTGCTGAAATAACAAACATATTTGCTACCACTTGCTGAAATCCAATCACTACAAATGCCATAATCGGAATCCAAATTCCGATTATTTTCCCGACAAAATCACTCGTCCCATAAGCGAGCCAAAGCGCAAGACAAACGAGCCAATTACAACCAATTGCTAAAATTAAAGTTCTCCCAAATGATTCATGTAATTTCCCTTCCGCTATCGCTACCGTTTTATTTAAATAATCTCCCTCTGTTAATCCGCCAAGATGACCGAAACAATACGCAACAAAAATAGCTCCCACGAAATTCATGAAAGTAATCCAAACCCAATTATTTAGTACACTTACCAATGTAATTTTCTTTGCATAAAGCGCCATAGAAAGTGACATCATATTTCCGGTAATTAATTCTCCTCCTGCTAATACGACGAGCATTAATCCAACCGGGAAAACCGCTCCTCCTAAAACATTGACTAAACTACCCCAGCGCTCAGGTAAATTACCTAAAACACGAATATTAAGCAAAAAACCTAACGAAATAAACGCTCCTCCTAAAAAACCGAGAATAAGCATTGCTGGCAACGTCTGACTTACTTTTTGAACACCGGCCTCAATTACAAGCTCAGCAATTTGTTCCGGTTTATGAAATGCCATTACCAATTCCTCCATTTTCTCCAAATAAAAAAGCAGCTTCAAAAAACCTCCTCAAAATAAAGGTTTTTGAATGCTGCTTAATTTCTCTGCACATCTTTTACAGAGATATCAATCATCACTTTTACTATAAAATAGAAAATCTACAAACGTTGCATACTTTCCATTTTGTATATACTTCCTCAAAGCATCACTCTTATATATTAACCACCAATATGTGACATTTCAATTTTAGGCGATTTTTTTTTACTTGTATGACTTAAGCGTTCATCTGAATAACGATCTTCTCGGTTGTTCCATATATCACGTACGATATCTATTATTTCCTCGTCAGTGTATCCAAATCGAAGTAGTTCTCTCAAGTCATTTCCTTTAGAAGCAAACAAACAAGTATATAATTTTCCTTCTGCAGAAATACGTGCTCTCGTACATGATGAACAGAAGGAATCTGTTACTGATGAAATAATACCTATTTCTTCATCACTTCCAATATAACGATAGCGAGTCGCAACTTCACCTACATAATTCGCTTCTATCCGTTCTAATGGCATAACTTGATGAATGGCATCTACTATTTCTTGTTTCGAGACAACCTCTTTTAACTCCCAACCGTTATAATTTCCAACGTCCATATACTCAATAAACCGAAGAATATGCTTATTTTCCTTAAAGTATTGCGCCATCTGCAAGATGTCTTGTTCGTTTTTTCCTTTTTGAACGACCATGTTTATTTTAATTTTCATACCAACTTCAGCTGCAGCCTGTATTCCTTCCAGAACCCTTTGCACTTTGCTTCTATTACCATTCAAATAGAAAAACCGATCTTCTTCTAAGGAATCTAAACTAACTGTCACACGTGATAAACCCGCCTTATATAAATCAGGAGCAAACTTTTTCAGTAGCGATCCATTGGTTGTTAAACCGATATCCTCCACACCCTCTATTTTATTAAGGCGCTCAATAAGCTGCGGAAGTCCTCTTCGAAGTAACGGTTCTCCGCCCGTAATTCGTAACTTTCTTACACCTAAAGAAACAAAAATACGTGTTATCCTTTCAATCTCATCAAAAGATAAAATTTTATCATTAGACAAAAACGAATAATCAGGACCAAATATTTCTTCTGGCATACAATAACGACAGCGGAAATTACAGCGATCAGTAACAGAAATACGTAAATCCTTTAAAGGTCGTTGTAGGTTGTCTAATGTGACAGATTTCATATTTATTGCCTCACTTTTACTTATTTTATATTTATAACACGCTCTGGATGCGTATATACATTTAAGGATTGATTCCGAATAAACCCTATCGTAGTAATACCTAATTCTTCTGCTAGCTGCAAAGCCAATTCGGTTGGAGCTGATTTTGACAATATAATTTCACAACCGATCTTTGCAACTTTCAATAATATTTCCGAAGAAATACGACCACTAAATACAATGACTTTATCTTTTATAGAAATATTATTTTTTAAGCAATAACCGTAAATTTTATCTAATGCATTATGTCTACCGATATCCATTCGGCTTAAAATAATGCCATTCACATCACACAAAGATGCATTATGAACGCCACCTGTATGTTGAAATGTCTCTGCAGATTGCTGCATTTCTTTCATTAATTGAAAGCAGTCTTCTGCAGCAACCTGTACATGGACACCATTCATTTTTTTAGCGCTTAGTGCATCATTTGCAAAAACAAACCCTTGTCTACTCATACCACAGCATGAAGTAATATAACGTTTATTTTGCATTTGTTCGTAATACGGATTCACTTTTTTCGTTGTGACATGTACAAATCCTTCTTTCTCTTGTACCCATATGTTATCAATATCTTCATACTTCCGAATGATTCCTTCAGATGCTAAAAAGCCTATTACCATATCTTCTATATATTCTGGAGTACTAACCATTGTAACAAACTCCTGTCCGTTCATTTTAATCGTGACAGGAAACTCTGTTACAATACTGTCCTCTATATGTTTAAACGCCCCTTGTTCATAACGAAAGATTTCTCTTTCTACCTGTATCGGTTTCACGATCAGTATCCTTCTCTCACGTTATATTTTTATCAAAAACAAATACCGAAACTGCAATATCTTCTTCTACTTTCATATCTGAAAATAAATTCACTAATTTCGCTCCAACAAGTTCCTCCAAATGTTCACGGGAATTCGCAGCATACACTTCTTGAATCATTTTCGTTCTAGCCATATGAACCATTTCCGCACCGTCCATCGTACTTGAAATGAATTTTTCAGTAGGTGTTAAGTTTCCGTAAAGGGTCGCAATCGCCATATTTTCAGCAAAAACAGTATGAATTCGTTCTGGTCCTTTTCCGAAAAGTTCCTTTCGAAGTTTTCGTATCATATCATTAAATTCATGTACTTTTTTTGACATACAATTATACCTCCCAAAAATCCTCATTTTACTTTATTATATATTTTACCAAAATGACCCTTCCGCCCAAAATATTTCGTACAAACATTTGGGCGAAAAGATTCACTTCATGAAGATTATTCGTCTTTTAACCCTTTACCCATACCTTTTAAGAAATGAAGCCCAAACCCTATAGCACGGTTAATATCTGGGTCTTTCAATACTTTCATAAGGTCAAATACCCCTACTTTTTTATTACTCTCTAGATGTTCATTACCTTCTTCTAACCCTACTAATAAGCTACCTATAAGCTTTTTCGTAAGTTCTGGATCAAGTTCTGTTAAAGCACCCGCAGCACCCATCATATTATTAATTAAATTCGTAACAGGCTCACGAGTCACTTGGCCAAGTACAATCTTTGCGATCGGTTCTTTCGCCTTTAACATAGAATTTGCAGCTTCTAGCATTCCGATGTCATTTAATTCCCCAACAATATTAAACATTTGATTTAAAGCCTCTTCATTATTAGCTAGAAGCTCTTTTAAATCATCTAATTTTTGCTGTTTTATTTCTTCCTCAGTTAATTCTTGTTTTTGAATCACTTTTATAGGTGTAGCCATATTTTTCTCCTCCTACTTATCCGTTAAATGCACATACCCTGGACGTGCCCACTTACGATTTACCTCAATACCAGCTTGAGGATGACGTTTTTTGTTACGCGGGTTCGCTTTTGGCATCGGATTTGCGCCATCAACTTCTAGCACTTCCATACGCACTTTCGTCTGTTTATAAGCAGGTGTGTTCGTACGTACGTCCACAGCAGGACCTGTTAAGAAATTAATTGCTGTTTCATTATCTGTAGAGTTCATCGGTAAATATAACTCATTTTCTTTTACACGGTCTGTTACAAGTGCACGTAATTTTAATGCTCCAAAAGGAGAAACAAGACGAACTAATGAACCTGTTTTCACTCCACGTTCTTTTGCAAGTGCTGGAGAAACTTCTACAAACACACCAGGTACTTTCGTTTGAATACCTGTTGATTTATTTGTCATATTCCCTTCATGGAAATGCTCAAGCATACGACCGTTATTAATGTAAAGATCGAACTCCGCTGGGAATTCAGCTGGACGTACCCAGTCAGCAATCGCAAAACGAGCTCTTTTATCTGGGAAGTTAAATCCATCTTGGAACAGAAGTGGTGTATTCGTTCCATCAAAACTTCCCCAATGGAAACTATTCCACCCTTCAAGTACTTCATAGTTTGCTTGTGAGAATAGTGGTGATAAACTTGCCATTTCAGCAAAAATTTCGCTTGGATGGCTATAATTCCAGTTTGCACCTAATTTATTCGCAATCTCCTGCACAATCCACCAATCTGGCTTCGCATCTCCAAGCGTAGGAAGAACTTGATACAATCTTTGCACACGACGCTCTGTATTTGTGAAAGTACCTTCTTTCTCAAGAGACGGTGCTGCCGGTAATACAACATCTGCATATTGAGCAGTTTTAGATAAGAAAACGTCTTGTACAACGAAGAAATCAAGGCTTGATAACACTTCATGTACGTGGTTCGCATTAGAGTCTACAAGAGCCATATCCTCTCCGACAAGATACATAGCTTTCATTTTCCCTTCATCAATTGCGTGAAGCATTTCAATATTATTAAGACCTGGTTCACTATTAATTTTCACTCCGTAAGCCATTTCAAATTTCGCACGTTCCATATCGTTAGTAACGTGCTGATATCCAGGAAGCCATCCTGGTAAAGTACCCATATCACAAGCACCTTGTACGTTATTATGACCTCGAAGTGGATATGCACCAGCACCTGGACGACGATAATTACCTGTTGCAAGCAGTAAGTTTGAAATCGCAGCGGAAGTATCCGATCCACCTGTATTTTGCGTTACTCCCATCCCCCAAAGGATACATGTACCATCTGCATCACGAATCATTTCAGCCATTTGAATAAGTATTTCTTTTGAAATACCAGTCATTTCTTCTGCATATTCAAGTGTATATTCTGTAAGACTCTCTTTAAAATCTTCAAAGAAGTTTACATTCTCATCAATAAATCGTTGATCGTGCCAGCCTTGGTCAATCATATATTTCGTAACAGCCATTAACCATACTTGATCTGTTCCTTGTTTTGGACTAATAAAAACGTTTGAACGCTCTGCCATTTCTGTTTTACGAAGATCAGCCACAATTAATTTTTGTCCGTGTAATTTATGCGCACGTTTAATACGTGTAGCTAAAACAGGATGACCTTCTGTCGGATTACAACCTACAATAATAACAAGACCGGATTTTGCGATATCTTTAATCGTTCCAGCATCTCCGCCCATACCAATTGTACGGAATAATCCGTCTGTCGCTGGCGATTGACAATAACGTGAGCAGTTATCAATATTATTCGTTTCAAATACTTGTCGAGCTAATTTCTGAATTACATAATTGTCTTCATTCGTAATTTTAGATGAAGAAATAAAGCCGACAGCATCTTTACCGTATTCTTCTTTAATAGATCCTAATTTACTTGCAACTACATTTAGTGCTTCTTCCCATGTAGATTCAACAAACGTTCCATTTTTACGAATTAAAGGTTTCGTAATTCTTTCTTTAGAATTTACGAAATCCCAACCGAATTTTCCTTTTACACAAGTAGAAATTGCGTTAACTGGCGCATCAGAAGAAGGTTGTACTTTAAGGATTTTACGCCCTTTCGTCCACACTTCAAATGAACAACCTACACCACAAAATGTACATACTGTTTTCGTTTTCTTCGTACGAGTATCACGCATAGCCGCTTCCACTTCTGATACCGCAAAAATGCCGCTATATCCAGGCTCAACTTCTTTAATTAAATCTACCATCGGTTCAAGAATATCTGGTTTTAATCCCGTCATAAATCCAGCTTCACCGAGCATCGTTTTCTCCATTAAAGCATTACAAGGACAAATGGTTACACATTGACCACAGCTCACGCATGAAGAATCATTAATATTTACTCCTTCATCCCAAATAACTCGTGGACGTTCCGCTTCCCAGTCTATTGATAACGTTTCATTTACTTGTAAGTTTTGACAAACCTCAACACATTGACCGCATGCAATACATTGATTAGGATCGTAGCGATAAAACGGATGCGTCATATCAACTTCACTTGCATCTACTTTTGGTTCATAAGGATATTTTTGATGTTCAATCTCCATTAATTCTGCTGTATTATGCAGTTTACAGTTCCCATTGTTGTTGTCACATACTGTACAGTATAATAAATGATTTTCTAGTAACCTATCCATTGCCTCTGTTTGTGCTTCTTTGGCATGAGCAGAATTACGTTCAATGTTCATACCTTCTGTCACTACTGCCGAACAAGAGCGCACTAACTTTCCGTCAACCTCTACAATACAAGTGTCACATGTTTGAATAGGATCTACTTCTGGCACGTAACAAATTTGCGGATGTTCAATCCCGTTCTCATTAATAACACCCAATATCGTTGAACCAGGCTCCGCTGTATACTTTTTTCCGTCAATTGTAATATGAACCATGTTGTTATTCATGGTCTTTCCCCCTTTTTGAGAATAAAAAAACTCCACCACGAAAATATACGCACCACATTTCGGCACGTTATTATCATGGTGGAGTAGTTTATTAGCACATCTTGCTAAAATACCAATCCATTTATTCATAAATAAAACGATAGATTCATAACAGGTCATATCACGATTCCATCTTTAACACTATAATTATAGCGTTAAAGATGGAAATATACAATATAAAATTTAAACTACGCATATGTCAGCACGGAACTATCCATAATAACCCATATAAAACATAAAAAGGAGTAAGCGAACAAATGGGGTCTTTTAATAAATGGATACGTGGTGAAAAATCTTTCTCTGCACAAGAACAAGCTGATCACCTTTTAAATAAATCTATCTCTTCCTCTCTTTCCCTTAATCTAAAGCACTTGTCCAAACTTTTTAGCGGTATTCCAGAATTAATTACACGTACTTTTCCGTTAAAAAACGGAAAAGTAGCTGCAATTATATATATGGAAGGACTTGTAGACAAAACCGTTATTAACATTGATATTCTTCGACCTCTCCTATTTAAAGAGTGGAATGAAGTTGATTGTTGGGAATCCTCAGTTACAGTCGGGAATATAAAGAAAGTTCAGCAGTGGTCTGACATTGAACATTCCCTTTTACATGGTAAAAGCATTTTATTTATAAATGGACAACTTACAGCATTAGAACTAGATACGCAATCGGCGCCAAAAAGAAGTATTGAAGAACCTACAACAGAAACTGCTATAAAAAGCTCCCACGAAGGATTTAATGAAGTAGCGAGCGACAGTCTTGCACTTATTCGTCGATATATTCCAAATCGCGAATTGAAAGTGAAGGAATTCACTGTTGGTGAACGAGCTACTTCAAAGGTTTTTTTGCTGTACTTAGCAGACGTTGCAAACGAAGACGTTGTACAAGAAATGGCATGCCGTATCGAATCAATCAAAGTGGATGCCATTATTACTACTGGAGAATTAGAAGGGTTTGTTGAAGATAATTCCTATACTCTCTTTCCGCAATTATCAATAACCGAACGCCCTGATACAACGGCCCATCACATTTTGGATGGACGAATTGCTGTTGTTGTAGACCGCTCACCCGGCGTATTAATTGGACCTATGACCTTTTCATCTTTTTTTCAGACGATAGATGATTACAGCTTCCGGCCAATGATTCCATCTTTCATACGACTACTTCGTTTTACCGGACTATTTATTGCAATATTTGCTCCAGCTCTTTATATTGCTATGATTTCCTTTCATTATGAAGTGATTCCACTTAAATTATTGTTAACAATTGGAGAATCTCGAGCTAAAATTCCTTTCCCCCCTATATTAGAAGCACTTTTGATGGAACTAGTACTTGAAATGCTCCGCGAAGCTGCGGTTCGGCTTCCTGGTCCCGTTGGACAAACGATTGGAGTCGTAGGAGGGATTGTCATTGGGCAAGCTGCTGTCCAAGCAGGAATAGTAAGTAATGTTATGGTTATCGTCGTATCTATTACTGCAGTCGCTTCTTTTATCATCCCTAACATGGAAATGTCAGCAGGAATTCGGCTTCTTCGCTTTCCAATGATGATAACCGCTTCTTTGTTTGGGGTCATTGGAATTATGGTCGGGATGGCAGTTATCATCATCCATATTCTTTCTATGGAATCACTTGGTGTTCCTTATGGTAGTCCTTTTTCTCCGTCATTTGCTTCAGATTTAAAAGACATTCTTGTACGTTTACCATGGAAACTAATGAAGAAACGACCACTATCCCTTAACTTAAAACAAGAGAATCGACAACGCGATATAGAAGAAACGGAGGAAGATAAGTGACAAAGCGTGCAAAGAGGGAGATTAGTTTATTTCAATACATTTTAACGATTAGTGGTGTTCAAGTAGGGTTCGGTGTACTTACACTGCCACGTGAAGTTGCGCAAGGGGCGAATACAGATGGCTGGATGTCTATTATAATAGGATGCGCTATCACTACTTTAGTCAGTCTATGTATTGTAAAAATTATGGAAAAACATCCCGGGTATACTTTACTTGATGTGCTAACTCGTTATCTTGGGAAGTGGCTAGGAAGAGTAGGAATGATTTTTTGGATTTTATATGCTGTTCTTGCAGCTGTATCCTTAATTTTTTCCCTCTTATACGTTATTCACATTTGGATTTTACCTAGATCTTCAATGTTTTTAATCATGATGTTATTATCTATCCCAATGGTTATGCTCGCATGTAAAGGTGTTCTTATTATTAGCCGCTATGCTGTTTTTACTGTCTTATTTACACTCTGGATGCCATTGCTATTATTTATCCCACTTAAAGACGGGCATTGGGTTTATCTTCTTCCTCTCCTTAAAGAGGGATGGCTACCAGTTTTCAACACAGTAAAATCAACTATTATTGCCTTTCTCGGATTTGAGTTTGCATTTGTCCTTTATCCTTATCTCAGTAATAAATCATCTGCAAAAAAAGGAATCGTTATTGCAAATATGATTACTTTATTCGTTTACCTGCAAGTTACGTTCGTTTCTTTCGTTTATTTTAGCCCAGATGGTATAACTAAGTTTTTATGGCCCACTCTTTCTCTTGTTACACCATTTCACTTTTCATTTCTGGAACGGTTTGAAATTATCTTTTTGTCATTTTATCTCTTCATTATTTTTGATTCTTGCATTCCTTATATTTTTACTGCCTCAGATGGAATCAATCAGTTACTTAACAAAAAAGGGAGTTCATTACCTATTTGGTTTTTATTATTCGGGTGTGTTTTCGTTTTATTTTTTTATATCCCATCCTCGTATCAAATAAGTGCATTGCGGGAATTTTGGGGAACTGCAAGTTATTTTATCGTTTTTCTATTCCCAGTCGTATTTCTCTTATACATGACACTTTATCAGCATTGGAAAAGGAGAAAAATTTAAATGAGACGCTTTATTTTCACTATATTTTGCTTTCTCATAACCTTTTTAACAGGATGTGGAGGAGATCGGCTCGACTTAGAAAAACAATCCATTTCATTAATTTACGGGTTTGATGCACAAGCAAAAGGAAAATTAATTGTATACCACGTAAACCCTATTTTTAATGAAGATGTGGAGAAAAAATACGAAACTCATGAAGCGACAGTACATACCCCTCGAGAAGCAAAAGCAACATTTAATAGTTCAAGTAGCGGTTTAGTATCTACAGAAAAGTTACAACTCATTTTATTTAGTACGAAATTTTTAAAACAAGAAGGAGCTATGCCTTACCTTGATGTTTGGTATCGCGACCCTAAAAATACTGGAAATATGCGCATGGTTGCAGTAGACGGTCCAATCTCTTCAGTTATATATAATAATTTTAAAGATAAGCCTGCACTTCCTGAATATTTAACAGATTTAATTAATACGAACAAACTATACAATCGAACCGCGTTTACGACATTCCATGAATTCCATAGGCAAACTTTTAATAAAGGTATAACACCTGCTATCTCAGAAATAAAAAAAGGTAAAAAAGATATTCTCGTTACCGGCTCTGCATTATTAACTTCTCGCGGAATCTATAAAATGTCTTTAAATCGATATGAAAGTGCCCTTCTTCTTCTATTACAAAAGAAAGCGAATATACCCGTTTCACTTACACTGAAAATCCCTTCTAATTCAGTTGAAAGTAATAGTCATCTAAAAGATACAGACGGCGACGACTTCGCAACAATAAATGTTCTTAGCATGAATCGTGACATTCACACAGGCTATAACGATAACCACTTCAAATTTAATATTGCAATGAATTTTAAAGTTTCCGTATCTGAACTTACATTCAACATGGATATAGACAAAGGTAGAAAGAAATTAACTTCACTTATTACAAAACAACTAAACAAAGATTTAAACGATTTAATCCACAAAATTCAAAAACAGCAACTTGATCCATTCGGGTTTGGTGATTATGCGAGAGCATTTCAATATAAAGAATGGAAAACGGTTGAAGACGATTGGCCGAGTGCCTTTTCAAAGTCTAATGTGAAAGTAGCACCTACTATTAAAATTTTAGAGAACGGGATTATTAAATAAAAAAAACACGCTACTTGCTCTTATACGTGCAAAGAGTAAGTAGCGTGTTATCATTTTTATTTTGAAGCTTCCTATACAGTTACGCTTCTGTTTCTGGTTCTTCGTTTTCCGCCTGTTCCAATCTTTGCTGCTCCGCAAGTTCGGCTGAAATCATTCCATAATAAATTTCTGGATACAATCCAAATATTTGATATACACTTCCTAAAAACGGCATCGGAATCCCTCTTTTCTAAAGTTGTATTGCCACTTTTAAGGATTCCCTTTTCATTCATTATACATTCGTTTTTGGCGTTTCTTCTTCATCATGAACGCTTAATAAATTTTGCCACTTTTTATAAGGAGCACTATTTGGATCTACATAACCTTTCGCGTACGAACGATCCCACAATTGTTTAATAAACATTTCTTTCTCTTTCTTTGCAACCATATCGGCACCTGTACCGTAATAGTTTTGGAAATATAACTCAATTTCGTCAAGGAATAATCTTAATAATTCATCAGAAGTTTCTTCTAACGTTGGATCATATTTTGCTTCACGGTCATACATTAAAATCATATCTAAAATATTATGGACATGCTCTTTACGAAGCCATCTAATATCTTGAGCACCTAATACGAACGGATGTGTATATAAATGTCCGCCCTGTATCATAGCTTTTTCTTGTTCTTCTTCAAATCTGGACAAGATGTTTTCATAAATAAACGGATTATGAAGCAATGCTCTGTGTAATTTATAACTTTCACTTGAAATATTTTTTCCCATCGACTGAATTAAGAAGCTACGTCCAACACCGTTATATTGATACACGAACTGGCCATCAACAGCAACTAAACTAATCCAACGATACATATACGCGTATAGAAGAGCGCGATTACATTTATCGTAATCCAACTTCGTTTGTGTTGCATTTAAGTCTGGCATGAAAGCTGGCAAGTGCCAATATTTATCTAAATGCGGCGTTAAACTAGATTTTTTACTATTCAACTTGTTCACACGGCGATAGTAAGACTGAAAATAATCACCTTTATCATTCATAAATCCATTTGCAATATGTCCAGACGACAGCTTAGGAAAGTCTTGTAGTGATAAACCGTAATGCGCACGATAACAAATGACTTCAAATGGCGAAAAAGCTTCATGTACTGTATCTTTTTCTTTAAACATTTCTTGAATTAATTCCTCTTGCAATTCTTTCTTTAAAGATGGATGTATACCCCAATATTGTAATTCCCTATGATGGGAAACTTTCGGAACGAATGGACTTGCTAAATGGAACAAGTCTTCAATTTTTTCACGGACGTATTCATCACGATCACGCTTCTTATAATCTGCCTCTTTTCGTAACGCCTCAACGATATTCAGCTCTAATTTATCACGATAGCGTATTTGTAATTCATCGTAGCAATAACTTAGTATGTGCTCACGATAAAAATCTTCTACTTTTTTCGATTGAATCTCTTCTGTTTTTGCATCCCGGCAATATTCCCCGTATAAACTCATATAAATTTCCGCAGATATATCTTTCGGTAATACTCCCAAATTTAAATGTTGCTGCATATCTTGCCATATCTTTTCTTGCAGCTTCTCTTCAGCTAATACGTATACATTCGTTGGGTTTGTTTTCCCTTCAAACTCCTTGCTTCGTTTTTGAATTTCAAACAATAAATTTTCACGCGTTTCGTATAAATTATCAAAAAACCTTTCCCAATATTGAATCATTTTATTAACTGCTTGATAAAGCGATTGATAAACGAGTTCTAATAGCATTTCTTTACGATACTCGTTTAATTTGTGTACATACTGCGTTACAATATCTTCAAATTCTTTTTTAAACAAACGCTGCTGATTATTAATCATTTTTCCAAACCAGCCTTGTTGCTGCGCAATTTCTACTCGGCGAACAGCTGTTACCGTTCCATCAATATTACTCACATTAAATTTCTTATCGTAGTTTTGAATTAAATTACGCTTTTGTTCATTATTTTCATGTAGTCGATTCATTTTCTCGACTAACTGCTTTCGAATTTCATACAACATAAAACGAGCTGATACTGGATGAACAGGATCTGTTTTCTTTAAAAACCATGTATTTAATTGATAGGACTGCCCTTCAGAACCACTTGGTGAAAAACGGTCTGATTCAATCATGTCATACAATAGTGTCGTTACATGCTCATGTACGCGGCTCGGAATCGCATACGCATATAAACGAACCGCATGATCCACCCTTGCTACTTCACCTTTCATTTGCTCCATCATTTTCAGTTTAGCAGCCGAAATTTTACACTCGTGCTGCAGTCGGTTTAATTCCTCATCTTTTTGCACCGTACGCTGTACATAACTTTCTACAGCCTCTAAAAACAGTTTAGATTTCGCAACACCGACCTTACCGCCCTCTGCTCCTTCACGCGTTTCATTGTACATTTGTCTATAAAAAATATGAGCCTGTTCTGGACGGGTAGCAAGATGTTCTAAGTCTTCTAAATAACTTTTCCCACGCTCTGGCTTTTCACGTTGCATCCCGCGTTTGACGTCTTGGTCATATCTTTGCTTCTTCTCTTGAAACAGTTGATCTAAATGCAGCCAAGACTCATCTAAACCTTGCACAGCCCATTTTAAAGCACAATATTTTAACACGTGCTCATACGGATAAATAATCTTTGCCGTTCCTGCCCCGCAATATCGTCCTTTCCCACTTGATTCTGCTAATTGCTGAATTTGATTATCTTCCTGTGCAAAATGATTTGCAGACATCGGACTAAATAACTGTAAATAAATCGTATTTGCCATTTGCTCCATATAATCTGATAAATTGTGCAGATGGTGTCCATGTAGATTTTCGTAATCGTATAGGAAACAATAATTGTATGGTAAATGATGTTGTTTAATCGTATGATTCGTTCTTCCGTCTTCATCTACTTGATCAGGTCGATATTCTAATTCAATCGTCACACCGCCACGTTTTGATAATTCTCCAGTGGAACCGAGTGTAATGGCATGTAATTCTTTTAACGAGGCATAGCCGTTTGCTTGCACCGTTTCAAATTCTTTCGCACTAACCGTTCTCGTCTTAACTAAAACATCCGGCATTAAAAACGCACCACGTATTAAAATGTTGTGATGCTGCAGTTTTTTCCGAAGCATTTCACGTAAATATAATGCAATTTGTAGAAACATCCCTGAACCTGTTCCGCCCGCTAGTGATGTTACGATAATGACACGCACTCCATATTCCGTTTGATCGCTTGTAACCGGAAAAATCTTCTCGATTTCTTGCCAAAAGGATGTCAATTTATCTTCTTTCATCGCAGCAAGTAACGCTAAACGGGAAATGACGCGTAACTGTCCTGCCCCTTCTGTCAGTGGTTTATCAAGTATAGTCGGGTCCATCGGAAACCACTCTGGAATCGTTGGATCTCCTGCAATATACTCTCTTGGCGTTTTACTAGAACTCGTTTGCGTCTTAAACTTTCGAATATGATCAAATTTACTCAATGTATTCACATCTGTATCAAATACGTGCATTGCTACCTTTTTTCGGCGCTCCTCAGGTAGCCTTTCATATATTTGATGTGTCACAGTACTACCGATTCCACCTAAACCAATTAATATCGTTGGAACTTGTAACGTCATGTGAACCACCTTCCTATTCTTGCTTGTTTGAAAAGAGGGGAGAAAGATAAGACTCCCTCCTTTTCCCTATCTACTATTCACACTCATATTTGTAAATTTCTTTACCATACCCTCTATCAATTACTAAAAGTTCATTTGGATATAGCGTCTTATGTTCCATTCCAACCTCATCTTCTGTTATAAACATCCCATCAATAATCATTCCTACTACTTGTGACTCTTTCGCTACAAATATTGATTTCGATCCTTTCTTTGCTATAAACGTAACGGATTGCACAGTCTTTCTTTCTGCTCGGAATGGAATGCCAAAATAGTGTTTCCACCATTTATTTTTAAGTAATTCTGGCTCAGATTGATATAACCAATCTTTCGCTACCTCTTGATCCCATTCGTAATACAATAGCGCTTTTCGGTGAAATCTTGGACGAACAATCCATCCTAAAACGATTATTCCTACTACTAACAATAATAAAGTGATAGGAATAACAAACTTAAAAATAAGCGCATATTTTTCATAGAACGGTGCATTTTGAATATGAAGTGATATATTTTTCTTAACTTCTTGTAATTTTGAATCTTGCACTACGATGGTAGCTTCTACGGTGCCGGTATCTGTAAAATTGAATGTGTCGGAGTAATGAGGGCGAGGATAAATATAAATTTGATTATCCTGTTGTTTTATTTCATAGTTGATTGATTGTTTAGATGTGACACCAGTAGATTTTAATAGTTTCTTTACAGCTTCTTCTGTCATCGGCTTACCATCTAACTGTGGTTGTATAATAAACGGTTTACTATTCTCTAAATTCGTTACTTTTTCCTCATAATCTTTCGTAATAGTTTGCAATGATAATTTTGGTTTTTCAGTTACTTCGATTTTAAATTCCTTTGTCTGTCTGTAAAACCCCTTTATGTTCATATGAACTTTCCCGCGCACTAACCCTTTATCGATCTTCGTTTCGTAGTAAAATACATGTTTTTTATCGTCCCACTTCATCGGGTACTGTTTTCCGTCTATTTCTACTTCTGACTGAAAATATGAAGACTGAATTGGTAATTCCGTAGGCTTCGCTTCAATAACAGCAGTAACACCTTCGTACATTTTCTCCACATTTTTTTGACTACTATCGTCTTTGTCATAAGTAGAAACAGTATAGTTAAGCGCCGGTTCAACTAGTACTTGTAATCCTTCTTTCTCAATATCTCGATCCACTTCTATCGTATACGTTCCTGGTTTAATAACTTCGTGATTTTCCGTACTTATATGAACTATATTTCCGAATAATTTCGCTTCACCTGGTGCATGTATGGAATAAGAAGATTGTAATTGTAATGGTTTAGAAATTTGTGTGACCTGATAATTAGACAAAGAAGGCGATTGCCGTACAAGCGTCATACGCTTTAACGGGAATGGTGTTGTAATCTCTACTTTCTTTCCTACTACTTTCGTTTTTACAATCGATTCAACCGAGGAGAACGGATCACGATTTGCAACTAATGCTGCCACTTGATTGACGCTTTTTACAATACCATCCTCTCCACTAGATGGCATCGTAACGCCATTTATCTCTTTCTTCCATATTTCTTTAAACGTATTTAGTTGTGCCTTTTCTTGCTGCCCTAAATCCTCTTCCATCGTAATTAAAATTGGATGTAACGATATCTTTTTTGTATCCATTTCTTTCTTAAACTGTGCTAGCTTCTGTGTAATTTGTTCTTTTCCGCCAACCTTATCTTTCTCTAAATCATTAAATGCCCCGTCAGTTAAGACAATAAGCCAAAATTCACGTTTTCCATCTATATCTGCTTCCTTTTTTATAGATTGCATCGCCGTCTCTACTGCGCTAAACGGAGTATTTAAATACGTTTTCCATGCTCCAATTCCCTCAATTTCTGTTTGTCTCTTATCCTTCGTTAACGAAATGTTTAATGGATCATTCGGCTTGCTCATTGGAACATAAGAGAATTTATCTTTTTCATCTAATAGCGCAACTAAACTTTGCAAAGCATAATTGGCATATTTCCAGCGATCGTTATTTCTCATGCTGCCCGAATCATCATATACAAGTGAAACGACCCTTTCCTTTGCCTCCTCTCCTTTTGCAAAAGTCCAAAAAGGATGTAACCATATAAATAGAAACAACATGAATGTGGCACAAATTCGAATTTTCATGATGAGGCTTCGCCACCTTTGTAGACAAATTCCTATGTTTAAATTTATGAGAGGATACAAGATATATGACTTGTATTTTAGGACAACTAGCGCAGCATAACTTTATTATGTAAACAGATATATATATTGAATATGATTCCTTCTAGCGTTTTCTATCCGATACTATAAGTAAAAAAGCCTGTTTAAGCTCTACACTTAAAACAGACTTTTCCTACTTTTCATATTGAAAACAAGCATCAAAAAGTTTGATTTTAAATTAACACATCACTTCAATTGTAAATCCGCCAGGTGCTTCAACATAAAACGTATACGCATGTGCACGTTTAGGAGCCTCAACCGAAAATCCATCTTCCTTCAATCTTTGATTTATCTTATCTACTTGTTCATTATTTTCTTGTGGAAATCCTACATGAAATGTTTTTGGATAATGTACGTCTTTCCCTTTCATTAACGTTAGTATAAACCCATCATTATCACGCATAACTGCAAAGCCATTTCCCCTTGTTCCACTACAAGTTAAACCAAAATATTTTTCTAAAAACTCTCTAGCAGCTACTACATCTGAAACTGTTAAATTAAGATGTTTAATTTTCAAACCATCACCTTCTTTCTTAATTTTCTAACATTTTATCATATAAAGTGAAACTTTAATCAGTGGGGGTTTTGTTCATCCCCCACTGATTATCAGCCCTCACCAATCGGGCTTTTACGGGCAGTTGATCCCCTACCTAACTTCTTTGCTTCCGCTGAATTTTGAGGTGGGGGTCTTACTGCCCGTTAATGCGGGACAAATAAAAAACACGCCTTTCACAGCGTGTTTTATTGCTTCACATACACTTCAACAATTGGATTATCTTTATGATCCGCATGTAAGCGTATATTCTTTTCACTTGTACTATAAATGTTAGCTAATAACATAATCGTTAACACATTAGGAGTTTTTGCATCGCTTCCGTATTTTCTTTCAAGTGCTTCCTTGTATTCAAACTCCAAATCCCCCTGCACATATGTATACACTTCAAAACCATCTTTTAAATTGCAAACTACTGTATCAATAATATCTGCCCCAACTTGCTTCTTCATTTCCTCTCGCAAAGCTTCAATAAACTCTTCCCACGGTACTTCGTATATCTGAAACTGATCTGTAGATTTCATTGCCTTTTCCTCCTTATATATCCTTCTCCTATATTTCCCCTTTCCTATAACAATTATGATAGATAGGACATTCGTACAAGCCGCACTTGTCCCCATTACATATCGTATTACTGTAATGGGGAAGGAGGAAAGAACATGCATAGACAAAAATGTTACGATACGTGCCAACGTTATTTCGGTAAAGTCGTTCGAATTGAAGATCGTGATGGTCGCATTCATTTAGGCAAAATAATTGATGTGACAAACAGCTCTGTATGGATTGAACCAGTGCAACAGCGCTCATCTTTTGATACAGGATTTGGATACTATGACGCATATGCAAACGGTGGCTGTGACCTTTGTGGGGGCCTTAGCAGATGTGATAGTTGCGGATTTGGTTGTGGTGGTGGATTCAGCGGCTGTGGATGTGGCGGTCGTGGTTGCGGTAGTTGTGGTGGCTGGGGCGGCGGCGGCTGGGGCGTTGAACTCGGATTTGGTTTCATCTTCGGAATTACATTAGCTGCATTATTTTTCATTTAACATAGTAAAGAGTTGACTAGCTTTAGTCAACTCTCTTTCTTTATTTTTCACATATAAAAATACGATGTCCTAAAATATGTTGGTACATAAGTCGTACATTTTCATGCTGTACCCATGCCTCATATAATTCATTTGGAATATGCGAGGATACATTCCATTCTGGCTCTTCTATATAGCCCGAGATTGTTTCTGCAATTGTACCACCGCCAGCAATTGTAATTCTTTTAAAATTTGCTTTCTGAAATAATTGTACCCATTCACTCTCAGTTAATAGTTCTTTCATCCCGTATAGTCGGGCAATTTTTCCTTCCTCACTCTTCTCAATGTGCCTATCAATAATCATTTCAATGACAACAAGTTTACCGTCTTTCTGTAGTACACGATAGCACTCCGGGATAACCCTTTCTTTCTCTGTAAAAGCGAGTATCGATTCTCCGAGTACGAACTCAAATGAGTCATGCAAACAAGGTAATTGCTCTACATTTCCTTCAATTAATTGAATGTCTATTCCTTCAAACGACCATCTATCTTTCGCCTTTTGAATCATAATCTCATTCTTTTCAACCGCCGTTACTTTATAACCATATTCTTTTGTCATATATGCCGCCGTTTTCCCCGTACCACAGCCTATCTCAAGGACATTTGCTCCATATCTAAAAGGCAATTGTGCTAACAATTGTTTCGTTAACGTAAAACCACCAGGATGAGCACTTCCTATTCCGTAATAAGCTAGGAAATCGATGTAAGTATTTCGTTTCATAGAATTCTCCTTTAAATTTTCTATAATACATATATTCACCTATCAATAAATCGTGCACATAAAAAAAGCATTTCCAAGTGCTATACCGCAACTTGAAAATGCTCTTCTCTTTTTTATTTCTCTTCTACATACGCCCATTTGAAACTATATTCCGGACTAATATTATGTTTCACAATTCCCTTTACATTCGGTTTCATAACATATGATCGAGCATTTTGATATAAAGGTACAAGCGCTACATCATCTTCAAGTAATATTTTCTCAGCCTTTCCTAACTCAGTCCAACGTTTTTTTGCATCAGCCATCCATTCTGTCTTACTTTTAGTAATAATGTCATCATATTTTGAATTTGAGTAGCTCATCTGGTTCTGAGAATTTGTCGTTTCGAACATATCAAGATATGTCATTGGATCCGCATAATCTGGATTCCAGCCACCATATGAAAAATCATAATCTTGGTCTGATTCTAATTTTAGTTTTTGCTTAAATGGTTGCAGTTTAATATTTACTGTGACGCCTTTTAGATTCTTTTCAACTTGATCTTTTACATATTCTCCAACTTTTTTCGCATTACCAGTATCATAATTTAACAGTTCAATTGTTACTTGATCTTTTCCAAGTTCTTTTTTCGCTTCTTCCCAAGCTGCTGCTGCCTTTTTGGAGTCTTGTTTTAAACCATTCTTAAACGTTTCTGCGAAATCTTTACCGTCTGGTCCACTCGCTAAACCTTTTGGCACTAAGTAATCCACTGGTTTTGAACCATCATTTAAAATAACATTTGTTAAAGCTTTCTTATCAATTGATAATGCAATTGCTTCACGGAGTTTTTTGCTCTTTAACGGTGTATCTTGCCCACCACGTTTTTGGTTTAGACGTAAGTAAAATGTACTCGTTTCCGAATATGCGCCAAACTCCTCTTTATTATTTCTATACTTATCAACAAATTCACCTGATAAAAGTGCGAAATCAATTGCACCTGTATCATATAAATTTACTCTAGTAGCTGGTTCTTTTACTACACTAAAGTTGATTTCATCTAGTTTTACAGTCTTTTTGTCCCAGTACTGATCATTTTTCTTTAATTTCCAGCCTTGCTCATGCTTCCAATCAGTAAGAACAAAAGGTCCGTTATATACTGTTGTATCAGACTCCAAACCGTATTTATTCCCTTTTTCTTTTACGAATTTTTCATTTAATGGATAGTATGACGCAAATGCCATTAAATTCAAGAAATATGGTACTGGTCTTTCTAGTTCAACTTCAAGCGTATGATCATCTACCGCTTTTACACCTAATGTAGCTACTTCTGCTTTTCCTTGATTAATTGTTTCTGCATTTTTAATATAGTAAGCAATAAATGCATACTCAGCAGCTGTTTTTGGATCTACTAGACGTTGCCATGCAAATACGAAATCTTTCGCCGTTACTGGATCACCATTTGACCACTTTGCATCTTTACGTAGTTTAAACGTATATTTTTTACCGTCCTCGCTTTTCGTGCTAGATTCTGCTACAGCTGGTATTGGCTTATTATCTTTATCCAGGCGATATAAACCTTCCATCGTATTCCCTAAAATTTGTGCGCCAAGTGTATCTGTACTTTTTGAAGTATCCATCGTCGGAATTTCATTCGTTTCTGTACGATTTAGCACTTGCTTCGCTGCATATTTTATATCAGATTTTTTCTCTTCCCCGCCATTATTAGACGTTGTAGTCGGTTTCTTCTCCCCACCAGATCCAGAAGAACATGCTGTTAACGCCATACTCATTGCTAAAACTGGCACTACAACTGCCGTTAGTTTTTTCATTTTTTTCTTCATTCTTGTACCCTCCCCAATTTATATGTACGAAACTATTTTTGAGAGATTTTCTATGACCTTAATTATTAACACCTGTTAATTCCCCACAGTTTTAAAGTTTTATTTTATAGTAACTATGTATTTTACTATTACTACTATACGAATTCTCCCCCATCTACTATATGTCAGTACCACTTTTCTTATTCTTCTCTATTTAATTGAATAGAAAAAGAGCGTGTTAAAAGTAAATTATCTACTTTTAAACACGCTCTTTTGTTATTATTTGCCTTCCGTTACATAAGCCCACTTAAAGCTATATTCTGGACTGATGTTATGTTTCACAATTCCTTTTACATTCGGCTTCATTACATACGCTCTTCCTGTTTGATATAAAGGAACTAATCCAGCATCTTCTTCAAGGAATAATTTTTCTGCTTTTCCTAACGTTTCCCAACGCTTCTTCGGATCAGATAATAATTCATTACCTGCTTTCGCTACCATTTCATCATATTTTGGATTCGAATAACTCATTTGGTTATATGGGCTCTTCGATTCAAACATATCAATAAATGTCATTGGATCTGAATAATCTGGGCTCCAACCTGCAAACGAAACTTCATAATCTTGTGCTGACTCTAATTTTAGTTTTTGTTTGAACGGCTGAATTTTCGTGTTAACCGTTACACCTTTTAAGTTTTTCTCAATTTGATCTTTAAAGTAATCAGCGATTTTCTTCGCTGTTCCATCATCATAGCTTAGTAATTCAATTGTCACTTGGTCTTTTCCAAGTTCTTTTTTCGCTGCTTCCCAAGCTGCTGCACCTTTTTTCGGATCATATTTCAGACCATTTTTAAATGTATCTTGATAATCTTTACCGTCTGGTCCTGTCGCAAGTCCTTTTGGTACTAATTGATCTGTTGCTTTTGAACCGTTATTTAAAATTACGTTTGCTAATCCTTTTTTATCAATTGATAATGCGATTGCTTCACGAAGTTTTTTGCTCTTTAACGGTGTATCTTGTCCGTTACGCTTTTGATTTAAACGTAAGAAGAATGTACTTGCTTCTGAATACTCACCGTACTCTTCTTTGTTTGATTTATATTTATCAACGAATTCTCCTGATAATAGTGTGAAATCAATTGATCCTGTATCATATAAGTTTACTTTCGTCGCAACTTCTTTTACTACACTATAGTTAATTTCTTCTAATTTCACAGTCTTTTTATCCCAATACTGATCATTTTTCTTTAACTGCCATCCTTGTTCATGTTTCCATGAAGCCATAACGAACGGTCCATTATACAACGTTGTATCTGCTTCTAAACCGAACTTATCTCCTTTTTCTTTTACGAACTTTTCATTTAAAGGATAGTACGATGGGAATGCCATTAAATTCAAGAAATACGGTACTGGTTTTTCTAATTCTACTTCTAGTGTATAATCATCTACTGCTTTTGCTCCTAAATCTGTTAGAGGTTTTTCACCTTTATTAATTGCTTCTGCATTTTTAATATAGAAAGCGATAAACGCATATTCTGCCGCTGTATTTTTATCAAGTAAGCGTTGCCATCCGTATACGAAATCTTTCGCTGTCACAGGATCACCGTTTGACCATTTTGCATCTTTACGTAGCTTAAATGTATATTTTTTTCCATCCTCGCTTTTCGTACTAGATTCTGCAGCAGCTGGGATTGGCTTATTATCTTTATCTAATCGATATAAACCTTCCATTGTGTTCCCTAAAATTTGAGAACCTAATGTATCAGTAGATTTTGAAACATCCATCGTCGGAATTTCTTGATTCTCTGTACGATTTAATACTTGTTTCGCTGCGTATTTAATATCAGATTTTTTCTCTTCCCCACCACCACTAGACGTCGTAGTTGATTTCTTCTCCCCACCAGATCCAGAACACGCTGTCAACGCCATACTCATTGCTAAAACTGGCGCTACAACCGCCGTGAACTTTTTCATCTTTTTCCTCATTTTTGTACCCTCCCCAATTATATGTACGAAACTAATTTTGATAGATTCTCTAATAACTAGTTATCAGAAAATTCTTATTAATTAATATTCTACTAACTTTTCAGATTTTGTAAAGTTATTTTTAAAATATTCTAAAAATTATTTTTTATAATTATCACTATACAAATTCTTCCTATTCACTATATAAGTACCATTCCCCTTGTGCTTATTGATTTGTTTACAATTTAATCTCATAATAAAAAAGCATTCCAAAAGTAGTCTACTTTCGGAATGCTTTTTTATTATTTTTCAGTTACATAAGCCCATTTAAAGCTGTACTCCGGACTAATATTATGTTTAACAACCCCTTTTACAGTCGGTTTCATTACATAAGATCTAGCATTTTGATATAATGGTACAAGTGCTACATCTTGCTCGAGTAATAATTTTTCAGCTTTCCCTAGTTCTTCCCAACGTTTCTTCGCGTCACTCATTAACTCTCCACCGGCTTTTTTAACCATTTCATCATATTTCGCATCAGAGTAGCTCATTTGGTTATGAGAGTGATTAGATTCAAACATATCTAAATATGTCATTGGATCTGCATAGTCTGGGCTCCATCCACCATATGAAATATCATAATCTTGCTCCGATTCTAATTTTAGTTTTTGTTTAAACGGCTGCAGTTTAATATTTACTGTTACACCTTTTAAGTTTTTCTCAATTTGATCTTTTACATATTCCCCAACTTTTTTCGCATTACCAGTATCATAGTTTAAAAACTCAATTGTAACTTGATCTTTTCCAAGTTCTTTTTTCGCTTCTTCCCATGCAGCAGCTGCTTTTTTCGCATCTGGCTTAATACCATTTTTAAATGTATCTTGGAAATCTTTCCCATCCGGTCCATTTGCTAACCCTTTAGGTACTAAGTAATCAGCCGGTTTCGATCCATCATTTAAAATAACATTTGCTAAATTCTTTTTATCAATTGATAAAGCAATTGCTTCGCGTAATTTTTGGCTCTTTAATGGTGTATCTTGCCCACCACGTTTTTGATTTAAACGTATGAAAAATGTACTTGGTTCTGAATATGTTCCAAACTCCTCTTTATTATTTCTATATTTGTCAACGAATTCTCCAGTCAATAAAGAGAAATCAATTTGGCCACTATCGTATAAATTTACACGAGTTGCTGGCTCTTTTACAACACTAAAGTTAATCTCATCTAATTTCACAGTCTTTTTATCCCAATATTGATCATTCTTCTTTAGTTTCCATCCTTGTTCGTGTTTCCAATCAGTAAGAACGAATGGACCGTTATAAACTGTTGTATCAGATTCTAAACCGTATTTATCCCCTTTTTCTTTAACGAACTTTTCATTTAGTGGATAATACGACGGGAATGCTACTAAGTTTAAGAAGTATGGTACCGCTTGTTCTAATTCTACTTCAAGTGTAAGATCATCAACCGCTTTTACACCTAATGTAGAAACTTCTGCTTTCCCCTGGCTAATTGCTTCTGCATTTTTAATCGGGAATGCGATAAATGCATACTCAGCAGCTGTTTTTGGATCTAATAGACGTTGCCATGCAAATACGAAATCTTTCGCTGTTACAGGATCACCATTTGACCATTTTGCATCTTTACGTAATTTAAATGTATATTTTTTACCATCCTCACTCTTCGTGCTTGACTCTGCCGCAGCTGGGATTGGTTTGTTTTCTTTATCTAATCGGTATAAACCTTCCATTGTGTTCCCTAACATTTGAGAACCTAAAGTATCTGTACTTTTAGAAGTATCCATTGTTGGAATCTCATTTGTTTCAGTACGATTTAGTACTTGTTTCGCTGCTAATTTTTCTTCTGATTTGCTATCCCCGCCAGAGCTAGAATTTGTGCTTGTCTTCTTATCTCCACCTGATGTAGAACATGCTGTCAATGCCATACTCATTGCTAAAACTGGTGCTACAACTGCTGTTAGTTTTTTCATTTTTTTCTTTTTCACTTTCTGTACCCTCCCTAATTCTTAACGCTCTCATTTAAGAATTTTCTGATAATTCCGTTTTTCTTTATATATTTATCAGAAGATTCTTATTAACTATTATTCTACTAATTTTTCGAGTTTTGTAAAGTGTTATTATTGAAAATTTTTAAAAAATTATTTTTTTACAGTAATATTCATAAAAATTCCATACTCTTTCGAAACACTATATCTCATTGAATTCTATGTATTGATTTAATAGTCTTTATCTCCCTACACTATAAAATACTTGTAAATTATTGTTAATAAATAATGTATATCGTAACAAACCTCTTTTCTACAAAAATAAAAAAGTCAGCTTTGCTGACTTTTTTATCCGGCCATTTTCTTTTTTTTCATTTCCTCTATTACTCTCGTATACTTCTCTTCATCAAATTCATTTTCACTTTTTGCAACAACTACAGTCGCAATACCGTTACCAATTAAATTCACGATAGCACGTGCTTCTGACATGAAACGATCTACACCAAGTAATAGCGCTAACCCTTCTAACGGGATAACATTCATTGCAGATAAAGTAGATGCTAGTACTATAAAACCTCCACCTGTTACTGCTGCTGCCCCTTTAGATGTAACTAATAAAATAGCTATTATAGTTAATTGTTGACCTAGTGAAAGATCGACGTGAAAAACTTGAGCTAAAAATATAGTTGCCATCGATAAATAAATCGTCGTTCCATCTAAATTAAAAGAGTAACCTGTCGGAATGACTAAACCTACTACTGGCTTAGAACACCCGAAGTCTTCCATCTTTGTCATCATTCGCGGCAGTACTGATTCTGATGATGATGTCCCTAGAACAATAAGTAATTCTTCTTTAATATGTGCTAAATATTTCCACAAACTAAATTTGTACAGTTTACAAATAAAATTTAAAACAATAAAAACAAATAATGCCATTGTCGTATATACACAAATCATTAGTTTACCAAGTGGTATTAACGTACTTAAACCATATTTACCAATTGTAAACGACATTCCACCGAATGCTCCAACTGGCGCTAACTTCATAACAATAGATAAAATATTAAAAAATACTTTCGATAATCTTTCAAAAAAGTCGATAACAGGTTGTCCATTTTTCCCGAGCATTGTTAACCCTGCACCGAATAAAATGGAGAAGAACAGAACTTGTAAAATATCACCTTTTGCAAATGCTTCAAACATGTTAGACGGCACAATATGTAAAAAGAAATCCATCCACTGCATTTCTTGCCCGCTTTGTACATATTGTGAAACATCTCCGCCCTTTAGTTTCGAAGGATCTAATCCATCTCCGGGACGTACAACATTCGCTACGATGATACCAATAAGTAAAGCCGCTGTTGTAACGATTTCAAAATATAATAGTGCCTTCCCACCAACACGACCTACCTTTTTCATACTTCCCATACTTGCAATACCAAGCACAATCGTTAAAAAGATTATCGGTGCAATAACCATTTTAATCATATTGATGAATGTTTCACCAATTGGCTTCATCTCTTGTCCAACACTAGGCCAAATTGCCCCTACTGCAATACCACAAATAATTGCCACAATAACTTGGAATGTTAAATTCTTTACAATTCTCATTTTTAATACTCCCCTGTTTCGTTCATTTCTCCCATACGATTTCAATAATTGCTAATGATGTATTTTATGTAATAGCCCCCCTGCTATTTAACTTAAACCACATCATTATGTTACACTATTATTAATAATTTGAAAATAGTATATAATATTCAGATTTAAATGTCATACTATTAAACGTAATAAAAAAGCAGACCTTATGCCTGCTTTAATTCTCCTCAATCTGCTTTTCACTTAATCCTAGATGTGTTCTAAGCGTATTACTCAAACTCTGTAGATCTTTTTTATTAGGGTTATAATAATATACACGTTGCCCATTTGGACCGTTAGGTAAATATAAATCATCTCCGCCTAATTGAATCTTTTCAACTGAACCATTTAAACCGTATTTATAAAAAGATAAAATATCATCCATTACTAAATTTGTTTTAAAATCGCCGTCAATCGCCTCAACTATTTTTTCTAGCTTCGTAATCGAGCCTACACTTTTTAATTTACTTAACATCGCTTCAATAACAAGTTGTTGGCGCTGACCTCTCATTGCATCACTATCAATATGACGCGTTCTTGCCAGTGCAAGTGCTTCTTCCCCTGTTAATTTTTGTAGTCCTTTTTTCAAATGGATTGCGTCAGGTTCATCTTTACTATTTTGCTCCGTAAATTCAACTGGGACATTTACTTCAATTCCATCTAATCCATCAACAATTTTAGTAAATGAATTAAAATTAAACTTCACAAAATAATCAACAGGCACTTGTAACAACTTTTCTACTGCTTCCACTGAAGCTTGCGGTCCTCCATCTTTACCATTTTTAACGAAACCACTTCCATATGCATGCGTTATTTTATCTTTTTTCTTTTCAACTGGAACATATGTATATGTATCACGTGGTATGCTCGTTAATTTCACTGTCTTATCATCTTTATTAAAAGTAGCTAACAGTAGTGCATCTGTATGGAAAGCACCATTATACTCCTTTTGTCGTTCTTGATTTTCATCAATTCCCATAATTAAAAGTGAAACATTGTTTGCAATTGGCTTTACAGTTTCCTCACGTAAATGTGATTTTTCACCACGCGCTAAATTTAAACTAGACTTTTGTACGAGATTAGAAGTTTTCATATATACATAAGTACCATATCCAACTCCGCCAAATAGTAATACTACTAACAAGACACTTATTATCGTTGTCTTTTTATATTTTCTTTTATTTTTCTTTTCTCTTGAAGAAGAGATATTCTCCATATCGTTCCCTCCGTTTTCTATTCATCTAATATATTTTTCAATTTTTCATAATTAGTACTATCCTTTTGAAATACATTCTCTTTCAACCCTTTGTTTATTTGTATCCATTCAGTTGTAATCGAATATTGAATCATACCTTCGTGGAAACTAAGGAACTTTAGCATAATCCCCGTATTTTTCTCTACAACCATTTCAAATTTCCCTCTTACATCTTCAGATGTACTTACAGGCATTTCTATGTTTATTGTCCCTTCTATTTTGTAGCAATCAAGTCCAAGATACTTCGTTTCTTTATAATTCCAATCTTTATATCGGATTAATAGCTCAGCAA
Source organism: Bacillus sp. AY18-3 (assembly GCF_008042305.1). Classification (NCBI taxonomy): domain Bacteria; kingdom Bacillati; phylum Bacillota; class Bacilli; order Caryophanales; family Bacillaceae; genus Bacillus; species Bacillus sp. AY18-3. Next base: position 109,111 of record NZ_QKQR01000004.1, on the reverse strand, counting down.
ATTCTGATTGCATACTATACTTCGCAAATCCCACATATTCGTCATCATATCGTTTCTTTTCACCTGATTTTCTCAATAATCTTTCCGTAGGATTTAATTTTAATAGTTCATAGTTTCTTTCCTTCGGGCTCCATTTTGTCTCTCTATATGTATACTTCTCATCATCAAATTCTTTTTTCTTGCCCTCGTTATATATAATTGTTCGTTTTTTCGTTAGCTTATCTTCTTTCGAAGAGATACCTCTTTGTTGCTCCGTATCAATCGCATATTTGTATGTTGTAGCGATTCTTGACGAACTATAATATTCCTCAAATTGTCCTGAAATATTTTTAAAATGATCAATGGAATCCAGCATCTTTTCATGAATCTTTTCTTTATCTGGATAGTTTACGTTCGATTTTATTTCTTCTTCATTTTCATAATCAGAAAACGCCTTTTTCTTTACATATTCAAATACCCCACCATTTTGAGCAAAAATTTGATCAGAAAACTCCGACATAGACACAATGGACAGTGTTAGAACCGCAGCACTTATAGCCATCATATAAACTTTGTAACCTTTCTTTTTTACCGGAAGATTATGTAGTGTACGATTAATCTTTTCATTTAACTCTGGTGGTACTATAACATTCTCTTCTTTTATTCTCTTTTTTATTTTCTCATCAAATAATTTTTCGTTATCCATCCTATACACCTCCTATTCCATCTTTAATCGCTTTTGCAATTGTTCCCTCGCGCGTGACAATCTCGATTTCACTGTTCCTTTTGGCACTTCTAAAAGCTTCGCTATACTTTCTTGATTCATATCTTCATAATAAAAAAGCACCGTAACCGCTCTTAACTCTTCATGTAATGATTGAATCGCATTACACAAATCTATATCTTCATACTGATCACAAGCACTCATATTGTAATCATTTTCTTCTATTACCATTATCTTTTTGTATGATCTAATAATGTTGTTACACTCATTTATCAAAATTCGAATTAACCAAGTTTGAAAAAACTCTTCTTTCTTTAATTTTTTTATATTTTCATAGGCTTTTAAAATTGTTGCCTGTATCGCATCCTCTATATTTGTCTCATCACGTAACATAGCCTTTGCAATACGATACATCTTCATTTTTTCTGTATGTATAAGCGCCATAAACGCTTCATGATCACCTTTTTTCGCTAAGGAAACATCGGTTTCTTCTTTTACAATCATTTTATATAAAGGGATTACTTTCACAATTGCTCCTCCTGTTTCATCCTCACTTCAAATTTAACTTTACATGTATTAGACGGATGAGCCTAGAAAAAGGTTCATTTTTTTGAATATTTCCATAAAAAAAGGTAAACATTCTTCATGTTTACCTTTACTCAGATGTAATTCTAAGGAAATATCCATCTGGATCGACAACTTTAAATCCCCGCATCTCCCACGGATAAGTTTGAATTTCTTCTTGTATTGTGCATCGCTTCTCTTTACAACGTTCATATACTTCTTCAATCCGATTGACAACAATAATTAGTTCAAAGCCATTCCCCTTCATGTCTTTTCGATTGTAAAAATAGTGATTTTCACTCAATGTTGAATCAGTAGCTAGTAACAGAGAAAACTGATCGTGATTAAAGCGTGCTGCATGCATACTTCTTTTATACAACTGTAAACCAATTACTTCTTCATAAAACAATAATGACTTCTCAATATCATTTACATATAGTTTAACCCGGAACAAATGATTCATTCGTTTCCTCCTCATCAAAAAAAGCCCACTTTCTCAGTGGACTTTCTACTTTACAACGGTAAATCCCTTTTCCTAAACACTACAATTGCTACTATGAAAATACAAAGTGCTCCAGCAGTTAAACCTATACTCACTGGCCATATATTATATGTTCCCTCAGCAATTTCTTTCGGACGAAATAGCGTAAATAATGATATATTTCTCATCCACTCTAACTTATCGCTTAATTTACCTACCATGTCCGTTACGAAAAATAAAATAGTTAAACTTGCTGAGTAGCTAAGTGCCTTTCTTTCGTCATTACATATACAAGAAAAGAAAAATGAATACGCACTAACGACTAAAAATATTAACCCACCGACTATATTTATCTTCAGGAATAATTCTTTATTTAAGTTATTATCTTGTAGAAACCACTCTGCACCTACTATACCCGCTACATACGTAACAGTTACTATGATTAGTAGCCCTAATGCGAGAATAGCCGCTTGCGTGATTGCAATTTGCACTCTAGATACAGGTGTTGTTAGCAAGTATGCCATCGCTCCTTTATCTACATGACGAGCAATTAAATGCGTTGCAACTGTTACACAAAAAATTGTTAATATGATAATAAACAATAGACTATAATATTCGCCAGCTAAAAAATCCATTACGTTTTGAATCGGACTTTCCATTCCAACAATTTTTTTCACACTATCAGGCATAGCACTTATTAATTCATTTAACCCTTTCGCTGATACCATTGAAGGGAAGATCCAAATTAATAACCATAAATATAGAGCTGCACCAGTTGCATAACTCAAAATACTTTTTTGTGTTTCTTTCAAACTAGCTAAAAACAATTGCTTATTCATGCTTTACCCCTTCTTTCTTATCGTAATAATGCATAAATAAATGTTCTAAATCCATTGCTCTCGTTTGAAGCGCCGTTACATTATAGTTTGAAAGTGTTTGTAAAACAGTTTGATAGTTTCCTTGCACAATAATCGATGCTTCTCTACCTTTCACCGCTTCAAATTGCAAATTACATTGTGTAAGAGATTCAATCTCTTCTTGCGATGATACGGTTACATCTATTACCTGTCGTCTCAAGCTTTGTAAATCATGAATATTTTCAACCGTTACAAGGCGACCATCTTTAATTATAGCCACTCTGTCACAAGTTCTCTCAATCTCAGTAAAAATGTGCGATGACATAAGGATTGTTTTCCCTCTTTGCTTTTCTTCTAATATTAAATCGATAAACACTTGCTGCATAAGTGGATCGAGTCCTGATGTTGGTTCATCTAAAATTAACACTTCCGGATCATGCATAAAAGCAGCAACAATTCCTACTTTTTGCTTCATTCCTTTAGACATTTTTCGAATCGGTGTTTTCACATCAAATTGTAGACGTTCTATTAATTCATCTCGTCTTTTCGTATCCTTTAACCCGCGCATTCCTTGCATTAACTTTAAAAAATCTAATCCGTTCATTCCTTCAATAAAAGAAATTTCACCTGGCAGATACCCAACTTTCCTTTGGATTTTCGCCGCTTCATTCCAACAATCTAATCCAAAAATTGTCGCTTTACCAGCTGTCGGTTTTATAAATCCCATTAAATTACGAATTGTTGTGGATTTCCCAGCACCATTTGGTCCTAAGTAACCAAATACTTCCCCTTCTTTTACATCAAATGTAATATGAAACAAACCTTTTCCATTTGAAAACTGTTTTGTGACATTTTGAACTGAAATCATAATTCCACCTCATTTTTTGAAATATTTAATATGTGATATTTCAAAATTATTGTACTCCTCATCTTTCATATTCGCAACAATTTTTTGAAATATTTATATGTCCATATTTCAAAATTATTGTTTTCCATTATTTTTTCTTGTATATTTTAATTGAGGTGATTGCATTGAACGGCTTTGAAAAAGTGAAAGAAAAGAAAAAACGTGCCATTAAAGAGGCAGCCTTCTTATTATTTTCAGAACGTGGATTTAATGAAGTGAAAATAGAACATATTGCAAAAGAAGCAAATGTTTCTCAAGTTACCATTTATAATCATTTCGGAAGTAAAGATGCATTATTTAGAGAGCTTATACAAGAATTTATCATATCTGAATTTCAATATTATAAAGATCTTGCAGAGGAAAAATTACCTTTTCATGAGATGATGCAAAAAATGATTGTAAGAAAAATGAATACTGGTGGGTTATTTCAGCCGGATATGTTACTACAAATGATGCAAAGAGATGAAGAGCTCCGAGAGTTTATTTATAGTTATCAAAACGAAAAAATCCTGCCTTGGTATTTAGAAATACTAGAACAAGCACAGCAAAAAAATGAAATTAACCCTCACCTTACTAAAGAAATGATGTTACTATACATTCAAATGTTCACTAAACTAGGTGATGATTTCGGGGCTCAGCTTCTTGAAGGAGATCGCGAAAAACATATACAAGATATCGTTACGATGTTCTTTTATGGACTGTCCGTCCTAGAAAAATAATGTTTCTAAAGAACAAATACCATCACAAAAAAAGCCCTTTGGATATTTAAATCTCAAGGGCTTTTTCATGTCAATAAAATGATTAAAACTAACTTTATCTTAAAGCAGTTAAATGCTGCTTTATAGATAATACCTTATTATAGATTAACTCTTTTAGCATAACTGGCTGAATTGAGATAATTGTTTCACCGAAATTCAGAAAGTAACTTGAAATAAACTCAACTTCTTGTTTGTTAAAATAGCCTGTTATACTATAATTTTCATTTTCTTTTTGTATCCTCATGGAAGGATAATTCTCTTTATCAAAAATATCTTTTCCTTTTTGATTAACAATGACACGAAAATCAATTGCATCCGGCTTTCTGTGAAAAGTTGTAAGATAACTTAACAACTCTTCAAGATTTTTTGGATTCGTATTGCTTGTTTCCTCAATAGAAAGAATTTTATCACATCTAATTATTTGAACATTATTTGTCTCAAAATTAAAGATTTTAGCATACCACTGGCCAAATTTAGATTCGATTCGAATAAATTGGGCGACCAATACTTTTTCCTCATCTTTTTTTAAATATGTTAAATGATAAACTCGCTCAGCAAAAATCCCCTGTAAAATTTCTTTTAAGAACGGACTAAAATTACTATGATTTGTTACTTCAAAAGAAAGCGTTCTTTCCATGATTGAAATATTTTCACTCACATTATCAGGTAATACATGTTTAAATTTATTTTCAAGCGCAATACTTTCTACATTAAATGGTTTTGTCTTGTATCCATTTAGCGTAAGAATCGAAAAGTATAACGCATACATTTCATCCACACTAAAATAAATTGGCGATAACACACTATTTTCTATAATTTTATAACTTCCATTTCTACCCAGTTCAGAATATATTGGTACACCTATTTCTTCCAATGATTGAATATCTCGCAACGCGGTACTTTTAGAAATATCATATCTAGCCATTAAATCTTTTAAATTAAAATATCTTTTATTATTTAAGAAAATAAGCATATCATTTATTCGTTCCGTTTTTTTCATATTTCCCTCCCAAAAAGATGTCATGTATTGGAACCTTTTTAGTCTATATTATAATTATTAACTAATAAAGGAGTTATATATTTATGACATTAGAAATAGCTATTTTTCTTTCAATGAATGGGCAAGCAAAGGAGGCAATTAATTTTTACACACGTAATTTAGAAGCTACGCAGTTAATGATTGTTACGTATGGAGAACTGGCCAAAAGAGATAGTTCTTTTAAAATTACAAGTGAAAATAAAGATTATATTGCTCACTCTGTTTTACAAATTGGGAATACAAAGCTAATGATAGCAGAAGATACAATGAAGCCTAATGAACGTTATAACGTTGGAAATAACATGTCACTTTGCATTCAAAGCGCTAATTTAGAAGAAATACAAAGGTTTTATAATAATTTAATTTCCGATAAGCATGTGAAGATAATCTCTCCGCTAGAAAAAAATATATTTAGTGAAGCATATGGGATTATTGAAGATCCTTACGGCATACAAATCCAGCTAATGTATGACAAACGATTAAACTAAATAATTATCCATATTCACATATTCCTAATAAAAAAGACACGAAATTCGTGTCTTTTTTACTTTACAGTGATGACTCTACCGGTTTCACTACTTTCAATCGCTAATTGAATAAGTCGAATAACTTCTAAGCCTTCTTGTGCTGTTACAGGTGGTTTCTCACCATTTACTATACTATCTCTTACACCTTTATAATACATGTCATAACAGCCAACTTCTGTTGGAATACGCTCTAGCTTTTCTTCCGTATGTAAAGTAGCAAATTTCTCTTCAGCATCTACTCCATAACCGTTATCGCCTGGCTTCATTCCATTTTTTAATTGTTCTTCCTGTGAATCCATACCGTATTTCACGATAGAACCTTTATCTCCATGCAGTGTAAAGTGTGGACCTTCTTGCTTTACGTAACTGCTACTATGTAAAGTGACACGTTTAACACCGTAGTGAAGTATAACATGGAAGTAATCATCAATTTCTGCACCTGGTCGTTGTTTGATTACATCTGCACTTATCGCATCTGGTTTCCCAAATAATGATAATGCTTGGTCAATTAAATGCGATCCTAAATCATACAGTATACCTGATCCTGGTAAATTCTTTTCTCTCCAGCGATCACGTACATTCGGGCGAAAACGATCGAAATGTGCTTCATATGCGTATAGATTCCCTACTCTATTTTCTTCTAACAATTTCTTTATCGTTAAGAAATCATTATCAAAACGGCGATTATGATACACGCTTAACACCACATTATGCTGTTTTGCTAATGAAATTAGTTCTTCGCCTTCTTCAATTGAAACAACGAATGGCTTCTCCACAACTACATGCTTACCATGTAAAATTGCTTCTTTTACATATGGAAAATGAGTTGTATTCGGTGAAGTAATGACCACTAAGTCAATATCAGCACGATTTACTAATTCCTCAATTGTGCCAACAACTTCAGCATTTGGTAATGCTTGCTTCACTAGTTCTTCTTTTGAAGATAAAATAGCACGAATATCATATTCTTCTATCGTTTGTAATAATGGGATGTGAAATGTTGTACTAGAAAATCCAAATCCTACAATGCCTACACCTATTTTTTCCATGTTGCCCCTCCATCTGTCCCGCTTTAACGGACAGTAAGATTCCTACCTCAAAATTCAGCGAAAGCAAAGAAATTAGTTGAGGAATCAACTGCTCGTAAAAGTCCGATTGATTAAAGTCCCACTTTATGAGAACGATTTCATTCAGTTATTATAACAAGATTATTATTATTTACATAATAATTTGCCTAGAAAAAAGCATCTTGCCATTATTCATAGCAAGATGCTTTTTTACTCCGGTCGTTTTTTTGTCCACGTTTCAATAACTTCACCAGTATCATTAACATCTAGTACTAAACTACCGTTACTATACCGGTCTTTATTTCGATACGCTTTCGGATCAATTTCTTCTACAATATGTTTCTCAGTCTTCATATATACTAGTTCATCATCTCGAACAATTTCAATACCGACAATACGGTATGGATTACGTTTTAACTCTTTAAAAATAACAAGACCTCGCTTCGCTCTCGTTGATTTCTCAATTTCTGATGCTTTTAGACGTTTTACAGCACCTCGCTGCGTAACAAGAATAAGTTGATCTTTGTCACCATGTAACGGTTTACCCGAAGCGACATAATCATCTTCTTTTAAGTTAATTGCTTTTACACCAGCGGCCCTTACACCGACTGGACTTACTTCATCTTCATGGAAAATAAGTGCATATGCACCATAGGTTGCAAGAACAATATCACTCGTTCCATCTGTTGCAAATATATCTACAACATAATCATCTTTTTTCAAATTCACAGCGACGAACGCTCTTGAATAACGCTGAACTTTATATTGGTTTAATTCTGTTTTCTTAATCATACCATTTCGTGTAACAAATACGATAAATCGTTTTTCTTCTTCAAAATTCGGTACGACGGTCGCCCAAATAATCATTTCATCCCGCTCGAGTGAAACGAGATTCGCAACGTGTTGACCTAAATCTTTCCAACGAATTTCTGGCATTTCATATACTGGCAGATATATATAGTTTCCTTTATTCGTAAATAAGAGGACTGTCTCTGTCGTATTCGTATCGAATCGCTCCAGTAAGATGTCACCCTCTTTCATACCGAAGTCTTTTCCGTTCGATGCATTATGTGAACGCCAACCTGTTCGTTTCACATATCCTTCTTTCGTTACAGTAACGATGACATCTTCCTGCGGAATCATAACTTCCACATCGATTTTAATTTCCTCAATTTGTTCTTCAATAATAGCACGGCGATCATCACTATATGTTTTCTTGACTCTCTTCAAATCTGTTTTAATAACTTGAAGAAGTCTTTTTTCACTTTGTAAAATTGACTGTAACTCTATAATCTTCTTATTAAGCTCGTCTGCTTCTTGTTCTAGCGCCGTAATATCTGTATTCGTTAAACGATATAGTTGCAGCGAAACAATTGCTTCTGATTGCGCTTCTGTAAATCCAAATTTCGTACTTAAATTATCTTTTGCATTACGTTTATCCTTAGAAGCACGGATTGTTTCAATCACTTCATCTAAAATCGATAATGCTTTCTTTAAACCTTCTACAATATGTTGACGGTTTTCTGCTTTTCTTAATTCATATTGTGAGCGTCTCGTAATAACTTCTTTTTGATGCCCAATATACGCATCCAAAATCTTAGGTAATGTCATAAGTGTCGGACGACGATTATTTATCGCTACCATATTAAAGTTATATGGAATTTGTAAATCTGTGTTCTTATATAAATAATTTAAAATACCTTCAGCATTTACTTCTTTTTTTAACTCTACAACGATGCGAAGACCTGTACGATCTGTCTCATCACGTACTTCAGCAATTCCATCTAGTTTTTTATCTAGACGTAATTCATCCATTTTTTTAACAAGGTTCGCTTTATTTACTTCATACGGAATTTCTGTAATAACGATTTGTTGCTTCCCACCACGGATTGTTTCAACTTCAGCTTTTCCGCGAATAATAATTTTACCTTTTCCTGTTTCATACGCTTTTTTGATACCATCAATCCCCTGAATAATACCACCTGTCGGGAAATCTGGTCCTTTCATAACTGTTAATAAATCATCAACAGTACTATTCGGCTTATCAATACGCATCATCGTCGCATCAATTACTTCCCCAAGGTGATGCGGAGGAATTTCTGTTGCATAACCAGCTGAAATTCCTGTCGATCCGTTCACTAGTAAGTTCGGGAACATCGCTGGAAGTACAACAGGTTCTTCACTCGTATCATCGAAATTTGACACGAATTCTACTGTTTCTTTATCGAGATCACGCAATAACTCAGATGCGATTGGTGATAATCGTGCTTCCGTATAACGCATTGCCGCTGCTGGATCGCCATCCACACTACCATTATTACCATGCATTTCAACTAAAACATTACGTACTTTCCAAGTTTGACTTAAACGTACCATCGCCTCATATACAGAGGAATCACCGTGTGGATGGTAGTTACCAATAACATTACCAACTGTTTTAGCTGATTTACGAAATGCTTTATCATGTACATTTCCTTCTACATACATAGAATATAAAATACGTCTTTGCACCGGTTTTAAACCGTCACGCGCATCTGGAAGCGCGCGATCTTGAATAATATATTTACTATAACGTGCAAAGCGGTCACCTAACACGTCTTCAAGCGGGAGGTCATGAAACTTCTCTGCCTGCATGTTATTCCACCTCCGTCTCCATAATCATTTCATTTTCTAAAATGTTTCCTTCTTCTTGCATACCAAATTGTACATTTCGTTCGATCCATTTACGGCGAGGTTCTACTTTATCACCCATCAATGTCGTAACTCGGCGCTCCGCTCTTGATGCATCGTCAATTTTCACACGAATCAACGTACGTGTTTCAGGATTCATCGTCGTTTCCCATAATTGGTCTGCATTCATTTCGCCAAGTCCTTTATAGCGCTGCAGCATGTAGCCTTTACCGACCTTTTTTGTTACACCATCTAATTCTTCATCAGACCATGCATACTCAATCACTTCACTCTTACCTTTTCCTTTACTTACTTTGTATAAAGGAGGAAGTGCAATAAATACTTTGCCAGCTTCGATAAGTGGTTTCATATATCTGTAGAAGAACGTTAGTAACAATACTTGAATGTGCGCACCATCTGTATCAGCATCGGTCATAATTACAATTTTATCGTAGTTAATATCTTCAACAGCGAATTCATTCCCTACACCACCGCCAATAGCGTAAATAATTGTATTAATCTCTTCATTTTTAAAGATATCAGCAAGTTTTGCTTTTTCTGTATTGATTACTTTACCACGTAACGGTAATACCGCTTGGAAACGTCGGTCTCGACCTTGTTTCGCGGAACCACCCGCAGAGTCACCCTCTACTAGGTACAGTTCATTTTTTTGCGGGTTACGTGATTGTGCTGGTGTTAACTTACCACTTAATGTACCTTCTGATTTCTTTTTCTTTTTACCAGTACGCGCTTCTTCTCTCGCTTTACGAGCAGCCTCACGTGCCTGCGCTGCTTTAACTGCCTTTCTCACAAGAAGTGTAGCAACATCCGGGTTTTCTTCTAAAAAGTAAGCTAAATGCTCAGATACAATTGCATCAATTGAAGAACGAGCTTCACTTGTACCAAGTTTCCCTTTCGTTTGCCCTTCAAACTGAAGTACTTCTTCTGGTACACGTACAGAAACGATAGCCGCTACACCTTCACGAATATCTGTACCTTCTAAGTTTTTATCTTTTTCTTTTAATAACGATACTTTACGAGCATACTCATTGAACACACGAGTCATTGCTGTCTTAAACCCAGCTTCGTGTGTTCCACCATCTTTTGTACGTACATTATTTACAAACGAAAGAATATTTTCTGAGTAGCCATCGTTAAATTGAAAAGCTAGCTCTGCCTCAATTCCATTTTGTTCACCAGTAAAATATACAACCGGATGGATTGAATCTTTTTCTTCATTTAAGTATGAAACGAAAGCTTCGATTCCTGTTTCATAATGAAAGACATCTTCTAAATCATTTCGCTCATCTTTTATTGAGATTTTCATCCCTTTTAATAAGAATGCAGATTCACGTAATCTTTCACATAATGTTTCGTAATTGTAATTTGTTGTGCTGAAAATCGTTGTATCTGGTTTAAAATGTATTGTCGTACCAGACTCTTTCGTCTTCCCGATCTTTTCCAGTGTCGTTGCAGGAATACCACCATTTTCAAAGCGTTGTTCATAAATATTTCCGTCACGTTTAATCGTCACTACTAACCATTCTGACAAGGCATTTACAACTGATGCCCCAACACCGTGTAAACCACCACTTGTTTTATAGCCACCTTGACCAAACTTACCACCGGCATGAAGTACAGTTAAAATAACTTCAGGTGTAGGTTTCCCAAGTTTATGCATTCCCGTAGGCATTCCTCGCCCTTTATCAATAACGCTAATACTATTATCTTTATGTATTACGACAGAAATTTCGTCGCCAAATCCCGCTAACGCTTCATCAACGGAGTTATCTACTATTTCATATACTAAATGATGCAATCCACGGCTATCCGTACTCCCGATATACATACCCGGGCGTTTTCGAACGGCTTCAAGTCCTTCTAGCACTTGAATTGCATCTTCATTATATTGGAACTGATGCTTTGCCAAACTCCTTGCCCCTTTCCTAATCAAATCAGAACATATGTTTCTATTATAGAATAACGCCTCGACTATAGTTTTGGCAAGTTATCTTATCTCTTTTATATACCATTTTCAATAGAAAAATCCTTGTTTTTTCACAAGGATTCCTCTAGGCTACTATTTCAGAAAAATAATCGTTTGTCAACGAGAAATGGATATGTATGCCAAGATTATACATTCCAAACCTTTATCATGATCCAAATGATCAATATCCAAAATGGGATAACAAGTAACAATCCCCAAAAACAGCCTTTAAAAAATCTCATGATGAACACCTCGTTCATCGGCCCTACTTATTTATAAAGAGGGCTGAATCAATCTTTCTCTCTTTAAAACCTATACTATTTTGTCATCGCATGTTCTACTTTAATGCAACGATCCATTATTACAGTATAGCCTTTTTCTTGCAAAAGTTTATATGTATCTTCATCTTGTACTCCTAATTGTGCCCAAAAAACATCTGCATCAATCTCTACAAACTCTTTCGCAACATCCATTAAAAATTCTGAACGACGGAATACATTTACAATATCAACATGTTCCTTAATATCCTTTAGTGAAGAAACTGCTTTTTCTCCAAGCACCTCATCTACTGTTGGGTTTACTGGAATAATGCGATACCCAGCATCTTGCATTGCTTTTGAAACCATATACGATGTACGTTCTGGCTTATCCGATAATCCAACAACTGCAATCGTTTTGCTTTTCTTTAATACTTCACCAATTTCCGTACGAGTTGGGTTTTCAATTGTCATAATTTATCCCTCCTATTCCTTTAGTATAGCCGATAAAGAAAGTCTCTTTCAATATGAAAGAGACTTTCTTTTATTTCAATTATTGATTCTTTGTAGCTGAATTATCTGCTAAAGTAGCTGTTTTCGTCATTTTTTGACCGTTACGATAGAATGTAACTTCTACTTTCTCGCCTACTTTTTTCTTTTCATATAAATATTTACGGAATTGAAGTGAATTTTCTACTTTTTGATCATCTAATGATACTACAATATCATATTGCTCTAAACCAGCTTTTTCTGCAGGTGATATTGGGTAAATTTTACCTAATACAACGCCGTTTGTTACTTCTTTCGGTACTTTCAATTGATTTACTGCATAAGCTTGCACATCTTCTAATGAAACGACACCTACTCCAAGAGCTGGACGTTTCACTACTCCGTCTTTTTCAAGTGATTCAATAACTGGCTTTGCAATATTAATTGGAATAGCAAATCCAATTCCTTCAACTTCTTGTTGTGCAATTTTACTTGAATTAATCCCAATTATTTCACCATTTTGGTTAAACAACGCACCACCACTATTACCTGGGTTAATTGCTGCATCTGTTTGAATAACTTGAGCATTCCAATCTGCACGCTTATCGCCATCGATATCTACTGGAATTTCACGTTCTTTGCTACTAATAATACCTTCCGTTACACTTCCATCAAACCCTAGTGGGTTACCAATTGCAATCGCTTTTTCACCCGCACGAAGTTTACTTGAATCACCTAAAGTGGCAACTTTATTTACATTAGATCCATCAATTTCTACAACCGCTAAATCTAACCAAGGGTCTTTCCCTACAAGTTTTGCATCTACCTTTTTACCATCACTTAGTTTTACAGCAAGTTTATTCGCTCCATCTACTACATGGTTGTTCGTTACAATATACGCTTTATTTCCTACTTTTTTATAAATAACACCTGATCCTGAGCCAGCTTGTTGCTCTTGGCCTGTCGGTTGCATTGCAAATGGATCAACACTTTGTTGCATATTAATAACACCTACAACAACATCTTTCGCGCCTTCAATCATACCAGGTAAATCAGTTTCATTTTTTGCTTTATTGACAACAGGAACTACAGTACCTTCAACTTTTGAATCCGAACTGAATGATGATACAGCCGCTCCATTATTTTGAGCCCATGGCATATATGGTGCCGCAAAACTAATTGTGACAGCCCCAACTACAGCTCCGACTAAACCTGTGAAAAAATAACCTTTTTTACTACCTGATTTTCTCACTTCTCTCGTTTCACTATGCTCTTCATTTAAATTTGGTCCGTCGTAATATCCCATGTTTACTTCCCCTCTCTGGTGAATTCGTATTTTCAGTATAGTCACGTTTTGTGTCCTTCTTGTGAACTCATCGTGAAATCCAATTAAAAAAATACTCTTATCTAACATTGTAGACAAGAAAAGTATTTTTTGTACATTCCACCTACAAAAGAGAGTATAAATTTGCTATATCCCAAAGCCAAAGCGCATAGTAATTTAAAGGTTATTCTTCAAATTTGTAACCCACTCGAATAACAGTACCGATATGCTTCGCTTTATCTCCTAGCTTATTTCGTAGTTTTTTAATATGAGTATCAACCGTTCGGTCATCACCGTAGTAATCATATCCCCATAACTGATCTAATAAATGTTGACGTGACAACACAATTCCTTTGTTCTCCATTAAATAAACAAGAAGTTCAAATTCCTTATGTGTCAATATAATTTCTTCTCCATCTACTAAAACGGTTCTAGATAGACGATTCACTTCTATTCCAGCTAAAGACATAGTATTTTCTTCCGCTACTCCTACCACACCATCCGCGCGTTTCAATAACGTCTTCGCACGAGCTACTAACACTTTCGGGCTGAAAGGTTTCGTTACATACTCATCTGCACCTAATTCGAACCCTAGTAGTGTATCATCCTCATCTGAACGTGCTGTCAACATAATGATCGGTACTGCTGATTCTTTTCTAATTCGTCTACAAACAGACCATCCATCTATTTCTGGTAACATAATATCTAACATAATTAAATCAATTTCATGCTCTGCAAATAATTCTAACGCTATTTTTCCGTCTTCTGCTTCGATTACTTCAAAGCCTTCATTACGAAAATAATCACTAACGATTTCACGTAATCTTCTTTCATCTTCAACAAGTAATACTGTTTTATTCATATAATCTATCCCGCCTTTTTACTCTTTCAATCGAATAATACGTTGATTGGAGCTTCCGCGAAATGGAAGTGTTAAATCTTTTTTCTCGATTTCAAACCTTCCATCGACTAAAACATCCCCATAATGTAACAACTCTATCATATCATTATTTTGAGAACTCTGTATCTCTTCTAACGTATAACCTGTATACATCCATAGATTTTTTTTCAAGTCTTTCACAGCTTTTGCTACTTTTTTCACTTCAGCAGCTTGGAAGAATGGATCTCCACCTGAAAATGTTACATCAGTTAATGAATTACTTGCAATCTCGTTCACAATTTCTTCTACTGTCATTTCAGTTCCATTACAAATATTCCACGATTTTGGATTATGGCAACCGAAACAACGATGCGGACAGCCCGCAAAAAACACGACTGTCCGCAACCCTTCCCCATCTACTACACTATCATGAATGATGTTCATCACTTTCATTTATGCTTCACCCGATCCATCTCTTCACTACGTTTCGCACTATTCCACTTCGACATATCTCCTACAAGATAACCTGTTATACGGCGAATTCTTTCTATATTAGCTTCGTCTTCATTTCCGCAACTTGGGCATTCATTTCCAATAACTCCGTGATAACTGCAGCACTTACAACGGTCAACAGGATGATTAATTGAACCGTATCCAACGCCATGATTTGCCATCGCTCGTACAATTTGTTTTAACGCCTGTTTGTTATGCATAGCTGCTCCGTCTAGCTCAATATACGTAATATGTCCCCCGTTACATAGAGCATGGAAAGGTCCTTCTAAACGAATTTTATTTATCGCTTGAATGCTATAGTAAACTGGGATATGGAATGAATTCGTATAATAATTATGGTTCGTTATACCGCTAATCACACCAAATTCTTCTCTATCTTTTTTCACAAACTTCCCTGATAACCCTTCTGCAGGAGTTGCAATTACTGAGAAATTCAGTTCATGTTCTTCCGTTGCTTTATCCATTCTATCTCTCATAAAGGAAATGATTTCATATCCGAGTCTCCATGATTCTTCATCTTCTCCATGATGCTTTCCTGTTAAAGCTACTAAACACTCCGCAAGACCGATAAAACCAAGACTTAACGTCCCTTGCTTTAAAATGGATGCTACAGAATCTTCAGGCTGTAACTTCTCTCCACCGCGCCATACACCTTGTGAATATAAAAATCGAAAATCTCTTGCTCGCTTCGTACATTGATACTCAAATCTCTCTAATAATTGCTTAATCCCTAAATCTAAGTAATAATTTAACGCTTCAAAAAATGCTTCTTTTGAACCACTAATTAACGCTAATTTCACTAAGTTGATAGACGTAAATGATAAATTGCCTCTTCCAATCGCTGTTTCTTCTCCATGTATGTTAGACATGACACGGGTACGACATCCCATATAACATACTTCACTTTCCGGTCGTCCGTCATAATGCACTGCATTAAATGGCGCATCTAAAAATGAAAAGTTAGGGAATAATCGTTCAGCCGTTGTCTCTAACGCTAATTCAAATAAATCATAGTTCGGATCACATTCTTCAAAGTTCACACCTTTTTTCATTTTAAAAATTTGAATCGGAAAAATTGGTGTTTCTCCTTTACCAAGACCAGCTTGTGTCGCTTTTAAAAGTTGTCTAACTAATAACCGTCCCTCTTTTGATGTGTCTGTTCCATAATTAATAGAAATAAACGGTACTTGTCCCCCGCCCCTACTGTGCATACTATTTGAATTATGAACGAAAGCTTCACACGCCTGATACGTATCATTTTCTGTTTCTTTCCATGCAAATTCTTCTATTTGTTCTTTCGTAAGCGGATATGACTGTAATCGTTTCTTATGTCTCGCTACTGTTTTTCTCACATATGGAGCTAAATCAATATCAAAGAGTGCAAATGATTGACCACCGTGCTGCATATTTTGATTCGCCTGAAAAATAATAGACGAAAGAGCCAATGCACTTTTAATATCCTGCGGTTGTCTCATATGCCCATGTCCGGTATGAAAACCGTCCGCAAGCATTTGCGCTAACGGAATTTGCGAACAAGTCGTCGTTCCTGTCGCATAAAAATCTAAGTCATGTGGATATAATATATTTTGATTTATTGCTTTTTTCACTTGATCTGACAATAAATTTTCAACTGCATAATATTTCGCACTCTCTGATGCGAACGTTCCCATTACTCCCATTGGAGAGCGACCATCTACATTTGCATTTTCTTGCATTAAATCTTGCTCACTACCGTGGACAATCGTCTCAAACACTCTCATTAATTCTTCTCCACGTACATTTCGTTGTAACATTTATAACCCTCCACCAATATGTTGTTGTCTTTTGATTAAAATGTTACTACATATAGTCTTGGTGTTTCTGTGAGAAATGTAACATTCCTGTGAAATTTTTTTCACGAAATAATGAATTTTTCATTTACAAAAAAGAAATGTGCTCTTTACAAATGTATGGTACAATATACGGGAAAAACTCTTTTTACCCTTTATCAACACATTTGAATAAAGGAGACTGAACTTATGGTTATTACATATCTTTTATTTATCGTTGCCTACTTACTTGGCTCGATTCCATTCGCACTAGTCGTTGGAAAAATCGGCTACGGAATCGATATTCGTGAGCACGGAAGCGGTAATCTAGGCGGAACAAATACATTCCGCACACTAGGGAAAAAAGCAGGTTTTATCGTTACAATTGCTGACATTTTAAAAGGTACATTAGCAACAAGTCTACCGATTATTTTCGGTTTAGATGTTCACCCACTATGGTTCGGATTAGCAGCTGTTCTTGGACATGTGTATCCGATTTTCGCGAAATTCCGTGGTGGTAAAGCTGTTGCAACTTCTGCTGGCGTGCTATTATGCTACTCTCCAGTTGTTTTTGCAATATTAGCTGTTGTCTTTTTCAGCCTTTTATTTACAACAAGATACGTATCACTTTCTTCTATGGTAACAGCCGTCGTTGCTGTTATTGCATCCATTGTTAGCGGGGATAAAATCTTCATTATTGCGATGTGTTTATTAGCAGGTATGGTTATTTATAAACATCGTGCAAATATCGGGCGAATTATAAATAAAACTGAACCGAAAGCAAACTTTTCAAAAAAGCAAAAATAAGATCGTAACCCACATAACGCAAAAAGAAAACGTGAAGCATATTAATAGCGTCTTTTTGCGTTATTTTTTATACTAAAGAAAAAGCAACATAATTTGGAGGAACTATACATGAATCTTTCCGTAACAAAAGAAGCAGCACAATGGTATAAAAACGAATTAAACTTACAATCGGGTGAAACACTACGCCTTTTCGTACAATACGGCGGTTGCAGTACTGTGCAAAAAGGACTTTCTTTAGGTATTCGTAAAGATGATCCTGCACATCCTGCTGTTCAAACTCAAGAAGAAGGTATTAACTTCTTTATTGAAGGCGATGATGAGTGGTTCTTCGATGGACATAATTTAGCTGTTACATTTAACGACGGTGATGATTTCCCGCAATTTAATTATGAAAAATAAAAAAGCGTGGCTTCTGCCACGCTTTTTTATTTTTTCTTAATTTCCTCATATTTCGCATACCACTCTGGATATAACTTTTTAAATGATACAGGCCTGAACCCTTCTTTTTTCGCGCAAATATTCGTCGTACTTGCAGTAATACAAAGTTCACCTTCACCGTTATATATTTCATAACCATATACAACGCGAAGCGGACTAACAGTATCAATCCACGTTTTCACAATTGCTTTTTCTCCGTAACGCATCGCTTTACGATATGAAATTTGCAAATCTAACACAGGAGAAATAATTCCCTCTTTCTCCATTTCAACATATGAAAATCCTAAATCTTGTATAAGTTTCGTGCGACCTAGTTCAAGCCACACCAAATAGTTTGAATGGTAAACAACACCCATTTGATCTGTTTCCGCATAACGGATTTCAACTTCATGTTCTGCTACAAACATATGTATTCGCCTTCTTTCACTTCTGCTACCTTGCATACATTTAATCATAATACAGTGACATCAAAAATAAAATAAAAACAGTGAATCTTTTACTGAAAGGAGCAAGCATATGATTCAAATTGTAACTGTTCGTAGCGGTGATAGCGTATATAGCTTGGCATCAAAGTACGGATCAACACCTGACGAAATAGTAAAGGACAATGGACTAAATCCAGCTGAAACACTCGTTGTAGGTCAGGCACTGATCGTTAATACGAAAGGGAATAATTATTATGTACAGCCTGGCGATAGCCTATATCGAATCTCTCAAACATATAACGTACCTCTCGCTAGTTTAGCTAAGGTTAATAACTTATCTTTAAAATCCATTCTCCATGTTGGACAGCAATTATATATACCAAAAGGGACAAAACGCGCAGTAGAATCCATCGCTTATTTACAACCTTCAACAATACCAATAAAAGAAAGTTTGGTTAACGCTACGCGTGCCATTAATCCATTTTTAACATATTTGGCTTACTTCAGTTTCGAGGCAAAAAGAGATGGTACGTTAAAAGAACCAACTGAAACAGCTAAAATCGCTAATATTGCAACGCAAGGCAAAACCATCCCGATGCTCGTTATTACAAATATTGAAAATGGAAATTTCAGTGCCGATCTGACATCGGTTATTTTACGCGATGCATCGATTCAAAACAAATTTATTACTAACATTTTACAAACAGCTGAGAAGTACGGTATGCGAGACATTCATTTTGATTTCGAGAGTATAGCACCTGAAGATCGCGAAGCGTATAATCGTTTTTTACGAAATGTAAAAACACGCTTACCTAACGGATACACATTGAGTACAACGCTTGTACCGAAAACAAGTTCAAATCAAAAGGGAAAATTTTTCGAAGCTCACGATTATAAAGCACAAGGGCAAATTGTTGATTTCGTCGTCATTATGACATATGACTGGGGTTGGCAAGGCGGGCCACCGATGGCTATTTCTCCTATCGGTCCTGTAAAAGAAGTACTTCAATATGCAAAATCTCAAATGCCTCCCCAAAAAATTATGATGGGGCAAAACTTATACGGATTCGATTGGAAACTTCCGTTCAAACAAGGCAATCCGCCTGCAAAAGCAATTAGCTCTGTCGCAGCTGTCGCACTAGCTCGTAAATACAATGTCCCCATCCGCTATGATTTCACAGCTCAAGCTCCTCATTTTAATTATTTTGATGAAAATGGTGTTCAACACGAAGTTTGGTTTGAAGATTCACGGTCTGTTCAAAGCAAATTCAATTTAATGAAAGAACAAGGTATAGGCGGTATTAGTTACTGGAAGATTGGCTTACCCTTCCCGCAAAATTGGCGTTTACTCGTTGAAAATTTTACGATTACGAAAAAGGGCTGACATAAGTCAGCCCTTTTTGACTATTAAAAATCCGTCACAAAAAGAAGAATGACAACATTCTCCCTTTTTTAACCGTTATCAACAATCGGTTGTTTGCCTGTTTGGTCTTGCATTTGCTTTCCTTTATTGCCACCAGCTTTTTTTGATTGTGTTCCAATATGATTCGGTGCAAAGTCTTTTGAATTCTTTTTCGGATTACCCATTACTATCGCCTCCTTAACACTAGTATCGTACTAGTGTTAAGAATTATTCAGCTTGCTTAAAAAGTTGCATTTCATAACGTTTTTCAATACGCTCTTCAATGCGATCGATTGCATCACGATCACTTAATAATTGTTGTTTATTTTCTTTCACAAGTTCGTCAAATGATTTACGACGACTTCTTCTCATGCTGTTCACCCTCTCTCCTTCGCATTCTTACTATACATAGTATGAGCAAATGAAAAACTCTTTAATCAGATTTGTAAGAAAATTTTATGTTTTAGTACTCCTAAAAAAACTCCGTGCACAACTTCTTGTACACGGAGTTTTTTATACCATTATATTTAAATATTCTTTTAGCTTTTCATCTGCATTCATTTCACTTTGTTTATACTCACTTAGCGCTTGCAGTACGAAATCATACTGTCCTAAAATATAACTTTCTAATTTCAGGACATCCTCTAAGCTATTAAGCATAATTCTCGTATTACCAACTTCACTTTTTAACGCGGGTTCACAATTTAAACTCGTACATATTTCTTTCACATCATCTTCTAATATCTCTGTTAATACGTATTTCTTTCGCCCTTTTACTTTTACTCTCATAACTGGATAAAAAGCTTTTATATCTAAATAGCTTCCTACATTCATACAACGAATCCATTCGATATCACGTTTATTTCGTACAAGTATCTTTTTTACTGCTTCATATACTACTGTTTCATCAAGTACTTCTGTATTCGATTTCCTGTTTGTTTCTTCTTCAATAGATGCACATTTTTGATAAACAGCTGCACAAGTAATACAATCATCAAATGCATTATGAGAACTTAAACGAATGCCAAGCATTCGCTTTAACGTTTCAAGTTTATGATTAGGTGCGTGCTTCATATATTTCTTCGCTAAAAACACAGTATCAATCACTTTATTTTGAGGTTCAGGCAGCCCAAGCATATTTACATTACTTTTTAAAAAACGCATATCAAAAGATGCATTATGAGCGACAATAACATTTGTATGTAAAAATGCTAAAAATAAAGGTAATACTTCTTCAATCGTCGGTGCATCTGAAACACGATAATTTGTAATACCTGTTAAACTCGTTATTCGGTCCGGAATTGAACGCTCTGGATTCACATAGGAAACAAATTGATCTACTAGTTCATGATTACGATATTTCACTGCTGCTACTTGAATAATTTTATCATTATAAGGGTTAAATCCTGTTGTTTCAAAATCAATTACAACATAATCTAACGGTAAGGATATATTCCCCACTCCAAACACTCCTTTACCTCTAAACGTTTATATTTCTTTTATCATAACATGCTGCTATCACTACGTGAAAAAGAAAAGGCAGAAATGGTAACTTTCCACCTCTACCTTTTCACCATTATTTTAATTTAGCAATCCGTTTCTCCATCTCTTTTTGCGTCATCGGTCCAATAAACTTATCTTGAATGACACCTTTCGTATCTATAAAATACGAAGTTGGAATCGTAATTACTTTATACGCTGTTGTCACATCAATGTTCTTGTCCAATAAAATAGGAAAAGTAATTCCTTTTTCTTTTGCAAAATTGCTTACCTTTTCTACTCCCCCGCCCTTTTCTGAAGGCGTATAATTTATTGCTAAAATTTCTACATTTTCTTTATGCTCTTTATAGAAAGCCTCCATATCCGGCATTTCTTGCTGGCAAGGTCCACACCACGTTGCCCAAAAGTTTAAAATCACTTTCTTTCCTTTCAAATCTGATAACTTTACATTCGTTCCATCTAACTTCGTTAATTCAAAGTTTGGCGCACTCTTCCCTATTTCGATACCATTACTTGCAATCATCTCTTTCATAGCAGCTTCACTTTTTTCTTGCTCCCCTTGTACCGCCTGGTCTTTTTTACCAAACTGTTCATAAGCTGCATATCCCGCTAAACAAAGTAACACTACGATAATCGTAAGCTTCCGCCACATTTTATATCACCCTAACGTATTTATCTTCTTATTAACCTAATTACCCAAATACTATATACCTTATTTTAGCTTATACGGACAAGCTTGGAAATATTCACAGTCAAAATAATTAGAATATTCTTATTTAAAGTGAAGTTTTTTCCTTTTTATCATATAATTAGAAAAACAGATGAGGTGTTTTATCTTCTTATTGACCCACTTACCTATTTACTCTCGTAGTTATACAACCTTCAACAAAAGGGGGATTGTTTATGAATTCATTCGAAAAAACAACATTATATATTCTTAGTTTTCTTTTATACCCAATCGGCATTATTACATGGATCATTTCACTCTTTAGTAAAGATCTTGAAAAAAAGAAAGTAGGGCGTATTTGTCTCTACGTCTCTCTAGTCTCATTCGTCCTTTTCTTAATTCTCGGAATTGCAACTTTCCTTATGACTGCTACTTTTAACGTTGATCTGAATCACTCCGAATCTATCGAGTATCAAATAAATGATGCTGAATAAAGATAAGAGCAGTGCTCTTATCTTTATTCATATCTCTGTAAAAACGAATGACTATTTATTAATTTTTCAGGACTTCCACATGCAACAATACTTCCTTCTCTCATTATAACAACACGATCTGCTAGTATCGCTTTCTCTACATCATGTGTTGCCACAATTCTCGTGACCCCTCTTCCTAATCCTTCTATCATATTCCAAACAGTTTCTTGATTGCCCGGATCTAATCCCGCAGTCGGTTCATCTAAAATAATAAGATTCGGATTTGAACCAATAGCGCGTAATAATGCAAGACGTTTCCTTTCTCCTCCCGAAAACTCTTCCCCGCTTTTATGTAGTACAGTTTCAATCCCCCTAGGTAAATCACTAATAATCGGTTTCACATTTACAAGTTCCATATTTTTTTCTAACTGATTTTCTAGATACTTTCCCCCGAAATACATATTCTCTTTTACTGTCGTCCGAAAGAAACGAGGTTCTTGCCACACTGTCGTCATACGAGCCTCATTACCAAAATAAACAACGCTACCGTTAGATGGTTTATACAACCCTATCATTAATTTTAAAAGTGTCGTCTTTCCTGCACCACTTTCTCCTACAATCATAACGAGTTCACCAGGATTAATTTGCAAATCAATATTATGAATTCTGCATTTCTCTTCATTACTCTCCTGAAATGAAACATTTGTTACCGTCATCCCCATCGCTCTTTCTACCTTACTATTTGCCACTCGTTTATCTAAAAAGGAAAAAACTCTATTTGCCGAAGCGACTGCAACTTGTGTCATCATTAATAAATCGCCAACGTAGCGGACTGGAAAAAAGAGCATTTCAATTGTGGCTAACACGGCAACAATTGAACCAACTTCCATTTCCCCCTTCATTATTTTCTGCGCGCCTATAATGAGAACAACGATATATGCCCCTGTTTCAATCACGGTTCCAACTACTCCAATGCAATGTTGCATCATCGTCTTCTTTACTTCTGTTTTATAAGATTGTGCCGTTACTCCCTTAAATAAGCAAATGGCCCATTTTTCTTTTTGCAAACTACGTAAATCTTGTGCTCCTTTTACAAACTGTGACACCATCTCTACAACACTTGATTGATTTCTTTGAGCAATGCTGGCGATATTTCTTACCTTTTTCCCCATCAACATCGGAACCGTTGCACTTAAAAATAAAAACGGAGCTACCCACAATATGAACTTTATATCTATATGTTGTAGTGCTATGATTGCGCCAATAAATTGGGCAATAGCGTGTATATATTCTATTAATATAGATCCATATAATCTGACCCAGTTCGGAATATCAGACACAACTAATGTCTCTAACTCTCCTCCCTTAATCTTCTCACTCTCTTCAAACGGTAATGAGAAGAAATGACGCAATACATCTATACGCTTCTCTCGTAATATTCGCTGACTCGCTTTTGAACTTACATAATCAAATGAAAGATTGTTCACCCACATCAACAAGCGGCTAGCTGCAAACAAAGTAATGTAAAGATACACCTCCTTTAACTCTCGTTGAATAAGGTTATCTACAATTAATCCCATGAATAGTGGACGAGATAAATTTAAAATAGCAGCAAAGCATCCACTACATACAGCTGCTATTACTAATAATTTTTCTTTCTGTAACGGTAACAATATTCTTTTATATTCTTTCATGATGTTCCCTCCATTATTATAGTAAAAAGAAAGGGATGAAACCAAATGGTTTCATCCCTTTCCATAAAATAAGGAAGCTAACAGTTGTTAGCTTCCTTATCGTTCATTTCAATTATTTAGTTCGACACTTTAGACTCTTCAATTTTCTCACGAAGAACCATTTGCAGAATACCACCGTGACGGTAGTAGTCAATTTCTACTTCACTATCGAAACGAGCTACTACTTCAAATTGTTTTTCGTTGCCATCTGCATCAGTTGCAACTACTTTTACAAGATCGCGTGGTCTAACTGTTTTGTCAATTTGAATTTCAAATGACTCGTTACCAACAAGACCTAACGTTTCAGCGCTTTCGCCATCTTTAAATTGAAGTGGTAATACACCCATTAATACTAAGTTACTACGGTGAATACGTTCGAAGCTTTCTGCGATTACCGCTTTAATACCTAATAAGTTTGTACCTTTCGCAGCCCAGTCACGAGAACTTCCCATACCGTAATCTTTACCAGCAATAACTAGAAGGCCTGTGCCATCTTCTTTATATTTCATAGCAGCATCATAGATTGATGTTACTTCACCAGTTGGCCAATATGTTGTGTATCCACCTTCTGTTCCTGGTGCGATTTGGTTTTTAATACGGATGTTCGCGAATGTACCACGCATCATAACTTCGTGGTTACCACGACGAGAACCGTAAGAGTTAAAGTCAACAGGTTGTACGCCGTTTTCTAATAAGTAGCGTCCTGCTGGTGTATGCTTACCAATTGAACCTGCTGGTGAAATATGGTCTGTCGTTACAGAGTCTCCAAATTTACCAACTATGCGTAAATCTGATAACGTTTCAACTTCACCTGGCTCTTTAGATAATCCTTCAAAGAACGGTGGGTTTTGAATATAAGTTGAATCATTATCCCAAGTATATAAAGCTTCATTTGAAGTTTGGATTTCATTCCAGCGCTCATTGCTGTTAAATACTTGTGCATATTCTTTCTTGAACAGTTCAGATGTAACAACGTTTTGAACTACATCTTCAATTTCTTTAGCTGATGGCCAAATGTCGTTGAAGTAAACAGCATTGCCATTTGCATCTTTACCGATTGCATCATTTTTCAGGTCAATATCAACAGTACCTGCAAGTGCATATGCCACAACAAGTGGTGGTGATGCTAAGTAGTTTGCTTTTACAAGTGGATGAATACGACCTTCAAAGTTACGGTTACCAGATAAAACAGATGTTACTAATAAATCGTTTGCTGCGATTGCTTCTTCTAACTCCTCTGCTAACGGACCAGAGTTACCGATACAAGTCGTACAACCGTAACCAACTGTTTGGAAACCTAATTGATCTAAATATGTTGTTAAACCTGATTTATCTAAGTATTCAGTAACAACTTTAGACCCTGGTGCTAATGATGTTTTTACGTACTCAGGTACTACAAGCCCTTTTTCAATTGCTTTCTTCGCAACTAGACCTGCCCCAATTAATACGTATGGGTTTGATGTATTTGTACAGCTTGTAATTGCAGCGATTGCAATTGCACCTGTTTTCATCGTTACTTCTTTATCTTCTAATGTAACCTTCACTTCTTTATCGAACTCTTGCTCATTAAATCCAAGTCCTTGTGTTCCAACTGGTGCTACAACAGCTTTATGGAACGCATCTTTCATATCTGAAAGTGGAATTAAATCTTGTGGGCGTTTCGGTCCAGAAAGGTTAGATTCGATTGTATTTAAATCAATTTCAACAAGATCAGTGTAAATTGGATCTTTGCTGTCTGCTGTATAGAATAAACCATTTGCTTTACAGTATTCTTCAACAATGCGAATTTGCTCTTCATCTCTACCTGTTAAACGTAAGTATTCTAATGAAATATCGTCAATTGGGAAGAATCCACAAGTTGCACCGTATTCTGGTGCCATGTTTGAAATTGTTGCACGGTCAGCTAAAGGCATGCTCTTTAGTCCATTACCGAAGAACTCAACGAATTTACCAACTACACCTTTTTGACGTAATACTTGTGTTACTTTTAATGCAACATCAGTTGCTGTAGTACCACTTGGAAGTGTACCAGTTAATTTCACACCGATTACTTCAGGTACTGGGAAGTATGAAGGCTGTCCAAGCATTCCTGCTTCTGCTTCAATACCACCAACGCCCCATCCAAGAACGCCGATACCGTTAATCATTGTTGTATGTGAGTCTGTTCCAACTAATGAATCTGGGTATGCAACTAAGTCACCTTCAGCATTTTTCACAGCATGAACAACTGGTGCTAAATATTCAAGGTTTACTTGGTGTACAATACCTGTAGCTGGTGGCACTGCGCGATAGTTATCAAATGATTTTTGTGCCCAGCTTAAAAATTTATAACGTTCTTCATTACGTTTAAACTCTAAGTCCATGTTGAATGCAAGCGCGTCTGCCGTACCCGCTCTATCAACCTGTACAGAGTGGTCAATTACAAGGTCTACAGTAATTTCTGGATTAATTTTATCAGGATCCCCGCCCATATCTGCCATTGCTTTACGAAGCGAAGCCAAATCTACAACAGCTGGTACACCAGTGAAATCTTGTAAAATTACACGAGATGGTTTAAATGGAACATCGATATCTTGCACATCTTTCGTTCCCCATTTCGCTAAATTTGTAACATGCTCTTCTGTAATTACACGTCCGTCTACTTGACGAAGTACTGATTCAAGTAAAACTTTCACGGAATATGGTAATTGAGATACGTTGCCAACCCCTGCGTTTTCAAGCGCTTTCAAATCATAATAATGATACGTTTTTCCATCTAATTCAAAAGTTGCACGTGATTGAAATGGATTATGTTTGACCATTATGTTTCCCCCCTGTTAAACGTGACTAAGTTGTCTGAATATAAAATGTAGACAAACTTTTCAATACCTTACGATAATATCTTATTACAACTTTCTAAATAAGTAAATAATAAGAAACTTATAGATTATCATAAGTTTTCTTTATGTTCCTAAATTTGAATAGTGTTCACGCTCCTTATGAATACTATTACCATAAAGTAAAGTGCTCTATTAGTGCTTTACTTACAGTTCATACATACTATGAACTGCTCATCATTCAACATACAAAAAAGTTATAGAGGTGAAATAAAATGGGTAAAAGAAAAGCAAATCATACTATTTCAGGAATGAATGCGGCATCTGCACAAGGACAAGGTGCTGGTTATAATGAAGAATTTGCAAACGAGCCTTTAACTCCAGCAGAGCGACAAAATAATAAAAAACGTAAAAAGAACCAGTAACGAAAAATCCCAAAAGGTCCATTTCCTTTTGGGATTTTTTCTAATGTTTATAACGTAGTAATTCTGAAACCGTTACAAATCGATATCCTTGTTTTTTCAGCTCAGGTAAAATTTTTGCTAATGCTGCTACTGTTTGACTACGATCATTTCCTCCATCATGTAACAATACGATATCTCCACTTTTAGCATTTTTTACTACATGATTTACAATGGATTCAACCCCTGGATTTGCCCAATCACGCGGGTCTTGATGCCACGACCATAGAACAGTTTGATAACCTGCTTCTTTCGCTGTTTTAAATACAGCATCGTTAATATATCCGCCAGGTGGACGGAATAGTAAAGGTTCTTTCACCCATTTTTCGAAAAATTTCTTTCCATCTAAAATATCATTTTCTAATTTTTCATCCGATGAATTACTCGCATATAAATGATTCATCGTATGATTTCCAATTTCATGTCCCTCTTTTAACACTTGTTTCACTAAATATGGATTACGCTGAACTCGAAATCCAATCATAAAAAATGTTGCTTCTGCTTTATATTGACGTAATAAATGTAAAACTTGCGGTGTATAAGTTGGATCTGGGCCATCATCAAATGTAATGGCAATAATCTTTTCATTATTAGGTACTTCCCACGTTACATAGCCAGTTGGTTCTAGCTCTTTTCTGAGCAACATTTTCGCTTCCACTTTTTCCACTTGAAATATATGTACTGCGCATAATAAAGAAAAAACCACTAAAAAAATTTTCTGTTTTAGCATAATGTTCATTAAAGTAGGAGGTTGTCGAATACACAACAACCTCATTTACTTTTCTAATTGATCTACATTTCGCATAATGTTTTGGAGATTATTTTCGTATTGCTCAAGTTGTGGACGTTGTGTTTCTGAAGCTACTTCTAACGCATTTTGAATCTGTTCATACGCTTCCTGAACCTCTTGGCGTAATTCTTTTAGATCATGACCGTAGTTTGGATCATTTTTCACAATGTTATTAAATGCATGTTCTGCTTGTGTAACTCCTTGCTGCGCTGCTTGAAAAGCTTGTTGTTTATCTTTATGATATGGCATTATATAATCCCCTTTCCATAATAGTTAGTCCCATTTATCTTTACCTTTTTTTCTAAAAACATTCTCGTATAAATTTGCAAACTTCTCTCATTCTAAAGAGAAAGAGGAGGTGTCACATACAATGGGAAAAAACAATCGTGAAGCGAAAGAAAAAAAGGGACAACCTGAACCATTAAGCGGATCTCATAAAGTAAAAAACCGTAACCATTCACGCCAAAAAAATCATGCACATCATGATATGTAAAACAAAAGGCTCACACTAGCTACCTTTGCCACATACAATGTTTATATTTTTCCATTTATTCTTCACCCCTACTTCATTCATGCATAACATAGTATGAATTGAGATTTTACGGAGGGTGTCTTACATGGGCAAGAAAAAGAAGGATTGTCTTTTTCATGTTGATGGTTTCGAAGAATGGATGGATCAATTTTGTTCTGATTCTTGTAGTAACTTTAGTTTCCCAAATCAAATTCATATTGACCTTTGTGAAACTGAACAAGAATACATTTTGGAAACAGATGTACCAAATGTATCCGAACAAAATGTAGTTATTAAAAAGATGGAGACAGGCCTAAATATTTGCATACTTCATAAAAATATTTCTTTGCAGCGGATCATCCCTTTACCCACTACTATTATTTATAAAAAGATGCTAGCCTGCTTAGAGAATGGATATTTAGCCATTCATATTTCCAAAAATGAAGTTGCTAATAAACATGAAGAAAAAGTTCTTTTTCAAATTGAGAATTAAAATAAAGTAAAGCTTTAATCAATGGGTTCTTACTGCCCGCAAATAGCGGGATAAATACAAAAATAAGCCCCAGTCATCTGCTGGGGCTTATTTTATTTCGCATCTAATTCTAAATTACAATTTCTATCATATCTTTTTTTCAATAAACCTTTTGTAGCTACAAGTACAGGAAATGCTACAGTTGAAAATATAGCTAGTGCTGAAAATACTACAAACCCATTTTGATACCCGTAGTAATCGAGAAGCACTCCTCCAAACCATGGACCAATTACTGCTCCAATCCCTGAAAATCCCATTGCTCCAAAATATGTTCCTTTTAAATGTGAAACAGCTATATCATCAATAAATACATCCGTCATGGAAAACATTAAAACTTCTCCAACTGTAAAAATAATTGTACAAATAGCAGCACCTAGCATAGATTCTGCTATTCCAAATCCAAACAACCCCCCGCTCACAAATAAAGTTCCAACCATAATTGATGTTAACGGTGTATACTTTTTACATATTTGAATAACAGGGTATTGAATTACGACTACAACAATCGCATTTAAAGCTAACATATACGAAAATAATTTCACTCCATCCTGAAATATATGTGCATTTGCAAAATATTGAGATACTGTTGTCGTTAAGTGTGAAAAGCCACAATTACTCAAAATAATACCGACTAAGGCAACTAAAAATACGACATCCTTTCGCAATATACGAACTGCATTTAACATTGTGACAGGCTTTTCTGTATTTACTTTCTTTTTTTCAATTGGATACTTCTTAAATTGGAATGCTAATATAGCTGTATATAGAATATATACTCCAGCTGCTACTAAAAAAGGAATTGTAGATTTTGCACTTCCAATCTGTAATCCGACAAGTGGGCCAATCGCTACTCCAACATTGATTGCACCGTAACGCAAATTATATACGAGTAAACGATACTCTGGTTTCGTTAAATCTGATAATAATGCTCTTGACGTCGGCTCAAAAAAAGACCGACATAATCCATTCAAAGCATTTAATAAAAAGAAACTTAGAACATGATTTGCAAATGAAAAACCTATAAATACAAACACCCAAACGATCATGGACCATATTATAATCATGTTTCGGCCGAATCGATCCGATAAATTCCCTCCGATAAAACTAGCAAACACTCCAACAAGTGCACTCGTTCCGATAATAGCACCCGTCATTCCAGCTGATACACCTTTAACAGTCGTTAAATAAATTGCTAAAAAAGGAATACTCATTGACGTGGCGAACCTCGCAAATAAAGTCCCTATTATAATTGTCATTCCTAACGGATGAATATTTTGTAACTTCCCTTTCATCGTTAAACCTACTCTCCCTGTTCTTACAAAAAAAAAGAAAGCAAAGGATCTGCTTTCTTTTCCCTTTTTATACTTGAGCTGTTGATACCCGAGCTGTTCTCGTTATTTCCATATCTATGCCATATGTAAACTGTAATTCTTTACAAACATCTTTAATTAAAATTACGACATTATACTTCTCATTAAATTGTAAAACGATATTTTCTACTTCTTCATATGTATACTTATACTCCCCTGTAATGACACTTTTTAAATCAAAGCATTCATTTATACAAAGTTGCACAAGCAGCTGATCATATTTCTCTATTACATCTTCTTTCTTCCACAGTACCTCTTTTACATATAACCGATCAAACTTCACACTTTCTCGATTACAATCCGTTAAAATCCGGGTCATTTCATTTAATTCTCGATACAATTCAGAAATATTTTTGCTTAAACTAAGCAGTTTATCTACGCCGTTTTCATATAACATATTCATTCCACCCCCGCATTTTCTTCTTATTATAGCAAGAAAATTCTAAAAATAGTTTCTTTCTTCTGAAATATTAGGAAACTAATTTCGATTGCTTTACAATGAAACTAGTGAACAGGAAAGGGGAAAGAAAATTGGAGCAAAAATTATATTACACTGACGCTTATAAAAAAGACTTTACTACGAAAGTCATAAAGCAAGATTATGATAAAGACGGTAACTTATACGTTGTTTTAAATGAAACAGCATTTTATCCGACAGGTGGCGGGCAGCCCCATGATACTGGAACTTTAAATGGAATTGCTGTACTCGATGTTGAAGAAGTCAATGACGAAATCCGCCACTTCATTACCGAACAATTACATACAGAAGAAGTAGAAGGTAAAATTAATTGGGAGCGCCGTTTTGACCATATGCAGCAACATGCGGCTCAACACATTTTATCTGCTGCTTTTTGGGACCATTTTAACATACCTACGATTGGATTCCACCTTGGTAAAGAAACGGTAACAATTGATTTAGAAACAGAAAATCTTCATGCAGAAATAGTTGAAAAGGCGATAAAAATTGCAAACAAAATTGTTTTTGAAAACCATCCAATCCGTACCCTGTGGATGAATTTAGAAGAAGCGAAAACGTTACCTCTTCGTAAAGAACCGACTATAACAGAAAATATACGTGTTGTTATAATTGAAAACTTCGACTACAACGGCTGTGGCGGAACGCATCCGAAACGTACAGGTGAAGTAGGTCCTATTCAAGTACTAGGATGGGAGCGCAATAAAGGCGGCATACGATTCACGTTTATAGCTGGCTGGCGCACACTACAACTTATGGGGCAACAGCAACAAATTATGAAGGATGTTTCTAAACAATTAAACAGTAGCGAGAGTGATATTCCAGCAAAAGTAGCACAACTGCTTACTTCTCAAAAAGAAAACGAAAAAGCAATACAAACAATGAATGAAAAATTATTATTTGTAGAGGCAAATGAACTACTTCAACAGCCTACGGAAATACATGCTGGCATACTTATTTCTAAAGTATTTACAAATCGCTCTATGCAAGAAATCGCAAAACTTTCTGCCATTATTACAGAACAACAAGAGCATGCCATTACATATTTCGTTATTGAAAATGAAGACAAATTACAATGTATCCTTGCTTGCGGAAAAACAGTCACGCTCGATATGAATGCTCTTTTAAAAGAGGCACTTCCTACAATTGAAGGAAAAGGTGGCGGAAATAAAAAGAGTGCTCGCGGCGGCGGAAAAGCGGTTATGACCGGGGACGAATTTTTAAATCAACTTGTTTCTTCTTTACAGTCAGAAGTGTAAAACATGTTTATGAAGGATAGCTAACTGCTATCCTTCAACTATATTTACAAGCCTATATTTTGTTTCAAGCCTTGATAACTCCCTGCACTTGCAAAACCTTCACTTATAAGAGTTATAAAAGTTTCCGAAAAACCATATTGACTTAAATCTTTAATCGGTACCATTTGCACATCTTGAATTGGATTATGATCAAACTCATTAGAAGGTAGCGTAATTTCACCTTCAATCCTTTCAAGCAGAAACGTAATATGTAATAAAGATGGACTAGCATCTGGTTTATCACAAACATAGAGTAGCTTCTTAATTTTAACTTCTAATCCTGTTTCTTCTCTCATTTCTCGAATCATCGCTTCTTCTAACGTTTCACCATTCTCTACCCTTCCCCCAGGTAAAGACCAATTGCGATTAGCAACTTTTTGCTTTACTAGCAATACTTTTTCATCTTCAATTAAAATTCCCGTAACACGAACTTGCATTACACTTTCCATATGTAATCTCCTCTTCCCGTTATATTTACAAATTAATCCTTCCACAAAAAGAACATACGTTTTATAATTAAAGGAAATTATGGAAGAAAGAAGTTGTTACATCTATGCGTCCACCTTTAACAAAGTCTATATCACTTGAAGATTTCCAAAACTTTTATTGGTTAAAAGCAGAACTCCAAACATTTTGTCGTGAGCATGGCTTGCCAGCTAGTGGCTCTAAGATTGAAATAACCGAGCGTATCTCACATTATTTACATACTGGTAAAATATTAAAAAACAACTCTCGTCAAAAGGTGAGTAAAGCTTCCCTCTCTTATAAAGAACTTTCTCTTCAAACGATTATTACTAACAATCACCGCTGCAGCGAAGAAGTTCGTGCTTTTTTCAAAGAAAAAATCGGAGCAAACTTCCGCTTTACAGTAGCTCTTCAAAAGTTTTTTAAAGAGAATGTCGGAAAAACATATGAAGACGCGCTAACGTTTTGGTATGAAGAAAACGAACGAAAAAAAGATCCTACATACAAAACAACTATTAGCGCGCAGTTTGAATACAATCGTTTCACTCACGACTTTTTCGAAAATCCAAATAACAAAGGGAAATCAAAAGCTGATGCTATCGCTGCTTGGAATGAAATAAAAGCAAAACCTGGTAGCAATGCTTATGTTCCTCAAAAAGTAGAAAACTAGTCCCTTTCTATTTTTCTACTTTCTCAAATAATAGCGCAAGCCCTATTCCACCACCAATTCCTAACGTCGCAATTCCATATTTCATATGCTCTCTTTTCGCTTGATAAAACAAACGTGTCACAAGCATAGCTCCAGATGCACCGTACGGATGACCGAGCGCAATTGCACCACCATTTACATTTAATTTTTCGAAAGGAATTTGTAACTCCTTTGCACAAGCAACAACCTTTGAAGCAAATGCTTCATTTATTTCAAAATAATCAATGTCCTCTACTTTCATATTCATTTCGTTTAATAATTTGTTCACCACAAATATCGGACCAGTCCCCGGAAGATTTGGATCCACTCCAACTACAGCACTGCGGACGAAACGAAGAACAGGCTTGTATCCTAGTTTTCGGGCTTGCCCCTCTTCCATTACAAGAACAGCACATGCTCCGTCATTTACACCGCACGAATTACCTGCCGTTACTGTACCATTTTGTAAAAATGCGGGCTTAGTTCTTTTAATCATTCTTTCATAATTCATTTCTCGTTTTATAGCCTCATCTAAAGATCCATTAAAAGAAAGTATTTCATCTTGTAAATATCCATTTTCTAATGCTTGCAGTGTCCGTTTATAACTAAGGCAAGCATACTCGTCTTGCATTTCTCTCGTTACATTATAACGCTCTGCAACATATTCAGCCGCCACTCCCATATTAGGATCACCAATTGTTTCTGGTGAAAATCGTGCTCTATTTTGAAAAGGTGATGTACTTGTACTCTCTACTCCTCCTGCAATATAACAATTACCTGCGCCGCCTTGAATGAAATGACATGCGGTGCGAATCGCTTCCAATCCGGCACCACATTGCCGATCAATCGTTACACCAGGAATATGATAACCAAGTCCTGCCGCTAAAGCAGATAATCTTGCAACATTCCCTCCCGGCCCCACAATATTCCCTAATATGACATCGTCTATTTCTCTCTCAATTCCTTTACTTAAAAACGTAAGAAGCGGCGTTACTAATTGCTGAACTTCATAATCTTTCAACATCCCATTTTTCTTACCAATAGGTGTCCTTTTCGCTTCTACAATAACCGCTCTATTCATATATCTTCTCCCGGTTTTCAATCATATTTTTTGCTGCAATACGAGCGATTTTCCCACTATCTGTATACGGTATTTCATCTACAAAATGCCATTCTTTCGGTATTTTAAACGAGGATAATCGTTGTAAGCAAAAACTTTTTAATTGTTGCCTCGTAGCACTTCCTTTTACAATGGCGACAGGTTTTTCACCCCAGTAACTATCTTTCACACCAATTACAACTATTTCATCAACAGCTGGGTGTTCATGTAATACACTTTCTATTTCTTCTGGAAAAATATTAATTCCTCCAAATAAAATCATGTTCTTCTCTCTACCCACTATGTATATAAAGCCTTCTTCATCTTCATAACCTACATCTCGCACTGTCATCCAGCCATCCGTAGTCAACTCTGGAACTAAAACCTTATCCAATATGTAGCCCATAAAAAACTGATCACTTTTCACATAAACAGTTCCTATCTCGCCTTTCTGTACTCCTTCTCCTGCTTCGTTACATATTCGAACTTGAACATTGTGACAAGGTTTTCCTACTGAATTTGGCCTTCTATCGCTCTCTTCATCAACAAGTGCTGTTACAAAACTTAGTTCCGATGCACCGTAAAATTCATATTTTTGCGCATAAGGAAATATACTCTTTATTTTTTCTTTCGCTTCAGCTTCCCATTTCGCTCCTGACGAAATAATTTTCATCCCATTTTCTATTACTCTATTTTCTTTATATAAAGATTCTAGCATTGTTGGAACTGTATACATGACCGAAATATTTTCTGTTTCTAACTTTTCCAGTACTTGATCTGGAATAAACTTTCTCATAATATGCACCGTTTGCCCTACATATAATGCACTTATTGCGCCGTATAAAAAAAGAGAATGAACGAGCGTCCCAGCTATTAAAATAGAATCTTCTTTTTTCATATGAAAGTCATGTATATTGCAATCAAAACTATGAACCCACGATTGTTGTGCACGTAAAAATGCTTTTGCCTTCCCAGTCGATCCTGATGTAAATCCCATATAAAACGGAGCATGTTGTACATCTTTTACAGGGGCATATGCAGGCAGAGAGTTCTCTATCATTCTTTTCCACTCATCAATTTCAATTACTCTTCCTTCTTCATCCGGTAAATCCTTTACCTTATATCGCTCTGTCACAATCATAGCCGGATTACTGATCGCAATTCTTTCTTTGAGCTCATCCTGTTTCCACTTTATATCTAACGGCACACAAACCCATCCGGCCATAGCAGCACCAGCAAATAGTTGTAAAAACTCCATACTATTTTCTAATAGAATTGCTATTGTTTTATTCTGCGATTCTTTTTCATTCAACCAGTTTGCTACTTTACATACTGACTCAAACCATTCTTTAAATGTTAATACTCGATCATTTTCCTTTATTGCTATTTTATTTGTTTGTAAAGAGGCATACTTTTTATATTCTTTTGTAATCCCCATTTGAGACGTCCTTTCTTTACAAAATAATAAAAAGAAACACGCAATGAACGTGTTTCTTCTCTTTCTTATCCCGCATTTGTATATTTCCCACTCTTGAGAGCAGGCGTAATAATATGTTTCAATGAACGATGTAATTTCGTTACAAGAATTGCTGCTATAATCGCTTTTATGCAATCACCTGGTAAAAATACGGCACTTACTTTCATCGTCTGCCATATAGAAACATCCATAAAGAAAGCTTGTACAATAATACCAAATACATAAACTACGAAAATACCACCAATTATATTAATACATAATACCTTTATTATAGAAACTTCACGTAAACGCTCAATTAAATAACCAATGACAAACGCTCCAACGATATAACCAAGTAAATATCCTGCACTTGGCCCAACAAATACGCCTGGACCACCGCGTCCACCAGCAAGTAATGGTGCTCCAACTCCAACTATAAGTAAGAAAATAAGCTGACTTAACGCACCAAGACGTGATCCTAACAATCCACCAGCAAGCATAACACCGAGTGATTGTAATGTAATCGGAACTGGTGTAATAGCAAGAGCAATTGGAGGTATTAACCCTAACACTCCCATAATAGAACTAAATAAAGCGACGAAAACTAAGTTTTTTGTATTCATATTTGCTTCTCCTATTTGTAAACTTAAAATGATTTTCAGATAACATATTATAGGAGTTATATTATCTTTCTATTTAGCCTTTGTCAACTTGTTTTAAATATAGGTTTACAAATATTTTTTCAATTATTTCTCTTTATGCAAATGCTCAAGTTCTTTCCGAAGCGCCTGTTTTAAAAACTTCCCAACAGATGTTTTCGGTATTTCTTCCATAAATACAATATCATCTGGTAACCACCACTTCGCAAACTGTGGTTTTAAAAACTCATATATTTCTTCTTTTGTTACTGTACTATTTTTCTTTTGAACGACGCAGGCAATTGGTCGCTCTTGCCACTGCGGATGAGGAACGGCAACGACAGCTGCTTCAAATATAGCATCATGTGCCATTAATGCATTTTCAAGGTCAACTGAAGAAATCCACTCACCTCCGCTTTTAATAACATCTTTCGTACGGTCAACAATTTTCACGCAGCCTTCCTCGTCAACCGTAACGACATCTCCTGTATATAACCAACCATCACGAAAACCTTCGACAGTACGTTCATCGTTATAATAACTTTCAGCGATCCATGGTGCTCGTAAACATAGTTCTCCCATTTCCGTACCATCCCACTTCACTTCACCATTTGTACCGACTACTTTCATCTCTACACCAGGGACAAGATACCCTTGTTTTGAGCGGATTTCTAATTGCTCTTCATATGATAATTCTGTTTCATAACTTTTTAAACGTGCAAGTGTTACGAGTGGGCTTGTTTCAGTCATACCATATGCATGTACGAAAGGAACATTATATTTTTGCTCAAATGCTTTAATAACGCTTTTCGGTGCAGCAGCACCACCGCATAATATTCTCGTTATACTAGATAAATCGTAACTATTATTTTCTAACTCTTGTAATACACCGAGCCAAATTGTCGGCACACCTGCTGCTATCGTTACTTTTTCAGCTTGAATCATCTCTAATAAAATTTTTGGAGTAAACATTGGTCCTGGCAGTACTTGTTTAGTTCCAAACCAAGTAGCTGCAAAAGGAAGCCCCCAAGCGTTCACATGGAACATCGGTACAATTGCCATCGCCGCATCACTTTCCGATAAAGCAGCTGTATCCGCTAAACCGAGTGCCATACAATGCAATACAGTACTACGATGCGTATATACAACACCTTTTGGGTTTCCTGTAGTCGCTGACGTATAACACATACCAGCAGGTGTATTTTCATCAATATCTTTTACAAATTGGAAAGTTGGATTGCCTTCTTCTAATAGCTTTTCATAATGATATACAGGTTCTAGCGTAGTATTGGGAAGTTCATCTTTATCAGTCATAATAATGTAGGCTTGTACAGTTGATAATTGTGATTGAATATTTTCAACAAGTGGTACGAGATCTTCATCTATAAGTAGAATTCGATCTTCTGCGTGCTGAATAATGTATGAAATATGTTGAGGAGATAAACGAATATTAATTGTGTGTAAAACGGAAGCAATACCAGGAATAGAAAAATACGCTTCCACATGTCGATGATGATTCCACGCTAACGTTCCTATACGCTCGCCTTCTTTAATCCCAAGCTTTTGTAACGCACTAGAAAGCCTTCTCGTCCTTTCACCTAACTGCTTATACGTTAACGTCGTAACTGTATCATGTGTCCGTGAAACAATTTCTTTCTTTGAAAACAGTTTTTCTGCTCTTTCCATCATAGAACTAATTGTTAACGGTACATTCATCATCATATTGGTTATATCCCCCTTTGAAGCGTTTTCATTTCGTTCATTATAACAGACTTCTACAAGTGATTGCGACATTTTTCTGTATTTTCTGACTTCTTCAAGTGATTGTGACATTTTTCTTTATTTTCTGTATTATTAATAAATAAATAATTCAGAAAATACAGAAAAATATTTTGAATACATTGATTCGAAACATGTTTTTTATTTTTTATAAACTATCTACCTTTTTTCTTACTTTCTTTTTCATTTTAAAAATAATACGATTGCTATATTCTTTATTCTCTACTAAAATTCGATATATCTCCCACACTCCTACAACACGAACAAAAAGATAGACTCCAATCGCAATAAGTACAACACAGTACGGATAATACTGCACTAATTCTCCTGAAATGATATGCTTTTTCTCAAATAAAAATGGTATCGCTCCTGCTGCTATAAAACAAAATCCAACGATCATTACTGCAGCATACTTCTTCTTAATTACTTCATATCTTTTTGTCAATTCTTTTAGAAAGTTTTGATCAAATAGTAGTTCTTCTTTTTTCAATACATTGTATCGACTCTCTTCTATCGTTGCCGGTACCATCATTGCTCCATTCCAAGGACAGCAATGATAATGACAAGAAATGTCGACATTGTTGCATTTTCTTTAAATAATAAATACGGTATTGTCGATAAAATGAGCAAACTAAATCCTAACGCAATATATTTAGAAATTTTTTGCCCATACACTATATACCCTTCTGCCATTTCCTGACTTACGTAATAGCCCTCCACATTTTCATTACTTTGCTCAGCAGTTTCTTTTAATAAATAGTCGAGTGATACTTCAAATACATTTCCAATCATTATTAACTTTTCAGTTTCAGGAAAACCTTGACCGTTTTCCCATTTACTAACCGCTTGCCTTGTTGT
Organism: Bacillus sp. AY18-3; assembly: GCF_008042305.1. Classification (NCBI taxonomy): domain Bacteria; kingdom Bacillati; phylum Bacillota; class Bacilli; order Caryophanales; family Bacillaceae; genus Bacillus; species Bacillus sp. AY18-3. The sequence goes on along the minus strand of NZ_QKQR01000004.1, from coordinate 69,599 downwards.
GTTTAATTTTTCAGCTAATGCTTCTTGAGAAAGGCCCTTTTCCTTTCTTAATTTAAAAAGCTTTTCACCAAATCCCATATGTGTGTCCCCCTTTGTTTTCTTAACTAAATTGTATGTAAACATTACCCTTATCTCTATCTTCCTGCAGTTGCACTTTGTAAACTTATGGTTGCGATTGTGTTATATAGCCGTTTTCTATACGATTTAGCTAGTTTTCTTCTATGATTATGGCGTTAATAAAATACCCTCTCCCAATAACCAATTATAACAATTAAAGGTAATTACTGTCACAAAAAAAAACAAAAACTCCCTTATTCATTTAAAGGAGTTTTCGATATGAAGTATTCCAATAAGGGTTAATTTGTCTTCCCCATATTGATTCACAATTTCTTCTATACATTTTTGTATGTCGTGCAACGATTAATAAGCATCCCACACAGTATATGTTGTCATCTCTTTATATAAGGACATACTCATATATATATGTAAAATATTACTCTTCTAACTTCCCTAATAAAAACACTTCTCCATAATCATAACGGCTTCTGCTTAAACTTTTCATAATTTCGTACTTTTAATAAAAGGATATTCCCACAATCTGTACAAATATAAGCATCTACTGGTGAAGATGTGAACATCGTCTCCTTTTTCCGTATTTGTGCATAACCGACAAACTCCCCTTCTCCTATGTTATGAGAACCACAATTAGAGCATGTCTGCACGTCTTCCTGTTTCATGAGAGCACCACCTTTAATCTGTTTCCACTCCCTTCGACAGTTCACTTCCATTTCCCTTCCAAAAAACCTCTTATTCTCTTACATTTCAACAGGAATCTCCGAACAAACATCGTATATGTACTATGAAATATATTTATTGACGGAGGAATATTATGAGTACAATTATGACACTCAATGCAGCTCAAGAAATTGAAAACGCAGAAATACATATGCTCTCTTCTAGACTACAAGCACTACAAGCGTTAGCTGAAAATCCAATGCAAATACAAATGAAAAAGTTCGGGAATGCCACTGCCTTTTCATCAAAAATAATTTTTGGTCCTGCTTTTAACACAGTAAAAGGCTTTACCTTTACAAATACAGATGAGATAGATGAAATCATCTCTTATTATCAATCGCTACAAATCCCTTGTCGTTTTGAAATTACACCCGCTCAAGGTACAGCTGAATTATTTCAATACTTATCTCAAAAAGGATTTTACCAATCCAGCTTCCATACCGCTTTATATAGTATACCGAGAGAAGATCCATCCCTACTTACTTCTAACATTTCAGTACGCCAACTAAAAGAAAATGAATTTCATATTTTTGCAGACATATATGTACGTGGATTTAACATGCCACCCTTTACAAAAGATGGCGTACGCCAAAATAACGAAATTCTCTACAATAAACCTGGCTGGCATTTTTTCATAGCCGAAGTTCAAAATACTCCTGCAGGCATTGGTGTCCTGTATATAAATAATGGGATTGCTTCATTAGCTGCTTCTGCTACTTTGCCAGAATTTCAGCGTAAAGGCTGTCATACTGCCTTAATTCAAAAACGAATAGAAAAAGCCCTAGCGAAAAACTGTCATTTAATAGTCGGACAAGCAAGGTTCGGTACCGGAAGTCAAAATAATATGGAACGTGCCCATATGAAAATTGCTTATACAAAATCAATATGGACTGCAAAAGACATGTAATTTACATGCTTTCTCTTCTCATTACAATTTTATACATTTCATGACAATTCCTTTTCTATCCTATTAATCATTTGAATATTCAAACTATATTTGTTACGCTATTACTAGATACATCATTCAACTTGCAACATGAAAAGAGAATTCTAATCAAACTACAAGGAGGAGAAATGTATGACTAAGAATGATCATGGTTTAAAGGAAAAAGTAGAAGGTGCCATTGATAAAGTAAAAGGTGAAGTAAAAGAAGTTGTCGGGAAAGTAACTGACAATAAGAAATTACAAGCTGAAGGAAAATGGGATAAAGTGAAAGGCACTGCTAAAGATACGGTTGGTAATGTAAAAGAGAAAGTACATGAATATAAAGAGCATAAAGAGAATAAATAAAAAAGAACTAGGATATATGGTTGTGCAAGTAGGGAGTTACTAGATCCTAGAAAAAAGAATTTGTATTTTATATTTGCCCATAAAATCATTTTAAACCGACAAATAGATGCCTCAAGGCATCTATTTGTCTTTAAATAACTATTTTACTTCTACTGTATAATTACCTAATAGCTCAGGCTTTCTCTTACTAACATAGTGCATTTGCTAGAGTAAAAGATTACTTTGTGAAATTTGGTTTTAGGTCACCTGTATACGGTTCATGCTCAACAAAGATTTTTATATCTTTTCCATTCGCATCTTTCCCGATTCTTGTATACGTAAATTTCTCTTTATTTAGCTCAGTCAGTTCAAGGACCGCACCATATTTATTATTTCCTAACGAAACGTGAGCCCTTATTTTATTACCATGTACAACATCAAAGAAACCATAGTCTCCACGACTTTCTCCTGTATTCGCATTGAAAAACTCGTATTTATTTGTATTTTTATCGTATTTTGCTAGACTGATTAAGTTTGAGTTGTATTTTGTTACATCATTACCCTGTTCGTCTAATACCACCGTTCCATTCCATAGTGTACTAGATAAAATTTCATCTCCATCAACGTCTGTAACTATTTTCCCCGTCGAGCTTTCTAACTTTTTATCAGGCCGCGTGAAAGAAAGTTCTTTTCCATGGTAAGGAACATGTTCAACAAACACTTCTACATCGTTCCCTTTTGCATCTTTCCCCATTCTTTTATATGTAAATTTCTCCTTATCTAATTGCGTTAATTCAACAACTGCTTGATAATTTTGCGTTTCAGAAATTAACACCCTTTTCTTTCCATCATTCGTTATAAAAAAGGTACCGCTATCATTACGACTCTCTCCTGTACTTGCATTAAAAAATTCATACCTTGCAGTTTTAGCATCATATTTTGCAAGCCCGATGAAATTTTGATTTTCTTTCGTTACATCATTATGATCTTTGTCATAGACTTTTGTCCCTTTCCAGTTTGTTTCACCAAGTATGCTAGCTAGTAGTTGCCCTTTCGTTTGTTGAATTTTCTCTGTTTCTTGTATTGCATTGTATAAAAATTGTGCGTACTGTTCACGCGTCACATCCATACTTGGAGCAAATTTCCCTCCTCCTACTCCTTTTGCAATATTATTTGTTTGAACAGCACTAATTGCATTTCTTGCCCATGAGTTCGTTGCAACGTCATTAAAAGTATGATCACTCTTTGCCTTTAAATGAAAAGCATTTGTAAGAACCTGTGCCATTTCTGCGCGTGTTAAGGATGCCTTCGGTCTAAAGTTTCCATGCTCATCCCCCTTAAAAACACCCATTTCTGTTAAAGATAAAATTTCCTTTATATAGCTTATTGAATCTTCACTTACGTCACCGTATGGGTTTTGATAATTTTTGTTTTCTTCCATATTAAAATAACGATACATTAAAGCTGCAACTTGTTCGCGTGTTACGTTATCTCCAAAACCAAATCTTCCATCATCATAGCCAAAAATGATTTTCTCACCTGCTAATTGCTGAATCGCCTCATATGCCCAGTGCCCCTTTGGAACATCTTTGAATACACCAGTATGATTCGTGTTTGGTGTAACCTCTTCTGCTTTCACCTCTCCATTCGTTTCACTTAATAAACTTCCACCTAAAACTGCTGATATGATACATGTTTTTAAAATTGTTTTATTCATAGCTTCCCAATCCCTTCCTTCATTTAACAAAGAATTACACCACTTATCTTCCAAAAGAAGATTCTATGTGAGCAATTCATGTTTTAAATTTTGATTACAGCTAATTGGATACAAAGGGTTACACATCCAAATTTCTTCTTTGTAGTATCCATAGCTGCTATATATAGGAATTATAAATAGCAACTATAAATTGCCTATAAATAAATTATTAAAAAAAGATAAAATTAAGATAATATATTTTTAATCTCAATCTAAAAAACGTTATTCTTTCTCATCTAGCTTGTTAAGAAAGAATAACATTTTTAGTTCTAGGGTTCTTTTTGACAAAAAAAATGAAACTTTATTTTATATGCCCAAAAACAACTTCACGGCCTTTTCCAAACAGAACATCGGAAAAAGCCGTGGCATAATACTTATTTTATAATTGACGGAATACGGCCAAAATGGCTCTTTTTACTTCCCTTCATTCTTCTCTAACACATACAAATCTTCTTCAATATTAGATAGTTTCTCTGTTACAAGCTTTCTAGCATCTCCAATTGCTTGATTGTATGCAAACGGTCCTACTAATTTAATCATTTCTTCTATTAATCGCTCTGCTTGGAAACGTCCAATTTCATCTAAATCTTCTTCAACGAAAAATTGCTGAATTTGTGCCACAAGCTCTTCTTTTTTATCATTAGGTATTTTTATATTCATCATCATTTGTTACTCCTCTATATTTAAGTTAGTCCGTTTCTTAACTCTACCATAGAAAAATGCTTTCCAGGACAACTTTTTGTAACGCCTTCTAGCTCCCTATGACCGAGTATATTTTCTTTCTTTATAGCAAACTGCTTCATAAACATTTTACATAAAGAATATAATGCATTCATTTGTGCGGTAGTTGGATCATATTTATCAAAATTACCCGTCATACATATTCCAATTGTATCCCTATTATTATCTTTCGCATGTGCTCCAATATGTAAACCTCGCCCTTCGACTACAGTTCCATCTTCTTCAATAAAATAATTGTAACCGATCCCGCTCCACCCTCTTACTTTTTGATGAAATTCATGTGTTTTATACACATCCCATCCATCTTCGGATGTATGGTGGATAATCAGTTTATTAACTTTCTCTAAAGGAACTAATTCATCTTGAAATGTTAAATTAACACATTTAATTTCCATTTGAACATCCTCCCCTTAAAAATCAATGATCATAATTGTTTTATCATCTGGTCTTATTCTCTTTTCCCCTTCTAGCTCTTCAATGATTGCTACATATTCACTTATACTATTCTTTCTTATATATGCAACAGTTTGTTCAAGTGGCCAATCTGGGTGGAATAATCCGTCTGAACAAATAAAAATCCCACTCACTTCATCTATATGTAGTTCACCATGTTGTAAATAATGTATCGCTTCTTTCATTCCATTTGCAACAGAATACCCGTCCTGCATATTTGCAAGATAACGATTATATTTTAACTGTTCTCGCACATCTTGAAAAACATGTTCTTCTGGTACAGTTAACCCTTTATTACGGTCTTCTTCCCTCTTTTTTTTTGCTCGTTTACTAATTCCTTCAACCGTGTCTTGCGTTAATACTTGCATCGTTCCATTTTGAAGTATTGCGACAATCATACAGTCCCCTAACTGTGCGTATTCAATTTTCTCACCATCTATTTGAACTGCCGCAATACATGTACACCACAAATGCTCTTTCTTTCTCGTATCTACTTCATACTCTAACATTTTGCTTTGCAATGCTTCATTTGCTTTTGCAACGGCAACTTGCAAACTATGATTTTCACGTAATGAAGCAAAATAACTTGCAAATAAATGCGAAGCGATGTATGCTCCATTATGTCCCTTTTCATCACGAAACGGGACGAGCGGTGTTGCACCATCACATACACCATACATCTTTTTTTCTTCATTACAAAAATAAGAATCCTCACATTCTTGCTTCAACGGGCTTTTCTGTTGATACGTTTTTATCCTCATATCTGTATCCCCTTTCAAATGAGAAAATACTCGAATTCTTTTGATTAATCTAATTTTCCAAAATAAACTGTTTTTACCCAAAACTTTCAATATCATATATAATCTTGAAATAATATGAATTTTTTAGTGAAGGACGGGAAAGAAATGGTCAGATTTCTTGGTGTTATTATCGGTTCTATTATTATTGCGATTGCATTTAATCTTTTCCTTATCCCCCACAAAATTTTAAGTAGTGGAATTGGCGGAATTGCTATTATTTTAGGGATTGTAACTCCTGTAAACACGGGTATTATTAACTTTGTATTAAACTTACCTATCCTTATTTTAGGTTACATAGGTCTTGGAAAAAAAGTGATTTTTAACACTGTTATCTCTGTTATTGTATTATCTGTTGCATTATACTACGTTCCAGTAAAAGTCGTAGCAACAGACCCACTTTTATCATCTATCTTTGGTGGTGTCATTGCCGGAGCTGGTATCGGCCTTGTTTTTAACTGTAATGGATCAACTGGTGGATTTGATATTATCGGTATGCTATTGTCTCGAAAAAGAGACATTAAACTTGGTGGATTCCTTATTATTTTAAATGCAGTCGTTGTAATAATTGCAGGATTCTTCTTCACTTGGGATGTTGCTCTTACAAGCTTACTTTCAATTTATGTAACTGGTAAAGTGATCGATGCTATTCATACGAAACATCGAAAGGTTACACTTATGATTGTAACAAATGAAGCAGAAAAAATGAAAAAACAACTCCTTTCAACTGTTGTACGTGGAATTACATTACTTGATGGCGAAGGTGCTTATTCCAGCGAAAAAAAACGTGTACTTATGACCGTCGTTTCTCGTGAAGAATTAGCAAGTATGAAATTAACAATTTCCGAAATTGACCCTCATGCATTCGTAAACATTACCGAAACGGTTGAAGTATTAGGATTGTTTAGAAAAGGTTAAAAAACTAGGTGGATTTCCACCTAGTTTTTATTTTCCATAAATTCAATTCGATTTCCGAACGGATCTGACACATAAAATCTAATTACATCTGGCCGTGCATGATCATCTATTACTTCAATGCCTTGCTTTATTAACTCTTGTTTAAATTCATCAATTTTTAAAACATAAAAAGCTGGATGCGCCTTTTTAGCTGGATTGAAGTTTTTCTCAACTCCGATATGAATCTCTTGATTTCCACACTTAAACCAGCACCCACCACGCTTCTTTAATTTCTCTGGCTTCGGTATTTCCTCCATACCAATTTTATTACCGTAAAACTCTCTTGCTTCTTCTTCACACCCTACAGGCGCAGCTACTTGCACATGATCGATACCTTGAATATAATTTCTCATTTTCTCTCCCCCCTCTTCTACCCTAATGTTATAAAGAAAACCTACTTTTGTAACTTACAAAAGATTTATAAAACAATATAAGCTCCCCTTATTACCACCTTGTACTCACTTTGCAAAAAATAAAGAAAACAAAATTTATTATATAACTTCCATTTTTTATAGAAATACACATTACATCTATATTATAGTTATGAATAGACAAATCTTTTTAGATGCTATTTGTACGGAGGAACTATTATGAGTCGTAAAAAATATTCATCAACTCAAAGAAAACGTCATCCGAACATTTCTAGACGTTTGCGAAACCATATACAAAATCGTTCATTAACAGAAATGTACGCATCTCTGTTCGAACACAATCCTGATAGTATTATTTCATTAAATTTAGAGGGAGTTATACTACATATAAATCCTTCTGCCGAAAAAATATTAGGTTACACTTCTTTAGAATTAGAACAGAAAAATATTACCTCTATTTTAGAAGCTCGTATTTCTGAGCAAGTATTACAAAATATAAAGAATACTGGAGCGGATAATCAACAAGAGTATATCTTATCAATTTATCATAAAAATGGATTCTTATTAGACGTCGTGACAAAACTAGTTCCTATTTTTGTCCAAAATCGTCTAACTGGCGTATATGCCATTATGAAGCCTCTTGAAAAATCAGAAAGAATTGAGAATATGCTAAAAGAAAGTGAGAAGAGGTTACGTACATTAGTGAACTCCATGCCTGCGTTTGTTATATTTAAGGATCATGAGGGACGCTGGCTTGAGGCAAATGACTACGCACTTTCTTGTTTCAATTTCCATCATGTACCTTACCACGGGAAAAAAGATAGTGAACTCATTCAATATAACGAAGCGTACCGAGAGGCTTTTTTACATTGTGAAGAAGTCGACGAACTAGCATGGCAACAAAGACAAATTCTTCATGGCGAGGAATTTATTATTCATAGAGATGATTTCGATCTAATCTTAAGTATATCGAAAGTTCCACTTTATCATTCTGACGGCTCCCGTAAAGGTCTTATCGTAATGGGAAGAGATGTTACCGAGCTAAAAGAAACGGAAAAGTTATTACGGAAATCAGAAAAGCTCGCAGTAGTCGGACAACTGACAGCTGGAATTGCACATGAAATTCGAAATCCACTCACTTCTCTAAAAGGTTTTCTAACATTGCTACTCCCTGAAATAAATGAGGAGCAGAAATGGTATATCGATGTTATGTTAAGTGAGATTTCACAGATGGAATCTATCACAAGTCAATTTATGGCGATGTCTAAACCACAAGTACTATCTATCCAAACTTGTAACATACACACTTTAATTGAAGAGGTAGTTACATTTATTTTACCAACTGCTATTATGCATAGTGTTCATATTATTATGGATCATTTTGATTACAAGCATGATATTCAATGTGATGGTAACCAATTAAAACAAGTTTTTATAAATATATTAAAAAATGCGATAGAAGCGATGCCAAATGGCGGAAATATTTACATCCAGACAAAACCATTAAATGATACCTTCATTTTAATACGGATTATCGATGAAGGTTGCGGTATCCCAGAAGATCGTATCTCTCGTCTAGGTGAACCATTTTATAGTTTAAAAGAAAAGGGAACAGGACTAGGATTAATGATGTGTTACAAAATAATTGAAGAACATCATGGTAAATTACACATTTCAAGCGAATTAAATAAAGGTACGATCGTTGATATTCAGCTACCACTTTCTTCGTCTCATCTTGCAATTCAGTCGTAAATAAAAAAAGAAGCATCTACTAGTTGTTAGCAGATGCTTCTTTTTAAAATGCTTTGTCATACCATTCTTTTGCTTTTTCTACTTCACTCATTGTTAATTGATGCCCTCTATTTTCCCAATGCATTGTTACATTAGCGTTTGCATTTTCTAATAGTACCTTTAATTCCTCTGACTCTCCTGATGAACAAATCGGGTCATTTGTCCCAGCAGCGATAAACACGGATTTCCCTGCTAAATTAGGCAATTGTGTTCCTCTTCTAGGCACCATTGGGTGATGAAGCACAGCACCTTCTAATGCATTTTCGTAATGGAATAATAAGCTTGCAGCAATGTTTGCTCCATTTGAATAACCGATAGCTACAATGTTATTTCTATCAAATTCATATGTTTTTGCAGCTTCATCTAAAAATTCATTTAATTCCTTCGTACGGAAAATTAAATCCTCTTCATCAAAAATGCCTTCTGCCAATCGGCGGAAGAAACGTGGCATGCCATTTTCTAATACATTCCCCCTAACACTTAATACAGATGCTTCCCGATCAATTATTTCTGCAAGTGGTAATAAATCTAATTCATTACCTCCTGTACCATGAAGTAATAACAACACTGGTTTTGACGTATCTTTTCCTTTTTGAAAAATATGTTTCATCATAATCCTTTTCCCCTTTCAATCACTTTTCGTCTAAATTTCTCACTTCAAATGGTAAAAGTGTTTGTTCAATTTGTTTTCTATGTGGTTCATATTGCTCCGGTAACTTTAATTCCTCACCCATCGTCTCTAACGATTCGTCATGAGCGAAACCAGGAGGGTCTGTTGCAATTTCAAATAAGATTTCCCCGTGTTCTCTAAAATAAATTGCGTTAAAATAATTTCGATCTTGTACAGGAGTTACGTGATATCCAAAACGAGACACATGCTCTTTCCAGTCTAGTTGATCATCATCGTTAGTCGCTCTCCAAGCAATATGGTGGACTGTACCAACACCCATTTGGCCACGCCCGATTGTCGATAGCCTCAAGTCGATAATATTCCCAATATCAGCATAAGAACGGAATCGAACGAATTCACCTTCTTCTCCAATTTTCTCAAGACCCATAACATGCTCTAACAATTCAGCTGTTTTTTGAGGTTGTGCAGATAAAAGAACAGCACCGCCAAATCCTTTAATTGCTACTTCTGGCGTAACTTCTCCAAAAGTCCAATTATTTAATTCGCCTTCTTCTCTTTCTACTAATTCTATATGCAAACCATGTGGATCATCAAATTCTAAATACAGCTCTCCAAATCGAGTCATTTTTGTATACGAAATATCGAATTTTTCTAATCTATTTTCCCAAAACTCCATTGCGCCCTTTGGTACGACATAAGACGTAATGCCTACTTGACCGTTACCAATAATTCCTTGACGAGCACCTGCCCATGGGAAAAACGTAATAATTGTTCCAGGCTTTCCTCCTTCATTACCAAAATAAAGATGGTACGTGCCTGGATCATCAAAATTCACTGTTTGTTTCACTAAACGTAAACCTAACACACCAGCATAAAAATCTACATTTTCTTGTGGGTGTCCTACGATTGCTGTAATGTGATGAATTCCCATCGTTTTCTTTTCCATTTTCTCCGCCCCTTTTTATTTCATTTTAAAAACTTGTATACATTAAAATTCATTATTCATTTTGTCCATACTGCAAAGTAAAATCCATCGTTATGATTTTATCTTTAATTCGAGATATAAGCTGTGAAATTACGCATTATCTTCTATATCACTGAATTCATCTCGAATTCGAGATAATTTCAAAAAAATATTTACTCCATCTGAAATCTTTATTCGGAAATAAATTATCTTGAACTTAAGATTTATTATAAGTTACTTACTTTTAGTTGTCAACAAGTTACTTATTTTCATTTTAAATCAAAAGAGAGTAAATGCTAGTTATCATTTACTCTCTTCGCTAATTATTTCGTTTCCTCTTCCAACACTGCTTCCATCTCATTAAATTCACGATGAATTGCTTTCACTGGTTCTTTCGTTAATAAACTTACAACAATAACAGCTAATAAGCTACAGAAGAATCCAGGTACCATTTCATACATAGTGGCTTTTAAACTTGGAATTTGTACCCAAGTAATAACAACTACTGCACCTACAATCATCCCAGCAAGAACGCCCCATTTGTTCGTTCTCTTCCAATATAAACTTAATAAAATAGCGGGTCCGAATGCTGAACCAAATCCTGCCCAAGCATAACCGACAAGTGTTAAAATTGTATCACTTGGATGATATGCTAAAACAACTGCAATCATAGCTACTACTAATACTGACAGTCTACCGATAAATACAAGTTCTTTATCACTAGCGTCCCGACGGAAAAATGTTTTATAGAAATCTTCCGTTACTGCACTTGAAATAACAAGTAATTGCGAGGAAATACTACTCATAATCGAAGCCAAAATAGCTGATAGTAAAAACCCAGTAATGTACGGATGGAATAAAATATTTGAGAATGTTACAAAGACCATTTCTGGGTCTTGTAATGTCTCATTATTTTTAGCGTAATAAGCAATACCAATTAGACCAGTAAGCATTGCACCTATAATTGAAATCGTCATCCAACCGATACCGATTCTACGAGAAGTTTTTAAATCTTTAATAGAGGTAATTGCCATAAAGCGAACAATAATATGCGGTTGCCCAAAATACCCAAGACCCCATGCTAAAAATGAAATAATACCAAGAATTGTAGTCCCTTTAAACATATCTAAACGCGATGCATCAACTTGCTTAATCGTATTGAAGGTTTCTGTTACACCGCCCACATCTGTAAAAGCAACAATTGGTACTAATACAAGCGCAATAAACATAATACACCCTTGCACAAAGTCGGTCCAACTTACTGCTAAAAAGCCACCGAATAGTGTATAAGCAACTACGACACCGACAGTTACAAATAAACCAATTTTGTAATCAAGGTTGAAAGAGTTTTCAAACAAACGCCCACCTGATACTAAACCAGCCGACGCATAAAATGTGAAAAATACTAAAATAACGATAGCGGAGACAAAACGAAGTATTTTCGTACGATCTTTAAATCGATTCTCTAAAAAGTCTGGAATCGTAATTGAATCATTTGCCACTTCTGTATACGTTCGCAAACGCGGGGCAAGAATTAAATAGTTTGCATAAGCACCTATTAATAACCCTATCGCAATCCATACACTAGATAATCCTGTTGCATACATCGCACCAGGTAATCCCATTAGCATCCAACCACTCATGTCAGAAGCACCAGCTGATAAAGCTGTAACTGCTGGACCGAGTCCCCTTCCGCCTAACATATAATCTGATAAATCGGATGTCTTCTTATAAGACCAATAACCGATATACAACATACCTGCCATATAAATAGCAAGCGAAACCATAATCTCAATCTTCACCAAATCTCTCCCTTAGTTACATAAGCCATTCAAAATTTCGAAAAATGACTTTTTCTATTTTCTTGTTTTCGCTTATGGTTCCCTACCTTAACAAACATTTTTTATTCTTTCAAGTGAACAAGCCCTTTTCACTACATGTGAAAACCTTTATAAACCCCTTTATCCCAGTGGATTACCCCGGTTTTAAAATAAATTAAAGTAAAAATATTCAAAAAATAAAATGCCGTTTTTTCACACCTTATTTTCATTCACTTATCAGACAAATTTTAAAAGAAAAAAGCCATACGAATGTATGACTTTTAATCTATTAAACATAGCTTATCTTCTATTTACTAGTAGGAAACAATTCTGAAAGAGGAACTATCCGCCCCACCTCATCTTTAAACACAATATGCTCTCTCGTTAAATGACGCGGGCTCTTTACTCCCGCTGCGGCCGCAAGTGAGAACAAACTATATCTCATGCTAACAACATAATTCATTACTCGCCATTTCTTCTCATACGGATCTAGCGCTTTTTGATAGTGCGGATTCGTCGTGGCAACTCCAGATGGACATTGTCCGGAATTACATTGAAGTGCCATTATGCAGCCACTTGCCATCATAAATCCACGTGCTGAATTTACAGCATCTGCACCAATAGCTAAAGCAATTGCCACTTTATCTGGTGTAATTAATTTCCCCGAGGCAAACACTTTGAATTTGTCCCGAACATCATAATGATTCGCTGTATCAATACATGTCAGTAACGCTGGAATAAGCGGCATCCCCATACTATCTGCCATCGATTTATACGTTGCTCCTGATCCACCTTCTGAACCATCAATTGTAATGAAATCTGGATAGATGCTTAACTCTTTCATCCTTTTGAATAAATCTTCCAACGGCTCCTGCTGTCCAATTACAATCTTCATCCCAACTGGTTTACCACCGTTTTCTTGCAAACGTTGAATAAAATAAAGTGTATCTGCTGCATTCTTTAAAAATGGAAATCGATTCGGTGAATTAATCGTTTCTCCTTTTCGCACATTCCGAACAGAAGCAATTTTCTCATTTACTTTTTGTCCCTCTAGATGACCACCACGTATTTTCGCACCTTGCCCAAATTTCAATTCAAATGCTTTAATATTGCTTTCTTTTGCTTTCTCCATAAATTTCTCCATTGAAAAATTACCACCCTCATCACGGTACCCAAATAAACCCGGACCAATTTGCGCAACGATATTCGCACCTGTATGTAAATGTTCTGGAATAACGCCACCTTCGCCAGTATTAATCCACGATCCGCCAGCCATCTTCGCACCAAATCCGCTCGCTAAAATATAATTTTCGCCAATCGCACCGTAAGAAGTCGCAGATGCCCCAAACATGCCATGTAGTTTCCACGGATACTTGCGGTTTTCACCGACGATAATTGCATCGTCTTCTTCATATAACCAAAGATTCGTTGTATCCGCTGTCAATTTTTCTCTTCGTGAAAATAACCCTTCTTTATGAATCACATACTTTTTCCCTTCACGTTCTTGCGTTACATTCACACTTAATTCATCTGTTAATATCGGAAATAATGTATTAGCAATATAATATCCAGATGCATCAAAATCTCGTTTTGATCCAAAACCGAGTATTTCTGAACGGTATTTCGCTAGAAACATTACACTTTGAAAATCATAACGTGAAAAGGGCTTTCCATCCGTATCATGATCAAACCAATATTGCCTAAATTCCGGTCCTATCTTTTCAAGTAAATAACGCATCCTTCCTAAGTATGGATGCAGCTTTAATATAGAATGATGCGTCCGTTTTTTAATAAAAAATGTAATAATAAAAAAAATGATTAATAGTAACATCAATAAGAGCAATATACTAATAATAACGAGTAGCGTTTCACTCATCCCGCTTCCTCCTATGAAAATCCATAATAAAAGGAGAACACCTGATGTGTTCTCCTTTTATCTTTATTCAAATTAACGTAGCAAGATGCTCTTTCGCATCATATTCAACTAAACTTTCAGCATTTTTAATTCGATGAACAAAATCTGGATTAGCTATTAAAGGTCTTCCGAATGCCACTACATCAATTGTTCCTTCTTGCAACGCTTCTTCAGCCTCTTTCGGATTTAAATTCCCTACTCCTACAATCGTACCCTCCCAATATTTTCTTACTAATTGATGAAAATTCTTTCCGTCAGCAATAACTGCTGTATAATTCATCGTTGAAGGGTGAATCATCGTTAATCCAACTTCGTTGAACATATTTACAAACGTTTCAATTGCAAGCTCAGGGTTTTCCCACATATAAGTTGGATTATCACCTTTGAAAGCAGAGAAGCGAAGAAGTGTTTTATCAGCCCCAACAGCTTCTATTACAGCCTCTGTTACTTCTTTCATAAACGTTAGCCTTTGCTTTAAATCTCCGCCGTATTTATCAGTACGCTTATTTGCGAACTCATAAGTAAATTGATCGATTAAATATCCGTGTGCACCGTGTATTTCTACTCCATCAAATCCAGCTTCGATCGCGTTTTTCGCAGCTTGTGCGTATTGACCAATCACCTCTTGTATTTCTTCTAACGTCATTGCTTCTGGCGTGTCGAACGGTTTACGAAAACGCGGAACATTTCCCTCTGCAGCGATAGCAGACGGTGCTTGTGGCATTTGCCCACCAATTATCTCGTGATGACTCATACGGCCAACATGCCATATTTGAGCAATAATCGTTCCACCTTCTTTATGTACTGCCTCTGTAACAGGCTTCCACGAATCGATTTGCTCTTGTGTATAAATCCCTGGTACTCCTGGATTTCCTTTTGCTCTTGGGCTAATGACGATTCCCTCTGTAATAATTAAGCCAACTCCATCAGCTGCACGTTTTCTATAGTACTCGACTACATCAGTACCAACGATTCCTGTTTCATGATTCGCGAAACATCTCGTCATCGGTGCCATTGCTATGCGATTACGAAGAGACCAAGATCCAATTTGAATCGAGTCAAATAACTTCGTTTCTTCAATATTTTCAAAAGAACCCCAATCATTTATATTTGTTCCTTCATAAATACTTGCTGCTTTATTATTTGAACTTGTCATTTTTCTTCCCCCTAAAAAATTCTTACTATAATCGCATCATACTTACTTTTAGATAGTAACGTCAATTTATACGCTCTTATGTAGAAATATTCGCATAGTAAAACTAACTGTTTTTTAACTTTAAGGGTTCTGGTATTCAAGACTCTACTGTCTATTTTTATGTTCAGTAAGTGGATGAGCAAAATACTTGTTAAGTGGATGTTTTCTTTTCTTCTATTTTTATTGCTATAGAATATATTGGTAATTGTTTTTCAAACTATTTACTAAAAAAACGATTTCCATTGTACTATATTCAAACTTACAGTAACGAGGCTTCAATCATTCATTTGTTTTTTATTATACAAACAAAATTTTAGGAACGAATAAAAGACTCCTACATAGTTGAACGTATTTTTTCTTATTTAACTTTTAGAAAGAAGGATAACAATGAAAACAAAAGCTATCGTTTCTAAACCCGAAAAAGATTTTAATATGCAAGAAGTATACTTAGACGAGATTAAAGACGATGAAGTATTAGTAAAAATTATCGCTTCTGGTATATGTCATACAGATGCAACAGTTTTAGACGGGACAATGCCCACACCAAAACCAGTTGTTTTAGGACATGAAGGTTCTGGTATTGTGGAAAAAGTGGGAAGTAATGTAACATCTGTTACACCTGGTGACCATGTAGTACTCGGATTCTCTTACTGTGGTCATTGTGAAAATTGCTTAGATGGTAATGCTGCTGCTTGCGAAAATATGATTGAGTTAAACTTCTCTGGAAAAAACAAACGCCATGTAACACCTATACACGATCTTAACAATAATGATATTTCTCAATTCTTCGGCCAATCTTCATTCGCATACCATGCCGTAGTTGATGAAAATAATGTTGTAAAAGTAACAAAAGATGTTGATATACGTTTGTTAGGTCCACTTGGTTGCGGAATTATGACTGGTAGCGGTACAATCTTACATTCACTACAAGCAAAACCAGGTAGTAGCCTAGTTGTATTTTGAACTGGCGCTGTTGGTCTTAGTGGCTTAATGGCAGCTAAAATTGCTGGATGTACTACAATCATTGCCGTTGATATTCATGATAGTCGTTTAGAATTAGCAAAAGAATTAGGAGCTACACACACGATTAATAGCTTAATCGAAGATCCAGTTGCCAAAATTAAAGAAATTACAAACGGTGGAGCTCATTACTCATTTGAAACAACTGGCGTAAATACTGTTACACTTCAATCCATTCAATGTTTACGAGTAAAAGGGACTATGGCAACTGTTGCTGTCGGTAAAAAAGATTTAACTATAAACGTAACAAATGAAATTGTCGTAAAAGCTATTACAATTAAAGGAGTAGTTGAAGGTGATGCAGTGCCACAACTATTCATTCCAAAATTAATTAATTTCTATCAAAAAGGATTATTCCCATTCGATACATTTGTACAATTCTATTCTTTTGAAGAAATCGCTCAAGCATTTGAAGATTCTAAAACAGGGAAAACGATTAAGCCGATTATCGTAATGGAGTAACATCTGTTTGCTTTCTCTTGATAACTAACATAAAAAAGCCGTGCAAAAGCACGGTTTTTTCCCCATATACGTACATCAGCCTCGCCATTTATATTCTTTCGTGATTGATTTCTTAGTCCACATCGCCTAGTCTCCATCTCTGTCATTGCTCTAAAGAAGATAGGGAACAAATTCGTTTCCAACATGCAAACAACAAGCATTACGATAATAATTGCATATCTAACACATTGTTTTTTCTATTTATCCGTTCATCCCCATGAAAAAAGGAGCTGTCACATAGTCGAATTATCGACTATATGACACTCCTTTTTAGTTGACCGTATATGGCTAAAAATTCATTTATCTCTTTAATATAAAGAATATAAACAATTATTATCTCTTCACATATAAAAAATTCCTTAGCAGTAGAAGTGAGAATGGTTCAGTATTCTTCTAAAAATAATAACTTATAAACCTAAAACAATGAAAGCCCTACCTCTCTTTCATCCTTACGGCTCCTCGTCCGTGCCAGTGTGAATCAGGATTGCAAAAATCAAGTAACTATTCTATCGAAGTGTTTAATTAAACTTCGAATATTCGTAAAGAATTTAAAAAATAAAAATGGATTTGATTGTAGTAATAACAAAAGAGGTTAATGCTCTAAAAGTGGTTTGAAAGAATTGAATGTCTTTGAAATGATTAATTCTCTATAATTATGTTCCCAAAAAATTCAAAACCTTTTTTGGGATCTAATACATTATTTGTAATGAATCTTAACAAAAGCTTTTTATTTGACTTTCTGTGATACCTTCAATTAATCCCAGTTCACTAATCAAAAATTCGTGTGCGTTATCTAACATTTTCTTTTCGCTTGCATTAAGTGCTTTTTCTTTCTGCATACGTAATAAATCACGTACAACTTCAGCACCTTCTTGTATTTTACCCGTCTTTATTTTATCAGTGTTCAATTTATACCTTTGTTTCCACGTAAGTAATCTATCAGATTCTCCATGTTGAAAAATATCCAATATGTGTGCTATTGCCGTTATATCCGTGACTGGTCGTATATTTGAGCTCAATATTCTCCCTGCCGGAATCATTACTTCCATATTACTACCCGACATTTTTATAACATAATATTGTTGTTTTTCTCCTGTGATTTCCTTCTCTTCTATGGCTTTAATTATACCTGCTCCCTGCATTGGATAAACAATGTTATCGCCAATTTGAAACAAATAATCCACCTCCATATATGGTAACCTTCTCAATCTTAACACACAATCAATTTTTTAGCAAAATTTTTATTTTATCATAAAATTATTTTTAATGTCAATCCTTTCGAACTAAGAAAATAATTTCGTAAAATATCATTAAAAACCCGCAATCTTATTAACTTTTCCGCACATATATACATTCTAATTTCACCTTCTCTTTTTACATAAAAACACATTACTACATATAAATAGTAATGTGTTTTTTATACGGAATCGTTAAACATTCCCTATTAATTTCACGCCTATACACTTACCTGCTTACGTACTGTCTCTCTCGCTAAAAGAAAACTCATAATCACTTGCGCAGCTACTCGACTCGTCATATCTCTGAAATCAAGGGTTGGATCAATTTCTACTATATCCATCCCTTGAACGAGCGGTTCTTTACCAAGAAATTCAATCGCATCAAGTAAAGTCGTACTATCCATACCGCCAGGACCAATTGCTGGACAACCTGGTGCAAATGCTTGATCTAGTACATCCATATCAAGAGAAATGTAAATAGAAGTCACGCCTTGCTTTCTTAATACTTCAATACTTTCTGTGATAATATCTTTGATTTGTCGCTCTCGTACATCTTTCATTGTATACACTGTCACGCCATGTTCTTTTGCATATTCATGGTACGCTCGTGCATTTGAAAAATTACGAATTCCGATTTGAACGAGTTGTTTTCCTGTAATGACATCATTTTCTAGTAAACTACGGAACGGTGTCCCATTTGATGGGCCACCATCATCTAAATTACGTAAATCATGATGGGCATCAAATTGAATAACGCCGACCTTCCCTTTACTATTTGCAAACCCTGTTATACTCGGAAAACTAATCGAATGGTCACCACCAAGAACGATTGGTATCATGTTCGGATTTACTTTCGTTACATGACCAACTGTTTTCGCAATTCGCTTATGACTTTCTTTTATATCCGTCACATGCATCGTAATATCGCCGCAATCATATAAGACACTTTCTTTCATATCATGTTCTTCTGTAATTGCGTACGTGCTATATGCATCTAACATTGCACGAATTGTTTTTGGTGCAAAACTTGCTCCTGAATGACTAATAGATGGTTTAGAAAGGGGTGCTCCAATTAAGGCAGCACCGAATATTTCCAAGCCTTCCTCCCAATCTTTAATCATCTCACTCCATTTCGTCACTTCACGATCGATAAACTTTGCATTTTTCTTTAAATAGTGGCCGTGCTCCACGATTGTTCACCTCTTGTATATGCGATATTACCATTTTTCCATACTGTATTTACATGACTTACGCCGTAATGATACGGTACGTAAGCATAATTGTAAGCATCCCATAGAACTAAATCTGCCTTGCGACCAACTCTAATTTTCCCAGCTACATCGCCACGATTAATTGCGTAAGAAGAGTTAACTGTTACTGCATTCCAAACTTCTTCTGGTGTCATTTTCAGCTTGAGCATTGCAATGCTCATAATAAGCTGAATGTTCTCAGTTGGACAACTACCTGGGTTAAAGTCTGTAGCCAAAGCAACTGCAACACCTTCATCAATCATTTTACGTCCACGAGCAAAGCTTTCTTTATTTAAATAGAAAGTTGTTCCTGGTAATAAAGTCGCTACTGTATTAGAGTTTGCAAGCATTTCAATTCCTTTATCAGAAGCGCCAACTAAATGGTCCGCTGATGCTGCACCAATTTCAGCCGCTGCTTCCGCGCCACCAAGAGGGTCAATTTCATCTGCATGAATTTTCACATCAAACCCAAGCTCTTTCGCTTTTAATAAAAACTCTTTTGACTCTTCAACAGAGAACACACCTGTTTCACAGAAAATATCAACGAATTCAGCTAATTGCTTCTCTTTCATTTCTGGTAGTAGGTCTAACATCCATTGTAAAAATTCTTTTGATCTACCTTTATACTCTTTCGGAACTGCATGAGCACCTAAAAATGTGGAAACTAAATCAATCGAGTGCTCTTTTTGTAATTGTGCAGTTGCCTCTAATTGTTTCCATTCCGTCTCATCATCTAATCCGTAACCACTCTTCGCTTCTACAGTTGTAACTCCGAAAGATAGCATACGGTCTAAATGGAATTTCGCTTTTTGAACAAGTTCTTCTTTCGACGCCTTTTTCGTTGCATTTACAGTTGAAAGAATACCTCCGCCTTTTTCTAAAATTTCTAAGTACGGAACTCCTTGTAATTTTAGTGCGATTTCATTTTCACGAGATCCACCAAATACAAGGTGAGTATGCGGATCAACAAGACCAGGAGAAACCATTTTCCCGCCGCAATCAATAACTTCTTTCGCTTGTAATCCTTTAGCTTCTTCCACTGTTCCAACGAAAGTAATTACGCCGTTTTCAATTCCAACCACACCATTTTCGATAACAGGAAGCGTGTTCATCGCTTCCCGTCTTAACAAGCCATCTTCTTGATCCATTGTTAGTAATTGACCGATATTTATTAGTAAAGTGTCCAGCATGTTTTCTCCTCCTTATTTCATCATCGGAATGTTAACGCCTTTTTCTTTCGCAGTTTCTACAGCTAAGTCATATCCTGCATCAACGTGACGAACAACACCCATACCAGGGTCAGAAGTTAATACGCGCTCAATACGTTTTGCTGCTGCTTCTGTTCCATCTGCAACGATAACCATTCCAGCGTGAAGTGAATAACCCATACCAACGCCACCACCGTGGTGAACAGATACCCAGCTCGCACCGTTTACACTATTAATTAATGCATTTAAAATTGGCCAGTCTGCTACTGCATCACTACCGTCTTTCATCGCTTCTGTTTCACGGTTTGGAGATGCTACTGATCCGCAATCTAAATGGTCACGACCGATAACGATTGGTGCTGATAATTCACCATTTGCCACCATTTCATTAATAATGCGACCAAATTTCGCGCGCTCACCGTAACCTAACCAACAAATACGAGATGGAAGACCTTGGAACTCAACTTGCTGACGAGCCATACGAATCCAGTTACATAAATGCTCATTATCCGCAAACTCACGTAATATTACTTCGTCTGTTTTATAAATATCTTCTGGATCACCAGAAAGTGCTACCCAGCGGAATGGTCCTTTTCCTTCGCAGAATAATGGACGAATAAATGCTGGAACGAATCCTGGGAAATCGAATGCATTTTTCAAACCTTCATCGAAAGCAACTTGGCGAATGTTATTTCCGTAATCAAATGTAATTGCGCCTTTTTCTTGCATAGCAAGCATTGCTTCTACATGTTTTGTCATGCTTTCTTTTGATAATTGTACGTAACGTTCTGGATCTTCTTCACGAAGTTTCGCTGCTTCTTCTAATGTGAAACCTACTGGAATATAACCGTTTAATGGATCATGAGCAGATGTTTGATCCGTAACTAAATCTGGCGTAATATTGCGCTTCACTAGTTCTGGTAAAATCTCTGCCGCATTTCCTAATAAACCAATTGAAATTGGTTCTTTCTTCTCTTTATACTCGTTCGCAACCGTTAATGCTTCTTCTAATGATTCTGTATACATATCACAGTATCTCTTTTCAATACGACGATCGATGCTGCGCTTATCAACATCAATAGCAATGACAACACCGCCGTTCATCGTTACAGCAAGAGGTTGTGCACCACCCATACCACCTAAGCCAGCAGTAAGTGTTAATGTACCTTTTAATGAACCATCGAAATGTTGACGTGCCGCTTCGCCAAACGTTTCATATGTTCCTTGTAAAATACCTTGTGTTCCAATGTAAATCCAGCTACCTGCTGTCATTTGTCCGTACATCATAAGACCTTTTTTCTCTAGTTCACGGAAGTGATCCCAGTTCGCCCATTTTGGTACTAAGTTTGAGTTCGCTAAAAGAACGCGAGGTGCATCTTCATGCGATTTAAAGATTGCAACTGGTTTTCCTGATTGAACAAGTAATGTTTCATCGCTTTCTAACGTTTTTAATGAATCTACAATCGCATGGTAGCTTTCCCAGTTACGAGCTGCACGGCCAATTCCGCCATATACAACTAATTCTTCTGGTTTTTCAGCAACTTCAGGATCTAAATTGTTCATTAACATACGAAGTGCAGCTTCTTGAACCCACCCTTTCGTTTGTAATTCAGTACCTCTTGGCGCACGAATTGTTTGTTTAACTTTTTCCATTTCAATCTCTCCCTTTTCTCATTTTATAGTGCCGCGTTTACATCTAATCTTTCTTTTATCGAATAATTCGTTTTTAACCAGTGCGTAATATTTTCAATATCCGTTGAGAATATGCGATCATTTGTAATAGAAGGTACTTGTTGACGGCCTTGATGGTAGAAGCTCTTCGTCACTGTACTCATGTTTTCAATACCGCGATATTCTGCTGCTTGCATCGCACAAATCATCTCAATTGAAAGAACACGTCTTACATTTTGAATAATTTGATGTGCATGGCGTGAAGCGATTGTTCCCATACTTACGTGATCTTCTTGGTTAGCTGATGACGGGATTGAATCAACACTCGCTGGATGTGCTAACGTTTTATTTTCAGAAACAAGTGACGCTGCAGCGTATTGCATAATCATTGCACCAGACTGAAGTCCTGGTTCTGGACTTAAAAATGGAGGTAAATCATTTAATTGCGGATTTACTAAACGCTCGATACGACGCTCTGAAATATTTGCAAGTTCCGCCATTCCTACTTTTAAGAAGTCCATCGCAAACGCAATCGGTTGACCATGGAAATTCCCACCCGAA
Organism: Bacillus sp. AY18-3; assembly: GCF_008042305.1. Classification (NCBI taxonomy): domain Bacteria; kingdom Bacillati; phylum Bacillota; class Bacilli; order Caryophanales; family Bacillaceae; genus Bacillus; species Bacillus sp. AY18-3. The sequence continues at coordinate 46,694 of NZ_QKQR01000004.1, read as the reverse complement.
ATTACTTTTTCTCCGCCATCAAAGATTAGCGGATTATCTGTTGCTGCATTCATTTCAATTTCTAATTTTTCTTTCACATAATTTAAAACTTGCCAAGAAGCACCGTGTACTTGCGGGATACAACGAAGTGAATATGCATCCTGTACTCGTAGTTCTCCTTGTTTTGTTGTTAATTTACTATCATGAAGGATGTCACGAATTCTGCTCGCTACTTCCACTTGCTCTTTATAACCACGTGCTTTATGAACATTTTCATCAAATGCATCAATAATGCCTTGTAATCCTTCAATTGTCATCGAAGCAATGAATTCAGCTTGATACGCCATTGCTTCTGCTTCTATATAAGAAAGAACTCCTTGCGCTGTCATCGCCTGCGTACCATTGATTAATGCAAGCCCTTCTTTCGCTTCAAGTTCAATCGGTTCAAGCCCTTCTTCTGTAAGAGCAACCATCGCATGAACGCGTTTACCCTTATAGAACACTTCACCTTCGCCTAATAATACAAGCGCAAGATGAGATAAAGGTGCTAAATCGCCACTCGCACCAAGTGACCCTTGTTGCGGAACGACTGGGTGAATTTTACGATTTACAAACTCAAGAAGCATATTTACAACAAGTGGTCTAACACCAGATACTCCTTTAAGCATCGTGTTCGCTCGTAAAATTAACATACCGCGTGATACTTCTTCAGGGAATGGATCACCTATACCGCATGCATGTGACTGAATTAAATTGTGTTGAAGTGCCTTTACATCATCTTTTTGAATAAGCACATCACTGAACTTTCCAAATCCAGTTGTAATACCGTAAACGACTTTTCCGTCCTCTACAATTTTCTCAACAACTTCGCGGCACTCCGCCACCTTTTGCATACTATTTGGACAAGCTGTTACACCTTCCCCTTCAAGTAACAACCTCTTCATTTCTTCAATTGTCAATGTGTATCCTGTTAACGTAATCATTCTTTTTCCTCCTTAAAAAGGCAAAAGGGGACCTTATCTTTTTAAGACAGACTTCTGTCCTAAAAAAGTAAGGCCCCCTTCTAACTAATAGACTATGGGCAAATCATATGTGATTAATTCCTAAACCAATCGCCTCATGCTCAGATCCTTTTACAGGTGCACCAATCGTTCCATATAATGCAACAGCAACCCATTCGCCTTCTTTTTTTCCGTCGTATGGTCTACCGCGCACAATTGCAAAGCGAAGTCCTACTGTACGAAGAACGTCTGCTAACTGAATTTGACCTCTCGTCACTCCGTACAAAGCTTCCATAATTGCATGATAAAGTGCATGTGTTTCTCTGTAAACATCTGTTTCAATAACTTGGGTGCTCTTAGCCGCTGTTTCCATTGCTGCTACAACTTTTTGCGAATTCATCGAACCCACTTTCCCCGTACAATACTTCCAACCTTTTGGAATAGATAATACAGGGCTTTCATTCTCATCCGCAAGTGCCAACAACATGGCCATACGACCAATTCGATGTGTTCCTTGAAGAAGCATGTGACTCTCTCATTTCTTTTAATTATTTGAATATTTCTTAATTTAAGAATATATGAAAACGGTTAAATCGTCAATAGTTTAAACTCACATTCGAACAATTTTTTCATCCCCTCCATTTGTGTACACAAATTATTTACACGAATTTTTCAGGCGTGCTATAGTCTCACTAACAGATGCAAAGGGGCGATATTTCAATGACGAAGCGAAAAGATATTCATTTTCGAATTGAAGAAAAATTACTTGAAAGGTTTGAATCTGCACTCCATTACGAAGGTTTAAAGAAAACCGAAGTATTAACACACGCGATTCAGCAATTTTGTACGAAAGTGGAATGCGAAAAGATGAATGATGTAAAACGCCAATACAACGTAAGCAACCATTTACAAACACGTATCGATACGCATAAACATTACGAAGAAAAACAAGTAAATTTAGATGAACTCGTCATGGAACATTTACAACTTCAAGGAGAAGAAAAAATATTAGAGGTTGGGTGTGCTAATGGAAATTTTCTTTCCCTTTTACAAACTAACGGTCATAAAGGCCAACTAACCGGTTTTGATCAATCAAAAACGATGCTTTCTGAAGCTGCAATAAAGAATAGCATAATTGAATGGAAACTAGGTGATGCTGGTAAACTCCCTTTTGAAGCTAATTGCTATGACTGGGTCATCGCAAGACATATGTTATATCACATGAAAGATGTCGAAAAAACAGTTCAAGGATTCCATAAAGTAATTCGTCCCGGAGGCTCACTTTTAGCTACAACAAATTCTGACGTTACATTACCTCATATAGTTGAAATGTGTAACCGCATGTTAGACGCATTTGATTTACCGAAAACAACATCATCAGTCACTCCATTTTGTTTAGAAAATGGTAAAGAGATATTACAGTCTGTTTTTCCAACTGTTGAAGAAACAGTTATTCATAATGCTCTCGTTTTTCATCATGCTACTCCGATTGTAAGCTATATTTCTAGCATGTTTCCATCGCTAAATATACCTGATAGTACATATCTTCACGCCGAAATGAAGGAATGGCTAAAAAAAGAAGTAGAAAATGAATTGTCACTTCATAACGGTATATGGCGCGACCCGAAAACGTTAGCCATTTATCGATGTCAAAAAGAAAAAAGCTAGCAAATGCTAGCTTTTATACATTCTCATGTAAAAGTTTGTCCATCATCATATTGCCCTTTCCGCCATAAAAATTTATATTATGTTCGTTCGCTACTCCAAAATAAGAAGCAACTGCTATTCCGAATGGTACGAAAGCATGTCCTTGTGCAGTAATAATATTTGAGTGTTGTACAACTTCTTTATATACAAAATTTTCTACTGGAAAACAATCTAACTTTTGATAATCTATAGTCGCTGTATAAGAAATCCCTTTAAATAAACCTGCTCTTGCTAACGCATACGGTCCAGCACAAATCGCAGCTACTAATTTTTCTTTTTCAGAAAATTGGCGAATGACTGAAAAGAGAATATCTGCGTCTTTCATATGTACTTCGTCTCCCCCTGGAATGATAATCCCCTCATATTCATCTACACGCACTTCACTTAATTCTATATGCGGTTGTACTTGCAAGCCTGTTTCACTTATAATCAACCCTTTTGTTAATCCCGCAGTAATGATTTCATATTTCTTTTTCAGCAATGCTGTTGCTACTGTAATTTCAAACTCCGCAAATGTTGGGTATACGAATAATAATATTTTTTTCATAGTCCTTTCTCCTTTAACCAGCCCATAAAATATGCTTCTAACTCATCCACTGTTAATGTATTCGTGTCCACATAAGTTACAGGAAATTGTTTATACCATTCTTTTTCAGTTTCTACTAATTTAAATTGTTCTTCGAATGTACTTCGATTTCTTGCCCCGTCATTATTTTTTCTATCATATAAATTTTCTTTCGAAACATCTAAATAAAAAATTGCATCCGAACAGCATTCTCTTAATTTATACAATTCATCTTTTAATTCTGTTTCTATATCCCACTCTTTCCCTATCACTTTCGGATAAAAGAGTGTATAAAATTCAATATCTTCTGGTCCGCGATCAAAAATCACGACTGAATCTTTCAGATTTTGAAACTCCTTTATTTTTGCTTCAATAAACATTTTTTGATTTATAATAAATCCTTCTTTTGAATTCATATCCAAATTTAATTGTTTTCGCTTTTCTACAATTGGATATGGATTTTCATATATAACTGAAAGCCCACATCTCTCTAACCTTTTAGTCAATGTTGTTTTTCCGCTTGCCATCGATCCTTGGAGTGAAATTACATATGCCATTCCTCTCATTCCCTTGCATTTTAGTATATCTATAATATACAGAATTTTAAAAACCATCAACAGAATATATATCATCTTGTTTCTTATTCTTATCTAACTTATAATAAAAATAGAGATTATGACGGACGCATCAATAATGTAAGCTTGGAAATCCAAGCTTACATTATTTTTTGCTTTCCCTTTTCTAATAAAAAGAGTATACTAGTTTAGAACGTATGTTCTTAATGATTACATACAGTAAGGAGATAGAACAATGGTATACGACACAAAAGCAATTTCTTGGAATGAGTCTTTAAAACAACTTCAACGCCGCTATACAAACAAACAAGTTGATCGAAAAGAATTTGAAGATATTGAACTGATGGAATTCTTCCGCGATAACGACTACATTCCTTTACCTACACATATAAGCGGCCTATCAACAACACGTTTTACTTCTTACTCTATTTTCACAACTGAAGATAAAGATCGTAAAGTTGGCACACTCATCATTGAATATGTAGAAAATGACAATGATATTTTATGTGTTGAACAACTATACTTCGTTTAAATCACAACGCTTGGTCAAAATGATCAAGCGTTCTTGCTTTCTATGAATCTCATTGCTTATAATATAAATAAAATACAAAATATTGCTTTCGTTAAAGGAGGGCATACAATTGCTTGAAGGATGGTTTAGTTGGTTTATAGTCGTTTGGACTGTTGTATTATTAGGGCTTATGTCCATTGGTGGATATTTCATGTTCAGAAAATTCCTAAAACGGTTGCCAAAAGAAGACGGTATGTCCATTTTGGATTGGGAAGATCACTATATTAATAAAACAAGACACTTATGGGCTGACGAACAAAAACAATTGTTAGAAGAACTAGTAAGTCCCGTTCCGGAATTATTTCGCGATGTTGCCAAATCAAAAATTGCCGGTAAAATTGGGGAACTTGCAATAAAGGAAAACGCTCCAAAAATTACACAAGATTTAATCATACAAGGATATATCGTTGCCACACCGAAGCGCGATCATAAATTTTTAATTAAGAAACTACAAGAAAAAGAGATTGATTATTCTAACTATAAAACTTTACTTGCAAAGTAAGCCCATTATTCCTTATAAAAAAGATTGCTATTTTATAGCAATCTTTTTTATAAGCTCAACTTACAGTTACTGATTTTGTAGCAATTAATCTCGCTTTCGCTAAATCTATCTGTAACCCTACAGCACTCGTATAAATCGTATCACCAGTACCTGTAATATTTACAGAGGTATATGTTGTATTCGCAGCAATTCATCCTGTTGCATTTATATTTGCAATATTAGATTCGGCTCAAGACACTTAAGCTAAGCGAAATTTCGTCATTAACATTCCACTTTCATGTTGTATCAGTACCATCAAGTGGAGTAATTGTTAATGAAGGAACGTCTCCTATACGATCCAACCTAATCTAACTTAGCCACCAATTACCGGTGATAAAACTTCAAACCAAATAGTATTCCTTATATCGGTCCATTCGTAACGTCAAACTTAAATTGCTTCTTCGATGGTCGACAATTTATACATCACAACTAGAATTGAGGAAGTTACCTTTCAGTGATTAACAAAAAACAACGTCTAATCAGACGTTGTTTCTTTATACATATAACACTCTTTACGTTAACTTCATATCTTTTTCATTATAAAAACCATCTTCTTTTTCCATTTCCTTCTGTAATTTCGTAAAGGAACGGTACATTGCAATTCTCCATGAAACAATCATTGCAAACGCAAGTAAGAAGAACATACCGCTAAGTTGTCCTAAATCAAGAGATTGACTTAAGTATGTTTTAAACACGATACGCACGACAAGTAATCCAATTAATATAAAAACAAATGCTTTTGAACGCTTCAAATAAATCTCTTGTCCTCTAATTTCAAATTTAGATGTTTTAATAAGAAAAATAGAGAAAAACAAACCGACGCCAATTGCTTCTAACATTTCTGCTGGAGTTAATCGAAATTCAGGAAAAACAAACATCAACGCTCCCGTGCTCATAAAAAATGGTGGAAGTATAATTTTTTTCAATGTTGCCGGTTTCTTAGCTGCTTTTAAACGAATAAACATCGCACCAACAGCCATACAAACAGCAACGATACTGGATAAAACAACTATGTTCATATTTTCTCATCCTTTTTTGTGGCTATATGCAAAATATACTTTCATTATATGCTTTTCCGTTAGTATTTCCAACATTTTCACAGAATAATACTAAAAACCGGTAAAACCACCAAATAAACTTGAGAAATATACGATAATTTTCGTCATCCAGTTGAAATATAGGAAGATACCCATGACAATCATAACATATCCTCCAATCTTCATGATTTTCATACTATTTCTTTTAATCCAAGACATTTTCGTAATAAAGAATGATAGTACGAAAAATGGGATAGCAAACCCAAGTATGTATGCTATCATATAAATCATTGCTGATTCTGGATTTGTTGCAGCTAATCCAATTACAGACACTAAAATAGGTCCAGTACATGGTGTCCACCCTGCAGCAAAGGCCAACCCAATTAGAACGGATCCCAAATAGCCACTCGGACGATTTTTAAACGTAAATTTACGGTCTTGCATTAAAAACTTTGGCTTAAACACACCGACAATAATAAGACCGAACACGATGATAAATATACCACCTAACTGTCTAATTAAATCTTTATAATTTGTAAAGATGCCTCCAATAAAACTTGTACCAAATCCAATTGCAATAAATATAATTGAAAATCCAAGTAAGAAAAACGCTGTATGTATCATACTTCTTTTGCGAAGCATTGCATTTTCTTCTTTCAACTCAGAAACCGACATACCTGTTATGTACGATAAAAATGCCGGATAAAGCGGTAAGCAACATGGGGAAATAAATGATAAAAATCCAGCGCCAAACGCTAAAAAAATACTAATATCTTGCATGATTCCACTCCTCTCCTTACATATTGTAGCAAAAACACATAAAAATACTATGAACAATTCGTGAACTCACTTTAACAACGTGATAATAAGAAAAACTACCCTTACAAACAGTTTCTAATAAAACGTTTTCATTTCCTTCTATTATATAGAACAATCTTAATTGGACTAAGAAACTTCTCTAATTGTTATTAACATAACAAAGGTAACATAGTTTCTCAAATGATTAGCACACTATAATGGACTACCCTTCTATATCCCTAAAAAATATTTTTTTCAAATGCTGTCTTTATACAATACGAAGCTGATTTTACAATACTTTTATTATTACTAATTTCAAGATTATGCATAAATATCATACTTTTATTATTATTCTATAAAATGTCACACTTTTCTTTTATTTGACCCTTTATTTTTAATTTTGTATACTTCCCTCTAGTTATATATGTCCGTTAGGAACAATTTCATATAGATGGGAGGAATTTTTCATGCTTCGTTATTCTCTTTTAGTTTTATTAGGAGCGTGTAGTTATGGGATTTTAGCTATTTTCGTTAAACTTGCCTATGCAGAAGGATTTTCACTTGGAGAGGTAATTGGCAGCCAATATTTGTTCGGTTGGATTATTTTGCTTGCTATTACTCTTCTATTTTCTAGACATCGTGTTCCATTAAAACAAGCGTTAATTTTATTCGTTGCAGGTACATCTGCAAGTTTTACTGGAATTTTTTATTATGCTTCATTAAAAACTGTACCAGCATCTATTGCAATTATACTTTTATTCCAATTCGTTTGGGTCGGAATTATTATTGAAGCAGTCGCAACAAAAACATTACCTTCAAGAGAAAAGGTTATTTCCGTTATTTTCTTACTTGCAGGTACATTTTTATCAAGTGGTTTACTAGAAAAATCAGCAGGTGATTTCGATATGACTGGAATCATACTAGGTTTATTATCTGCTGTTACATTCGCAACATACATTTTCGTGAGCGGAAAAGTTGCTGTTGAAGTACCTTCATTACCGCGCGGTGTTCTCTTAATGACTGGCGCTTTAACTTTAGTAATGATCGTATTCCCGCCAACATTTATTTTTAGCGGTGCAATTTCTGAAGGACTTTGGAAATACGGTTTAGGATTAGGAACATTTAGTATCGTCATTCCTTCTATCGCCTTTACAATCGGTATTCCAAAGATCGGTTCTGGCTTAGCGACTATTCTTGGTGCAGCAGAACTACCAGTTACAACAATTATGTCTGTATTCGTTTTAAAAGAAGCGGTGCTATCTTCACAATGGATCGGTGTATCACTTATTTTAATCGGTATTGCAATCCCGCAAATTGCCTATGCAATGCGTGGACGTTATCATAAACATCATACACACAAGAAATTGGCAGCATAAAACGAGAGAGGATTTTCATTTGAGAATCCTCTCTTTTCTTATTGTATAATTAATGTAAATACATTAATTAAGAAAGAAGGCATTATACGTGGCAGCAAATCTAGAGCAATTAACTGAGATGCTAATTTCTATTCGTCGAAATTTACATGAGCATCCAGAATTATCATACGAAGAATTTGAAATGACGAAGACTATAAAAAATTGGTTAGAAGAGAAAAACATTACGATTATAAATTCTAGTTTAGAAACAGGCGTTATTGCTGAAATTTCAGGGAATAATAGCGGACCAATTATAGCAATCCGTGCTGATATTGATGCCCTTCCTATTCAAGAAGAAACACATTTACCGTACGCTTCAAAAATTCCCGGTAAAATGCATGCTTGTGGGCATGATTTTCATACAGCTGCTATTATAGGTGCCGCTTATTTATTAAAAGAAAAAGAATCTTCTCTTAGCGGAACTGTACGCTTTATATTCCAACCAGCTGAAGAAAGTAGCAATGGTGCTCGCAAAGTAATTGAAGCCGGGCATTTACATGGCGTGCAAGCTATTTTCGGTATGCATAATAAACCTGATTTACCAGTAGGTACAATCGGTATTAAAGATGGTCCACTGATGGCCGGGGTCGATCGATTTGAAATTAAAATTCACGGAGTTGGTACACATGCAGCTGTACCTGATGCTGGGGTAGACCCTATTGTCGCGTCCTCTCAAATCGTGATGGCACTCCAAACAATTGTAAGCCGAAATATAAGCTCTTCACATAATGCCGTCGTCAGTGTCACAAACATCCATTCAGGAAATACGTGGAACGTAATTCCTGAAAAAGCAACGCTGGAAGGAACTGTACGTACATTCCAAACTGAAACACGTGAAAAGATTCCTGCACTAATGAAACGTATTATTCAAGGGGTTTCTGATGCATTAGGTGTAAAAACAGAATTTCGTTTTTATGCAGGTCCTCCTGCTGTTCATAACGATACATCTTTAACAAACTTATCCTCTCAAGTTGCTGAAAAAATGAATTTAAATATCATCTCTCCTACCCCGTCAATGGCCGGAGAAGATTTTTCTTTTTATCAACAAGAAATACCTGGTTCATTCGTTTTTATGGGAACGAGTGGTACACATGAATGGCATCATCCAGCTTTTACAGTAGATGAGCAAGCATTACCTATAAGTGCAGAATACTTCGCTTTGTTAGCTGAAAAAGCACTTAAACAATTTGCATAAAAAAGGAGCCGTTAAGAAATACTTAACGGCTCCTTTTTTTAAGTTAAATCGCGTTTTAAAAATACTGTATAGGAAATGCTTAAAAATACAAATAAATATAGTAATAACATACATGAAGCAAACGGGAATGTTACTCCATCAATTAAACTTCCATTCTTTGAAATACTGTATAAATCTGTGTTTGCTGGCAATAAATATTTCGCCCAATCATATCTAGTCGCTGCTAATAATGCAATATTTCCTGATAAAGCAAGAAATAGTGAAATACCAATCGCACCTCCACTAGATCTTGTTAATACAGAAATCATAAATGCAAACGCTGCGTACACAATCGTCGGCAACCACGATAAAATATAATACTTACTAGCTTCCACAAAAATATTTTGTTTTATAATATTTCCATCTTGGAAAATAAGCTCGCTCCATGCAGGCTGTTGGAATTTATAAATAACAAGTCCACATAAAGTGGAGAAAATCATATTAAATATAAACAATAACGCTGCAAATATCACAATTGCTAAAAATTTAGATGTCAAAATTTTAAATCGACTCGCTGGTCGTATCGTTAAAAATTTATATGTTCCCCAGCTATATTCATTCGCAAAAATTGTACTTGCATACACGAGGATAAATGGGAGCAATATTGGAAATACGATAAAACCTGTATCTCTCATGAAAGAAAGCGGAGAACTGCTTGCCGGTGCTGTATCTGTATCTAAATGCTTCATCTTAAGCTGATATTCCTTTACAAGCTCGTCCCCAGATCGTTCTGCTAATATAGCTTCTTTTTTCATACCTAGCTTTTTCTCTATTTCTACAGTTCGTTCTGTATAATCGGCTTTCCATCCTTTTGTTTCCGGTTCTAAATACTTTACCGTAACCCACCCTAATCCAATTATTAATACTGCAATAACTGCAAAGGGAATAATCGTTCGCTTTCGCTTAAATATTTTATACAGTTCGTTATACACTAAATTAAACAATATCTTTTCCCCCTGTTAATTCTAAAAATTGCTCTTCTAACGTTTTTCTTTCTTCATATACACGATACACTTGAATATTTTTCTCAAGCAATATACGAATAACATTTGGGATTTCTTCATCTTTTACATGAATAAGTAGATCATTACCTTTTATTAAAACATCTTGGTCTAACATTTCTGCCGCTTTATTCGCATCATCTACACGTATACGGATTGTCTCCATCTCTTCTCTTTGATTATGCTGAATATTTTGCGTCGCCACATATTCTCCATGCTGAATAATGATAACTCTATCACACATTAATTCAACTTCTGAAAGTAAGTGACTAGATACAAGTACCGCTTTCCCTTGTTCATGTGCAATTTTCTTTATGTACATTCTCATTTCATGTATTCCACTAGGATCTAATCCATTCGTTGGTTCATCTAATATTAATACATCTGGATCGTGAATAAGCGCTTGAGCAATTCCTAAACGTTGTCTCATGCCGAGTGAATATGCTTTTACTTTTCGGTCAATTACTTGTCCCATCCCTAACAATTTCACTACTTCATCGATACGTTCTTCCGTCACGTTACCATTCATTCGTCCGAAATATGTTAAATTTTCATAGCCGCTCAAAAAAGGATAAAATTCCGGTGTCTCAATTACTGCTCCAATTTTCGCAGCAGTACTTTCAAATTGCTGTTTTACAGATTGACCGTCAATCCAAACTTCACCCTCTGTCATACGAATCATGCCGACCATCATTCTCATTAAAGTCGTTTTTCCAGCACCATTTGGTCCGAGCAAGCCAACTACTTCACCCTTTTTAACTTCGAAACTAATATTTTCTACAAGTGTCTTTGAACCGATTCGCTTCGTTAACCGCTCAACCTTTACAATTGATTGTTCATTTGTCATACTATACAACCTTTCCTTCCCATTCTTTGTCAGGTCTTTACACTGTAACATGATTATTTTTATGTGTAAAATAAGAAAAGGCATGATTTCTCATGCCTTTTCCTTAAATTAAAACGAATTTTCATCTTGTAAACTTTGAACAAATCGAAAACATTGCATCATCGATAATAGGACGATCACAATCATAATTATACTAACAACTACTATTGCATATATTGTAATCGGTGCACTATTTATCCCTTGTATTCCTGCTATTTTCATAAAGATAATCGTAAATAATTTCAAAAATAACATCCCATTCACTAATCCAAAAACAAACGCTGCTCCATAAATAAATAATTGCTCCTGACATAATAAACATAGTACGTCATTTCTCTTCCTACTCTCTGCTACATAAGATTTAATTTCCTCTTTCCTCACTTGCAGAAGAGAAAACGTTATTTTATATGTAGTAAAAATACAAATAAAAATGAATACAATAAACAGCATGTAAAAGCTCATTTGAAATAAAAGTGTAGTCTCTAATTTCCCAATAGCTCCTTCATTAAATTGGAGCGATATCATAAAAAATAAAATCATAGTACTCATAGCAACCCACATGAATTGCTTCATCCTTTTGGCAGCAAATGTTCTTATATTTTTTCTCACTAACTGACATAAAGACATATGTTCTTCCCCTACCTTACTTCATACCATACTCATTCTATACTACTAGTGTATAAAAATATGACATTTTAAACATCGCACTACAATCTGAATTTTTTCTAAGTCTTTAGTCCTAGAAAATAAAATGGAAAATAAATCATATTCAGAATATAATTGTAAAAAGGAGGGGGTTGCATGCGCATAAAATTACTATCAATCTTATTTTTATTATTTCTCACAAGTTGTAGCTCACTTAAAAACAATGAGATCGCCATTGTTGAGCCATACAAATTAACAGAAGAGCAATCTTCTATTTTACAAATGACTCCTTTTCAAGAAGGAGACAGCATGTTTTATAACGTTACCCTAAAAAATGAAAAAGATGAAATACATGCTACAATTGATTATTATCAAAATGGTAAAAAAACAAACGTAATTGCGAATATAGCTACCTCCCATTTTCAAAAAAAAGAAAGTAAAGCTTTCTTTTTTACCACCTCAATCCCAACTCGATAAAGATGTACAAGTGCAAAAACATTGGTATGTTAATATTGAAGGTAGTTCCATGCTCGCTCCTGAAGAAGCACCTCCAATCATAAATAGCTCTACCTCTACTACTCTTCAATCTGCTATAAACTTAACATACAATCAAAAGACGACTTTAGCGGCTATAATAAAAACGAATAAAGAAACCGTAAGAATTCCAATGCTTGAGGAAAAAACTGCTATTGACCAACTATTACAAGAAAACGAACATGTTTATCTCTTTAGTATAGAACTAAAAAAAGAACACTAAAGCGGAAATGCAATTATATTGCATTTCCGCTTTAGTGTTTAACGAGGTGTACTTTTTAACAAATTAATTAATCTCATCCTCAACTTCTATTCTTTTCTTCTCTCTTGCAATTTTCAAAAACTCTAAAAGTTCTGGATTAGTATTCATTTTTTTGTACGCTACTGACATTTCTGCAACAAAATTAGAATCACATAACTCTTTATATACGACTTCGGTTTTATACAATTTATTCGCCGATACAGGTATTACCGTAATTCCGATTCCTGCCGCTACAAGTCCCATAACTGTTTGATATTCCGTTGCTTCTTGTACAATGTGTGGACTAAATCCTACGTCGCGGCAAAGTGATAAAATTGTATCGTATAACGCCGGCCATACCGGTCTCGTAATAAATACGAACGGTTCGTCTCTTAAATCTTCAATATGTATTTCATCCTTTTCAGCAAGTGGATGTGCCTTCGGTAAACATAACGTACAAGAAAGCTTTTGAATTGGTTCTAACTCTAGTAATTGCGTTGGAATTGGCGGACGCAAAAAGCCAATATCAATACGGTTATCGTGAAGTGCATGCACCTGATCCGGTGTTGACAGTTCATGTAATGCAACAGACACTCTCGGAAATTTCTTTCTATACTCCCTTACGATAGATGGTAAAATATCATATATCGCCGCACCTACAAAACCAATTGAAAGTGATCCCACTTCTCCCCTTTGGGCACTTTGTGCAACTTCTACTGCTTTATCAATTTGTTCGAACGCTTTTTTTACTTCTTTTAAAAACATTTCTCCAGCTTCTGTTAATTCAACTTTTCTCTTCGTTCTTGAAAATAACATAACTCCCATTTCTTTTTCTAATTGCTGAATTTGTTGACTAAGCGGTGGTTGTGTCATTTGTAAACGAGCAGCTGCTCGTCCAAAGTGTAACTCCTCTGCCACTACAACAAAATATTGCAAATGCCGTAATTCCATTTTGGACACCCTTTTCACTTTCAATTAATACATCTAATATATTAATAACATATAATTTATATATTAGACAAATTTTTCGAATGAACGTATAGTAGAAATTGTTAATTCTTTTTTACAATTTTTATGTAAAAAAAGAAAGAGGTGGTACTGTATGAAATGGTGGAAATTAAGCGGACAAATTTTATTATTATTTTGTTTCGCTTGGACAGGTGAATGGATTGCAAAACAGGCACACCTCCCAGTTCCAGGAAGTATAATCGGTATTTTTTTATTATTAATTTCATTAAAATTTAACCTAGTGAAGAAAGAGTGGGTACAGGACGGAGCAGACTTTTTATTAAAAGAACTTATTTTATTTTTCATTCCTTCTGCAGTCGCTGTCATACGCTACAAAGATACACTATCACAATATGGAATCGATCTCATTTTAATTATTATGATTAGTACACTTTGTGTCACTCTCGCTACAGGACTCCTAACAGAATTGCTACTAAAGCGGAAAGGATCAACACAATGATCTGCTTTCTTTGTTTACTATTAACACTATTCACATATTGGATATCGAAGAAAATGTATCAACGCTGGAATTGGAGCTTACTTTCTCCTCTTCTCGTCTGCCCTATTATTTTAATTGCTTTATTACTCGGACTAGACACACCTTATGAAACATATGAAACAGGTGGTCAATGGTTAACAGAATTATTAAAGCCTGCAACAGTTGCTTTCGCATGGCCAATCTATAAATACTTTGATTTACTCAAGAAACATGGAATAGCTATTTTACTTAATGTCATTGTCGGTTCATTTTTATCAGTTATTACTTCAGCACTACTAGCTAATTATTTTCAAATTGATTCATCGTTAGAACATAGTTTAGCGCCTCATATTGTAACGACACCAATTGCAATGGCCATTTCAGAAATGATCGGTGGTATGTCACAATTAACAGCTGTATTTGTTGTTTTAACTGCGTTAACAGGAGCATTGCTCGGACCTGCTCTCATACGTATATGCCGTATTAAAACAGCGCTCGCAAAAGGCATTATGTTAGGCACTAGCGCAAATGGAACCGGTACATCAAAAGCATTCGAAATCGGCCCTGTAGAAGGAACCATTGCAAGTTTATCTATGCTTTTAACAGCAGGAGCTAGTTTAGTTATCGTTCCGCTTTTCTTATCGTGGATACATTGAAAAAGCAAGTGTTTAAACACTCGCTTTTTTATTTATATATTTATTTAAAACCTCATAATCCTCCGGGAAAGATAGCGTTAATTCCTTCATTTCATCTATCCTCTTCCAAGCAATTTCATGTATTAACTCATCAGGATCTTGGATTTTCATACTACCGCCTATTTTTTTAACGACATAATAATGAACGTATACAGGAACCCCGTATGTAATACCCTCTTTTTCGTATATTTTATTTACAACTTCCACATTGTAACCTGTTTCTTCCCAAACTTCTCGAATACAACATTCTTCTAGTGTCTCTCCCTTTTCAAGCCCTCCACTTGGAACAGACCACCTTTTTTCTTCACCCTTTTGCCCTTGCAACACCATTAAAACTTCATTTTTTTCATTTATACATACTGCTGCACAACCTATCCATCTTTCCATATACATCCCTCCCCTACAAAAATTCACCTTCTTTATCATTTTCTCCTTGAAAAAAGAGGAAAAAAGTAAACTAATGACGAAAAATCACATTAACTTCATAGACAATCCCTTCTTAGAAATTAAAAACGGAAGGATGAAAATATGATTTCTAAATATGTTGTGGAATGTGTCTTTTGTGAAGAAAATCGAAAACCACGCCAAGCTATCGTAACAGTTCCCGCCACTACTCAGCTACTAGCCATTGAAAAAGTGCGTGCGGAATGTAAACGTCGTTTCGGAAAAGCTTTATTATTGCAAACAGAAATTAAAGAAGAAATAACTTTTGAACAAAAAGAAAGCCGACCATAAATTGGTCAGCTTTCTTATCCGATCATATTTTCACATGAAGATTAGGGGCATCCTCTTTAAGGATCGGGATTTTCCCATTATGTACGTTCCATAATGGTCATCGAACAATATATTTCTATGCAATTAATTATTGAATAGAATAGGGCAAAACTTGTTCGCATTTTTAGAAAAGGGATAGGGATATAATTCAAGTAGTACTTCGAATACTCGAACTTTACACTCATTATATTAAAGCAAATCCTTTTATATGGGAAATATGAATTACTTACATAATTCATTCGTAAAACATATTAGTTTGCTATATTATTTTTATTCCATCAATAACATACATCCAGCTACAACTGGTGTCATAATCATTGAAAGCTGCAAAAGCATACGTGGTGCATAATTTGTAAACTTCGCCCCGATATACGCTCCTAACATCGTGCCAATTAATACTTGCAATAACAGTATATAATCTAGGTAGCCTTCTGAACTATATCCTAGCCCACCTCCAATCGCAATCGGCAATATGACAAGCATTGTTGTTCCTACAGATTGCTGGATTGTTAATCCTAATAGAACCATTAATCCAAGTTGAATAAATGGTGCAGAACCAATCCCAAATGAACCAGCCATCATTCCAGTGACTAATCCGAGACATATACATTTCATTATATTGTCTTTCGAAAAATCTTTAATTTCTGCTAAAAGTAGTTCTTTCCTATTTTGAAACTTAATTAATTTAACAAACATAAAAATTGCAGATAAAAATAACATCCCAGCTGTAAACCAATGAAGAAGATGCGGTGGTATAAGTGAACCAAGCTTTGCACCAATATAAGAACCAAGTGCTCCACATCCACCAACAATCCCTCCTATAGTAACTACAACATTTCCTTCACGATAATGACTTATAACCCCAGATAATGTCGTAAATGCCATTGCAGTTAAAGACGTTGCAAGCGCAACATGAATAGGAATGTGGAATACTAAAGTGAGTATTGCGATAATAAAACCAGCTCCCCCTGCTCCAACAAATCCTAATAAAACTCCCATTACTAACATCGTTATAATAATTGCCACAGACTTTCCCTCCAGTAAAGCAATTATCCATCATATTCTTCCTTGTATACAAATAAAAAGCATCCTAGATGGATGCTTTTTATTTCAATAATATGTACTTAATCTTGATTAATCAAAATAACTGCCGGACCAGCAACTACTACTCCAGCTACTTCTATCTTTTCAAATTCCTTTACTGTAATAGATATAACTCCTTCTCTTTCCATTAATTCTTTACTCAGGACATCAGTCGGGATTGCTTTCACCGTCTTACCTCCTTTTCATTTATACAATATGATAAAGTGAAACTTTGAAGTGGGAGTCTTATTGCCCGCAAATAGCGAGATAAAAACAACCCAATGCATCCATATATATGCATCACCTCCGCTTTCATTCCTTATTCCACTCAAAATCCTTCTCTCCCTTCCGTAACATATTGAAAAATAAAAAAGCACTCGCAAAAGCGAGTGCTTTTTCATTATTTACTTTCTATTACTTTTAACATTCTATTAATAAATGCTGCCGATTCTCCACGCGTTGCAGAACCTTTCGGCATAAATTCATTATTTTCATTTCCTTTTACAATACCTAATCCATAAACACGTTGTACAGCTTGTTTATCATATGCTAAATCTTGATCCGAGAATGGTAACGGAACTAAGTTACCTTTAATTTTTTTATATTGCAGTGCACGATCAATCATGATAACAGCTTCATCTCGTTTAATCGTATCATTTGGAGCAAACGTCCCATTTCCTCTACCACTTATTATCCCAGCAGTTGCTGCACGATTAATACCATCTATTAGCGATGGATGTGCTGTATTTAAATCATTAAAATTCGATGATCCTTCAGGTAACTGTAATGATCTTGAAATTAAATTCGCAAATTCGCCACGTGTGACAAGACGCTCTGGCCAATAAGAACCTTTCCCATCCCCAATCATAATGCCTCGTTTATCTAATTCACGAATGTCTGCTTCGTACCAACCACCTGTTATATCATCTTTATGGTTCGCATCATAATAAACCTTTGTTCCTTGTAAGAATGGTTCCCACGCATTATTTTTAATCATAATAGCCGGACAATTCTTTCCACTCCAGAATTGATGTTTCTTCACATTTTCTAAAGGAATATGTAATTCTCCCATTAAATAAGCTGTTAATTTACGAGCATTTTCAACAGCTTTATTATAATCACCATCTTCGTTTACAGCAATTTCAATCGCAATTGATTCTCGATTTCCAGTTCCTTCTGCTCCATCTCCTGCATGCCAAGCATTTTCGTTTAATGGAAGATGTTGATAAATCTCTTTATCGTCTACCGTAAAGTGCCATGACGCTGAACGATCTTCCGTTCCCGTCGCTTGGTTATATAAATATATTGCATGGTTTTTAGCATTTGCCCCAACACTGTAATTATCTGTCTCATGAATCGTAATATACTTCGGCTTCATCGCATAACCGGGACGGATATTTTCATTTCCTTTCGGTACAATCATTTCTTTTAAAGTTACACCATAAATATCCGTTGTTTTCTCTTCTATTGGTGCAGCATACATAACTGCTGCACGTTTTGTACGTGCTGGTGTTGCCTCTTGAATAATTGAAGCTTTTGTTCCTTCAAATTTTGCTGAAGGTGAATAAATCCATTTTATCTCATCATTTATTTTTACTTGGAACCATTCTCCGGCCTGTCCAATTGCTTGAATATTTTGTGGCTCCAATACATTTTCTTCTTTGTATGAAGTAAATGGTTCAGAGTAAGTAGAGGTTACTTCATTAATAACCAACTTTTCACTTAATAAAGGGTGAAATTCTTTAACCTCTACATTCCCCTCACTATTTTCTATCCATCCAGTTCCAGATGAAGTCCGAACATAGTAAGCGTTTCCTTTTCTCTTCTCAGCTTTTACAACTTGATTCGAAATGTGAACCCCTGTCTCTTTTTGAAAATTACTAGAATCATATAAAGGTACTTCTTTCACTATTTGTACAAGAAATTCGCCTTGCACTTCATTTTTTACTCCTGTATCTTCTCCTCGACCATCTTCCTCTTTCATATGGTTTTCAATACTTTTTAAAGCTTGTTCATCAGGTGAAACCGCTACAGTTTTTTCCAACTCATTAGCATAGGAATAATTCGGAATCGTTACCACGCTAAATACAATCGATGCAGCTAAAACATTATAAAATCTTTTTTTCATAATAATACTTAACACGCCATAATTAAATTCGTGTTAATTTCCCCCTCCTCAACCAAAATATAGGACATCTAGTAAACTATTAAACTACATAACCATTTACAATATAACAGACTCATTCCGATTCGTATAGATAGGAATGACTACTATTTGCCTACATTTACTATATTGGAATATAAAAAGAAGCTATAATATATAGCTTCCCTCTACATTTCTTTAACCTCTATGCACCTTATATTCCATAACTCTACCATCTCTATCAAATTGTAAAACAAGCTGTTCACTATCTATTGAAATAAAGCCACGTTCATTTCCAAGATAGTACGAAGTGGTAATCCCTTCTTCTCCATTTCTCGTTTCAGTAGGCGTTCCTAATAATTTTGTGATTTCTTCATTTGACTTCCCTGTTAATTTATATTTTTGCATTAGATCATCTACCATATGTACCCTTTTCTCTTCAGCATGTAACCACCGATCTTGATTAAACTTAGAGGTGTATGTATTCATACTTAATTGCGCAGTGCACACTATCAATAGAATACAACCTACTATCATTACACCTAGCATTTGCTTTTTTTCTGTATTACGATTTACAGAAGTACGTAAGACGAACTTTTGAATTACGACTAATATAGCAAATGGCATGACTACTACAAACATACTTTTTACACTTACTGACATATGAACCACATCAATAACAAACATAAACGCAAGATACATTAGTATATACAAACAAACATAAACATACAAAATACCCCTCAATATGGCACTCAAAAAGCCCACCTCTTTTTAATTTATTTTATAATTCATCCGGCTAATGATTTCTCGAAGTTTTTCTAACTCTTGATCTGTATATATTACTTTCCCTGTTAAGATCTCATTTCTGAAGAACGTTACAATTTGCTCTCTATCTTTTAATCTCGGCGTTTTTTCTTCAGACAGATCTAGCACTTCTTTCCCACTCTCATTATAAAAATACACAATCGGTTTTACTTTTTCCTTTACAATATCAACTTGTATTTCTTTCAAACAATTGTATAGAATATGAGATAGTTTCTTCGCTCTATATACTGGATTCCCTTCATTTTTCACTTGTATCGTTAATGAATCTTCACCTGTAACGCATTCAAATGTCTCTTCTTTCTCTACTTCTTGTTGATACTTGCCAATTTCATCAATCATAAATGAATATATACTAGCATTTTCTTTCGTTAAGCCATGAATTAATTTCCCTGTCCATTCTTTCGTCTCAAGTAGATACATACCCGTTTTACTTAAGACAAGATGATGAATGCGACAATCATTTCCTCCATGCTGATTTCTAATAAAAACATTTGGCATAATATGAAATTCAGTGTCTAGTATTATGCCTTGCTCTACGAAGCCACGCTTCATATAATGTAATGTTTCGTGTGTATTCACTTCAGCTCCATTTTTCGTATACTCTCGCAAATTTGCAATTAACTTTTGAAACATATGAATTTCGTTACTATGTTTTTCTTGCATTTCACTGCGTTCTTTACTATGTTGCACAGCTAATTGATTTTTCATCATACGCATATTTTCAAGTTCTCTAGCTGCACTTATTTGTAAATCATTGTATTTCTTCTGTTCTATATTTTTCAATGTATTTTGTTGTTCTTTATGCTCTGTAACCGTAGCTGCAATTTCAGTTTCATACGTTTCAATTGCTTGTTTCTTTTCAAATTCTACTTGCTGACTCTCTGATTCTAGCTGTTTATTTTTATAGAACAGCACGAATACTACAGCTAATAATAATAAAACCACACCTATTAGCACATAATCCATATCTTTACTCCTTTATTCCATTTTCATTTATTTTTATAAACATCCATTATATTATACTATGTTTTCAATATACACTTTGTAAAAATCACATATTTTTAATGAAGCGAGACTTTAATAAGCGATTTTCCCCATTCCCCACTGATTGTTTCAGGCTGCCCGCAAATAGCAGAATAAAAGGCATCTCAGGCGAGATACCTTTTACGTGCATTTTATTGTACACCATACTGAATATAACTTGGATCATAGTATATCCAGCCATTTCCACCTAACCCAAGCCAGCCATCTTGCTTACACCATACTCTATAAGCCTCACCGTGATGTAACTGTCT
The DNA here is from genome assembly GCF_008042305.1 of Bacillus sp. AY18-3. Taxonomy (NCBI): domain Bacteria; kingdom Bacillati; phylum Bacillota; class Bacilli; order Caryophanales; family Bacillaceae; genus Bacillus; species Bacillus sp. AY18-3. The sequence continues at coordinate 25,663 of NZ_QKQR01000004.1, read as the reverse complement.
TATAACATTTCCATTTAATGATGGAGCATCCCGCAGATTCACATTATCACCAGTAATAGTCGCCACATAATGTTTATACTGAATGTAACTTGGATCATAGTATATCCATTCGTTTCCACCTAAAGCAAGCCAACCATCTTGTTCATTCAAAACTTCATATGATTCTCCTCTATTTAGCTGGCGAATTACACTAGATTGTAAAGATGGTCCACTCCGTAAATTTACATTATCGCCTTTAATTACAGCAACGCCGTAGACTGCAGTAGCAGTACTAGGTGGAGAAACATTTCCACCACCATTTGTTCCATTTCCTTGCAAAGCTTCTAATGAAACCGCTGCTGATACGTCACAATTTCCTAATACACCTGAAATTTGACCAGAATCTGTGTATTGCCATGCTGTCCACTCTGTCCATCCACCAGCATCAGCAGGCGGCGTACTAGAGTATTTAGAAATCCAAAGTGGAATATCGCTTAATCCGTTAATTCCAAACTCATTAATATACCAAACTCCTGTATATAACATGACATCTTTTCCAGTAGCCTGTTTCACATAATTTATGAAACTTCTTGCCCAATTAGATATAGCAGTACCAGTTAAATTACTATTACTCGGATCTATCGGTGATTCTAAATCTAAAACTGGCATTAAGTCTGTCTGATTGCTTTGTAATATGTTCACAAAATGTTTCGCTTCTGAAATTGCATCATTTAGTTCTGGATGTGCAAAATGGTATGCACCGATTAATACATTCGCATTTCGTGCTGCTTGTACATTTTGAACCAAAGTAGGATCAAGATTATTCACACCTTCTGTCGCTTTTGCATACGCCGCTGAAATACCCGATCCCTTCACTGCATTCCAATCAATGTTCCCTTGCCAATGAGACACATCGATAAACGTAATATTTGAACTAGATCTATCTTGCATATAAAAGCTCCTATCAATTTTTTTCATTTCGTATACATACAATATGTACAACTTTAATAAAGGGTCACGACGTTTCTACTATAGACATTGAGAGCAAACATATTTTATAAACAAAGTAAAAAGGCCTTATAATTACAAGGCCTTTTGTAAACTTCCTTTATTTTGTAGTAAATACATATTATAATACAACCCTTGCTCACTCAGTAATTCTTGATGTGTTCCTCTTTCTACTATTTCTCCATCATGCATAACAAAAATTTGATCTGCATCTTGAATTGTAGATAATCTGTGTGCAATTGCTATAGTCGTTCTCCCTTTTCGCATTTGCTGTAATGCTGTTTGGATCGCATCTTCTGTTTCTGTATCAATATTAGCTGTTGCTTCATCTAATACTAATACTTTCGGATTCGTTGCTATCGTTCTAGCAAAAGCAATTAATTGGCGTTGACCACTAGAAAATGCAGCTCCTCTTTCTACTACTTCTGTTTCATACTGCTCTGGTAATTTTTCAATAAACGTATTCGCTTGCACAAATTGTGCCGCTTCTTTTACTTCTTCATCCGTAATTTCTTCATTGTACATACGAATATTTTGTTTTACATTTCCCGCAAATAAAAATGCATCTTGCAATACGAGTCCTATTTTCTTTCTAATTTCTCTTTCTTCAAATCTCTCTAAATCTACACCATCTATTACAATATTTCCGGACTTAATATTATAAAATCGCATTAACAAATTCATAATAGTACTTTTTCCGCTACCAGTGTGCCCAACGAAAGCAACTGTTTGCCCTTGTTTCACGTGAAAAGATACATTTTTTAAAACATCACGTTTTCCATCATACGAAAAAGTAACATTTTTAAATTCAATTTCTCCATTAACAACTTGAGGATTTCCATCCCCTTTTTGAACTGGAGCTAAATCTTTCTCATCCATTAAATGAAATACACGTGATGATGAAACAAGTGCCTGTTGGAAAAATGATAATTTCATCATCATCTCATTTACAGGCTGGAAGAAACGATGTATAAAGTTAACAAACGCATATAAGACACCTACTTCAACAGGACTCTTCAAAGCATCAATTCCAAATAAACCAAGTACTAATGCAATAGCCACAATATGAACTAAATCAGTTGCTGGACGTAAAAGTAACGCGTCTAACTTTAACGTCCGTCGCCCTGCACTATAATGTTTATTATTCACTTCTTCAAACTCTTTTCTCATACGCTTTTCTTGCCTGAACACTTGAACAATATTCATTCCTTGAATGGACTCATTCAACTTTGCATTTAACACGCTTAATTGATTACGTACTTCTAAATAAAAGGCTGCACTCTTCCGGCGATATAGCACCATAATTGCAAACATTATCGGAATTAATACGAGAGAAAATAGAGCTAGTTTTACATTTAATAAAAACATTGCTACTAAAATACCTATTAAAAAGACTACATTTTTGACAAATGTGGATAATACACTGACATAAAAATCTTTAATTGCTTCCGTATCATTCGTTATGCGCGATACAAGCGTACCAATCGGCGTACGATCAAAGAAACTTAATGACAACTTTTGAACATGATTATATACTTCAACACGCATATCTTGAACAATTTTAAAAGCGATATTTTGAAAATACAATAAGTCTAAATAAGTAAATAATACTTTTAATAAGTGAGCAATAAGATACACTACAAATAGAGTAACAAGTGCTGATTGATCAAAGTTACGTGGTACTAAATGTTCATCAAGAAATTGTTTAATTAAAAAAGGACCCATCATTTCAGTTACAGTTGCACCAACTAAAAAGATAAATGCTAAAGATAGTAACCTTTTATATGGCTTCATATAAGAAAGTAATCTACTTAAATCACTCCGCTTCTTCCCGGTCATCATACGCCTCCTTTCTCGACTAATGCTTCTAACTGCTGGCTCTCGTACATTTCTTTATACCAACCGTTTTCTTTCATTAATTGTTCATGTGTACCTCGTTGCACAATTCTGCCTTCATCCACAACAAGTATAAGATTGGCATGTTGAATTGCACTTAAACGATGAGCAGTAATAATCGTTGTTTTTCCTGCTCTTTCCCTCTTTAATGCATTTAAAATCGTTTCTTCTGTTTTTGCATCTACCGCTGATAAACAATCATCTAAAATTAAAATTTCCGCATTCGTTAATAAAGCACGTGCAATAGAGATTCTCTGTTTTTGACCTCCAGATAACGAAACGCCTCTTTCTCCTACTACCGTTTCATACCCTTCTGAAAATTGGAGGATGTCATTATGAATACAAGCAATCTCTGCAGCGCGGGTTATTTCATTATATGTAGCATCCGCCTTTCCGAAGGCAATATTCTCCCCAATACTCGCTGAAAATAAAAAATGATCTTGCGGCACGTATGAAATGGCAGAACGGACACCGTAAAGTGTTACCTCGCGAATATCCCGCTCCCCAACTTTTAATTCACCACTAAAATGATCATACTCACGGATTAAACATTTTAATAAAGTCGTTTTCCCTGCTCCTGTACGTCCGACAACTCCTAGTGTTTCACCCTTCTTCAAATCAAAGTGAACATCTATTAGCTGTAACAGTTCATTTTTCTTATATGAAAATGAATCGACCGCAAATGTAACATCACCGCTTGCTACTTTATGTACAGCATCTTCTCTATTTACTACATCTGATTTTTGCGAGAGAATTTTTTCTACACGGTCATACGAAGCACGCCCACGCTCCATAATATTAAACAACCATCCAAAGGCTAACATTGGCCAAACGAGGGTACCTAAATACGTTGTAAATGTAACGAGATCACCTACAGTTAATTCACCCCTCACAACTAATACTGACCCGTAACACACTGCAATTAAAAAAGAAAATCCAACGATAAGAGAGATTGTTGGATCAAACAACGAATCAATACGTGCGACTAACATATTTTTATGTACAACATCTTCTGATTTTTTTCTAAATGCTTGTAAATCTTCTTTCTGTTGTCCAAGTGATCGAATTACCTTCATCCCACTCATACTCTCTTGCACTTTATCATTGATTTCTGAAAACGATTGCTGCGCTTTATGAAACCTTTTATGTAATAACGTTCCATAATAATTTGTCGAAATCGCTACAATCGGCATTGGAATTAAGCTTAACAATGTTAACTTCCAACTAATTGTAAAACCCATCGCTACGAGTACACATCCCCCAACCGCTAATGAGTCAACAAGTGTTAAAACGCCCGATCCAGCAGTTTGTTGAATCGCCTGAATATCATTAGTCGCATGCGCCATCAAATCACCCGTACGACGTGATTGATAGAAAGATGGGCTCATCCTTGTAAAATGTTCATATAAATTCTTTCGTAATTGACGGGCTAGTTTTAACGAAGATCCAAAAATCATAATACGCCATAAATAACGTAATATGTACATAGTAATCCCTACAACTACTAACAGAATAACCCACTTCAACAATTCTTCAGATGTTAATGTTCCATTATTAATTTCATCTACTACAATACCTAGTACTTTCGGAGCTACAAGTTCAAGAAGCGCGACACCAAATAACATAATAATTCCGATTATGTACGCTCGTTTTTCTTGTTTAAAAAACCACGCTAAATTAATAAATACCTTCATTTTTATCCTCCTCCCTTAAAATGAGCGATGTTTTCAGTTTACCAAAAATACTGAATTTTTAAAAGTTTTAAACTACATAACTAACAAAAAGAAAAGACACTCTTAGCGAGTGTCTTTTAGCGCTTATTTCGTTTGTTGCTTATTCATCGCGCTCATCATTTGATTGATTTTCTTTTGGGAAGGTTTTTGTCCCATTTGCATCATCATCATTTTTAACATTTGTTCATTAATTGGTGGATTTTTTTCTAAGTAGTTCATCATGTATTTGCGGGCAATGAAAAATCCTAACGCCACGCCTGCTACTAGTGCTACTACGCCCACTAGAATACCTAACCAAATTGGCATATATTTTCCTCCTTCATGTTGTCTACCTTACAGTGTACTAAAACCTTTTCAATAAGACAAGATACAATTCGACATTTTTTACACATATGTTCGTACTTGTTTTAGAGGGTTCAGCCATCCGTACTTTGTATTTTCATAATCCATAGCTAAAAATGTTAATTCACACTTTCTTAACACCTCAAAGAAAGTCGTTTCCATAGAAACGTTTCCAGAGGTATTCATGCGAATATAGTGCGGTTTCACCATTATTTCGCCGTATTCCGCTCCTGTATAAAGTGTATGTGTATGATGTGTTCGATCATATTTACCAAGAACGCGCAAAGCTTGTTCTAATTTATGGTGAATTTTCATTACTTGTAATGGCATCGTTATATACATCATTTGTTTATATAACACTTTTCTCTCCGAAAGGGACCCAGATTCTGAAAATCTAGCAAATAAATCAAAAAACAAATATTCACGACCAAAGTAAGCTTTCGCAATATCCTCTTGAATTAAATACAATTCATACGTTTTCATCTTTCGCCTCCCAATCTGGACAACCTTTTCCCTTCATTATATAGAAGAAATTTTGCAATGATTGTCTGACTGCGGAGAGATAAAAAACTTTTTCTGTCGAAAAAACTCATTTACATAGAAAAATCTCTCCATGCCGGAGAGATTTTTCTAAAATCATTAAAGCATTTCTTTTACTTTACGAACAACGTTCTCTACAGTAAATCCATACTCTTCCATAATCTTCTCACCAGGAGCAGAAGCACCGAATGTATCGATACCTAACACATCTCCGTCAAGACCTACGTAACGGTGCCATCCGAATGTAGCACCCATTTCGATTGCGAAACGTTTTGTTACTGCTTTTGGTAATACAGATTCTTTGTACTCAGCTGTTTGAGCTTCAAAACGATCCATAGATGGCATGCTGACAACAGCTGCGTCAACGCCGTCTACTGCTAACGCTTTTTGCGCTTCAACAGCTAGACTTACTTCAGATCCAGATGCAAGTAAGATTACATCAGCTGTTTCTTTCTTGCTTGCAGAAACTACATAGGCACCTTTTGCTACTTTTTCATACGTATCGTCTTTTGCACCTTCTAATGTTGGAAGGTCTTGACGAGTTAATACTAAAGCAGTTGGTTTGTTTGTAGATTCTAGAGCTAGTCTCCAAGCTGCAACAGATTCGTTACCATCAGCTGGACGAATAACAGATACATTTGGCATTGCACGTAGCGCTGCTAATTGCTCGATTGGTTCATGTGTTGGACCATCTTCACCAACAGCGATACTGTCGTGTGTGAATACATACGTTACTGGCAATTGCATTAATGCTGCAAGACGAATTGCTGGACGTAAGTAGTCAGAGAATACGAAGAACGTACCACCGTAAGTTTTTAAACCGCCATGTAGTGCAATACCGTTCATTGCTGCACCCATTGCGAACTCACGTACACCGTACCAAATGTTTTTTCCGCTGTAATCATCTCTTGTAAAGTCTTTTTCGTTATTCATGTATGTTTTGTTAGAACCAGCAAGGTCAGCAGATCCACCGAAGAATGATGGTACAGACTCTGCAATTGCATTAATTACAGCACCTGAAGAATTACGAGTTGCTGCTTTTGATCCTAATTCATAAGTTGGTAAGTTTTGCTCCCAACCTTCTGGAAGAAGACCATTCATTGCCGCTTGTAATTCGTTTGCTAATTCTGGGTATGCTTGTGCATATTCACCTAGCATAGTGTTCCACGCGGCTTGCGCAGTTTCACCAACATCTTGTACAGTTTTACGGAAGTTGTCATATACTTCTTCTGCTACATGGAAGTCTTGCTCAGCAGTCCAAGCATATGCTTCTTTCGTTAATTTTGTTTCGTCTACACCAAGTGGAGAACCATGTGAAGCTGATTTTCCTGATTTGTTTGGAGAACCGAAACCAATTGTCGTTCTTACTTCAATTAGCGTTGGGCGTTTTTCGTCAGCTTTCGCTTCTTCGATTGCTTTCGCGATAGCTTCAATATCGTTTCCATCCTCAACACGGATTACTTGCCATCCGTATGCTTTGTAACGATCTTCTACACTTTCAGAGAATGAACGATTTAAATCGCCATCTAATGAAATATCGTTTGAATCATAAAGCACAACAAGACGACCTAATTGTAAATGAGCAGCTAATGAAGATGCTTCAGCAGAAACGCCTTCCATTAAATCTCCATCACCACAAATAGCGTATGTATGATGATCTACTACATTATACGCATCACGGTTATATTTAGCCGCTAAATGTCTTTCAGCCATTGCCATACCTACAGCAGTTGCAATACCTTGTCCAAGTGGACCAGTAGTTGCGTCTACACCTGCTGTATGACCGTACTCAGGATGTCCTGGAGTTTTGCTTCCCCATTGACGGAAGTTCTTTAAGTCATCCATTGTTACATCATAACCAGATAGGTGAAGTAGGCTATATAGTAACATTGAACCATGACCTGCAGATAATACGAAACGATCACGGTTAAACCACGTTGGGTTATTTGGATTGTGTTTCATAAATTGAGTCCATAATGTATAAGCCATTGGTGCTGCACCCATTGGCATTCCTGGGTGACCAGAGTTTGCTTTTTCAATCGCATCGATGGATAATGTGCGAATCGTGTTGATAGAAAGTTGTTCGATTGAATGTGACATGCTATTCTTCCCTTCGCTTATATTAGTAAACGTTTTATACATTTATATGATAGCTTCCCACGCAAGATTATACAACATGTATCGACAAATATGTTGATATTTTTTTGGTTTTTCATAAAAAAATCAATGATTTCGGGAATGTATGGGTATTCAATATGACATACTTTTTCATTGTTTTTATTTTAAAAAGAAAGGGAATTATCTGTATATTTATTCATCATTTTCAAATTCCTTAATGCAAAATATATCCTTCCCCATTTTTCACTCTGCAAAGCAAACGAATAAAAGAATTTAAATCTTGGCATAATTTATCTCGATCAAATACGTATCTTTCATATTCTCCATCAGTATTATTATCATTTCCCCATTGAAACTGCCCTATCAGTTCGATTGTTTCTGGCGCTAGAGAAAACATGTTAACTAGCGAACAAAATAACTGTTCTGCTATCACTGCTCCTTGCTGTTCTATTTTCGTAATACCATAATAGTGAATTCCAAATCCTTCTGCTCTTTTCGCTGGATAATAGGTCGGAATCCAATGGGTAAAATCTAATAGATATACGATTAGCTCATCACTTAATACAACACACTCATCTATCGTTGCCTCTTCTTTATATAGAAAACAAAGTTCAATCCAATCTATACCTATAAAATCCAACCCTTTTTTTCATTCGAAACAAATACAAACTCGTGCTGTAAAGCCAAATTATCCCCCCTATTGCTCACATTTATTATTCTTATTATATAAAAAAGCACCTTTTATAGGTGCTTAAAATAAATTATACAATTTTCTTCCGTATCGAACTTGAAATATAATCAATGATAATTACCATTAAAATGATACCCAATAAAATAATCCCCACACGAGACCAATTGCGTGAACTCAGTGCAAAAATTAGAGGCGTGCCAATCCCACCTGCTCCAATAACACCTAAAATGGCAGCGGATCGTACATTAATTTCGAACCTGTATAACGTATACGATAGAAAATCCGGTAATACTTGTGGCAATACTGCATACCAAAGTATTTGAAAGCGATTCGCACCTGTAGCTATTAACGCTTCCGTCGGTCCTTTATCTATATTTTCAATTCCTTCTGAATATAATTTCCCTAACATTCCGATAGAGTGTAATCCTAAAGCTAGAACTCCGGCAAAGGAGCCTGGTCCAACAGCTTTTATAAATAAAAGAGCCATAACTAATTCAGGAAATGTACGAACAAAACTAAGTACAAATTTCCCAGTTCCTGCCGTTAATTTTCCACTGCTCATATTCGTTGCCGCCCAAAAAGCGAATGGAACAGATAAAAAGGCAGAAATAAATGTACCTAATATCGCAATTGCCAACGTATCAATTAAGCCATGTAATAAATCTTCACCATCTGGCAAAGATACATACGACCAATCTGGATTCAATACACCTGTCATAATTGCTTTTGTAATTTCTCCTGCCGTATCCTTTATTCCCTCTAGCGGGACTCCTGAAAAAGCCCATACATAAACAAATGCAAGTGCTATAAAAATAAACCAGCGATACACACTCGGTTTCTTCGGTTTTGGTACAATTATCGTCGTTTTACTCATTATAATTTCTCCCGCAACAATGTACTTACATAATCAATTAACAATACAACAACAAGAGTATAAATAATAATAGATGCAGTTTGTTGATATTGTAAAAATCCAAGTGTACGGTCATAATACAACCCAATACCACCCGCTCCTACTAAACCTAAAACAGCTGCTGCACGTACATTCACCTCAAATGTATAAAGAACATAGGAGACAAAATGTGCTTTCACTTGCGGAATTACCCCATACACAATCCATTGCACTTTATTTGCTCCTACTGCTGTCATCGCCTCTAATGGACCTGGATCAATCGATTCCATTGACTCATACAACAATTTCGCCACGAGCCCAATTGAGAAAAAAGTAAGAGCTAAAATACCTGGAAGTGGTCCTATTCCAAAAATAGCTACGAAAATTGCCGCTAATAATAAATCTGGTATCGTTCGGATAAAATTTAAAACCAATCGAGCTGGACCGTACAAAAATGTACTAGTAAACACATTACTTGCCGCAAATAGTGCCAGTGGAATAGCTAAAATCGCTCCTAAAGTCGTCCCAATAATCGCCATACGTATTGTATCTAACATCGCTGTTGTAATAACTTGAAAATAACTCCAATCAGGCGGCACCATCTCTTTTAACAAATCAATCATATTAGGAAAACCAACTACTAGTTTTGAAAATGATGCGTCGACCTGTACACTACTTCCCCACAACAGTAAAATGACTAGAATAGCCGTTAACATATGTTTCAACTTACTCGGCGGCTTCGGTATCGATTTCGAATATATCGTCGCGTCATTCATTTAACTGCCACCTCTAATAATTCACTTTTCTGCGCTACGTCTCCATAAATTTCAGCAAATTTTTCATCCGTTGCCTCTTCTACTGAACCATCAAAAACAATTTCGCCTGCATGTAATCCAATAATGCGTGTCGCATATTGCCTAGCTAAATCAATAGAATGTAAGTTTACAATTGTTGTAATCCCAAAATCTTCATTAATTTTTTTCAAATCATCTAATACTTGCTTTGTTGTTAGCGGATCTAACGACGCAACAGGTTCATCTGCCAATATGATTTTTGCTTCTTGCGCCAACGCTCTAGCAATCGATACACGTTGCTGTTGTCCTCCTGATAATTCATCAGCTCGCGCATATGTTTTTTCTAAAATATTCACCCTTTTTAACGATTGAAAGGCAAGCTCCAAATCTTCTTTTGGAAATAGACCTAACGTTGTACGAAAAGTCGAATGGTATCCAACACGCCCAGCTAATACATTCTTCAAAACCGTTGATCGTTTTACAAGGTTAAAACTTTGAAAAATCATACCAATATCCCGGCGCATGCGTCGTAATTCTTTTCCTTTCGCAGCAGTAATAGACTCACCTTCAATCAAGATTTCTCCTTCTGTAATCTCATGAAGGCGATTTACCGACCTAAGAAGTGTAGACTTTCCAGCCCCCGACAGCCCTACCATTACAACAAACTCACCTTTTTGAATGTTCAAGTTTATATTATTCAATCCTTTTGTACCATTCGGATACATTTTGGAAACATTTCGAAATTCTATCACACATCTTACCTACCTTCTATGTATTCAAAATGGCAAACTAACTGGAAACATACACCTTCCAGTTAGCTGCCATTTCCATATGTATTATTGCGTTTTTACTTTCTTTCCATATTCACGAACGATATCAAATTTACTATCATCAGATTTAACATATCCTTCATGTGAATATACTTCTTTAATGATTTTGTGACCTTCCTCATTCTTTCCTATTTCAATGAAAGCGTCCTGTAATTTCTTACTCCACTCTGCATCTAAATCAGAACGTACCGAAATCGTATCGTTAGGAATTTTTTCCGTAAATTTCACTATTTTCGTTTGATCGAATATATTCGGATAATCTTTTTTCACAATATTACGAGCATCTTGGAATACAACAGATACATCTACATCACCATTTAAAAGAGCAATCAGCGACTGATCGTGACCTTTTAATGTAACAGGTTTCACATCCTTTAGCGGATCAATTCCCTCTTTTAACAATACAGCCGCAGGCCATACATACCCCGCTGATGACGTTACATCTTGATAACCAATTTTTTTACCTTTTAAATCTTTTACACTGTTAATATTTGAATCTTTCTTAACTACAAACTCAGATTTATAAAAGTCTACTAAATCCTTTGTAGGAGCTCCCGTTTCATCATCTACTCCAAAACGTTGTGCTTGTAAAATTACGTTTGCAGCCTTTTTCTCATGCGCTAGCACATACGCTGTTGGAGGTAAAAACCCTACATCTACTTGCTTAGACGCCATCGCTTCTACAATTGTATTGTAATTCGTTGAAATACTAACTTTTACCGGAACATTTAATTTATCACTTAATAACTTTTCCAATGGTTTTGCCTTTGCCTCTAACGTATCTGCATTTTGAGAAGGAACAAATTGAACATTTAAAGTCTTCGGTACATAACCTTTTTTCGTATCTTCAGTTTTACTTGCACTTGATTCTTTCGTTCCACAACCACTTAATAATCCCGCCGCTAGTACAACTGTCGTACTCATTGCAAAAACTTTTTTCAACATATTAATGCCTCCAATTTTGTTGTTATAAAATTGCCTTCCGTAAACATGAAGAAATATATCACACATTTTCACGTATATTTTCTTATTTACAGAATCTTTACACATTCTATACATTCTCATTAAAATTCTCTTCATATATTTGATATGCTTAATTAGTAGATAACAATAGAAAAGGTGAATGATATTGAATCCAAATCAAATTGTAACTTTAAACATTTTATTAACAAGTGATATACATGGCACTGTTTATCCAATTCACTACCAAGATAACTCCCAAGCTGAAATTGGTTTAGCTAAAATTTCTACTCTTATAAAAAAAGAACGTTCCCAAAATAGAAACGTTCTTTTAATTGATAACGGTGACTTCATACAAGGAACACCCTTTACTTATCATTACGCTACATATGAAGAAGATAAGAAAAATCCAATGTCTTTATTAGCGAACTATTTACGTTATGATGCTGCAGTTATTGGGAATCATGAGTTTAATTATGGAATGGACATATTAAATAATGCTATTTCTACTGCAAACTTTCCGTATCTATCAGCAAATATTTTAGATAAAAACAGAAAAGAACCTTATTTCGGGAAACCATATATAATAAAACATATTGAATCAAATATAAAAATTGCTATTTTAGGGATGACAACGCATTACATTCCCAATTGGGAACAACCCCATCACATTCAAGATTTACAATTTGAAGATGCATTAGAAACAACAAAAAGATGGGTTTCTTACATTCGCGAACACGAGAAACCCGATTTATTAGTCGTAGCCTACCATGGGGGATTTGAACGCGATTTACAAACTGGGGTACCGACTGAAGTTTTAACAGGTGAAAACCAAGGATATGCAATGTGCCATGAAATTGAAGGCATAGACATTTTACTAACAGGCCACCAACACCGGGAAATCGCTCACACCGTAATGAATGGTGTAACAATTTTACAGACTGGATGCAATGGACACTCCGTTGGAAAAGTAACAGTAACATTCGAAAAAACAGAAAAAAAATGGGTAAAAAAAGAGAGTGATTCACAATTATTGCCCGTACAAGGAATTGAGGCTGACCAACATATTCTTTCCTTGGTTGCCGATTATGAAGAAAAAACACAAAATTGGCTCGATCAACCTATTGGAGTAATCTATGGGAACATGCAAATTTCAGATGCTATGCAAACTCGTTTGCAAGACCATCCTTTTATTGAATTCATAAATAAAATACAGATGGATATAGCTAATGTTTCCATTTCTTGTACAAGCTTATTCCATAATACATCTCCAGGTTTCCCGAAATATGTAACAATGCGTGACATCGTTTCTAATTATATTTATCCAAATACATTAAAAGTAATTAGAATAACTGGAGCGGATATAAAAGATGCCCTTGAACTCTCTGCTTCTTATTTCATATTAAAAGCAGATGGAACTATCATCGTAAACCCTACCTACATAGAACCAAAGCCGCAACACTATAATTACGATATGTGGGAAGGAATTTCGTACGTATTAAACATTTCCAAACCAATTGGCGAGAGAGTAGAATCCTTACAGTATAAAGGCGCTCCACTTCATATGAATGAAGAATATGACGTCGTTATGAATAATTATCGCGCAAGTGGCGGAGGGAACTTCTTTATGTTTCAAAATAAGCACGTAATAAAAGACATACCAACAGATATGTCTGAACTTATCGCTAACTATATATTGAAGCATAAAAAGATAGAAGCAACTGTCAATAACAACTGGAAAGTTATTAAATAACGGATATAATAAATAAAAAAGATGGGCTCCGCCCATCTTTTAGTTTAATTTTGCATTATCTTGCTTTTTTAAAGCTTTTAATTTCGCCGGTGTAACATCAGTACCTTCTTCGTTAACAACTTTAATTCCTTTAAGTTCGTTTAACATATTTTGACGAAATCCCTTTAAATATTGTTCACGTAGCGATTGGCGCTCACGTTGTTCTTCTTCAGTTAAACCTTCAGCTTTTGCTTTTTTCGCTAAGAAGTTAATGCGTTCAATGAGTTCGTGACTTTGCATCTCGAATCCCCCTTTTACTCAAAACTGATTATTATCATACAATAGTTAGTCCTCTTTATCAAGCAATTGCTTTGTATGTTCTACATATCTTCGATGTACAGTTGCTTTTGAAACATCATGACCAAAACCACGAAGTGTTGCTGCAATTTCTTCAAAAGTTAATTCATTCCGGCGTAAACGTACAATTTCCTCAATTGGCACTTCTTTTTTCTCACGTCCTATACTTAAATGACGATTTTTCAAATTATTCTCTGGACGAAATCCTTTCTCTACCGCTCTTTGCATGCCACGTTTAATTTTTAAATTGTGGATCTTTCTTTGATACTCTTCAACAATCCCAATTATATCTAGTACCATCGAATCAGAGTCAGAGAGTTCTAATTCTCCATTATGCGTATGCGTATATACTTTTATTCCCTCTTTATGTAAACAGTGCATTAATGCAATCTTTGCATTCCCTCTACCAAGGCGCGTTTCATCTTGTATGAGAAGTACATCAACTTGTTCATCGCGAATTGTATCTAGCACTTCTAATATGCCATCACGTTCAATTGTATAACCACTAGCCTGCTCCTCAATCACCTTTACAACATTCATTTGATAGCGCTCAGCTAAATGCAATAATTCATCTTTTTGACGCAATAATGATGTTTCCTGTTCTTCTTTTGTTGTGCTCACACGTGCATAAATAATTGCATTCATTTTGAACCCTTCTTTCTCACTATATTTTCCTTATAGTGTATCATAAATTCGTCTTTCGTTCGAACTTATGTTTGTAGAATGTTTTTTCGCATGTTATACTTATTAATAAGAAAAATGAAAGAAAACGAGGTGTTAGAAAACATGGAAAAGTTAACGAAACGCCAGCAAGACATTCTCGACTTTATTAAGCTAAAAGTACAAGAAAAAGGATATCCACCTTCCGTACGTGAGATCGGTCAAGCAGTCGGCCTCGCTTCTAGTTCTACAGTGCACGGACATTTATCACGACTAGAAGAAAAAGGATATATTCGACGCGATCCAACAAAACCACGAGCAATTGAAATTTTAGGTGACAACCGAATGGATACAGAGACACAATCTGTTATTCAAGTTCCAATTGTCGGAAAAGTTACTGCTGGATTACCTATTACAGCAGTTGAAAGTGTAGAAGATCATTTCCCACTTCCAGCTAGCATTGTTGCTGGAGCAGACCAAGTATTTATGTTACGTATTTCCGGAGATAGTATGATTGAAGCTGGTATTTTCGATGGGGATTTAGTTGTTGTTCGCCAACAACAGTCTGCATACAACGGTGAAATTGTAGTCGCTTTAACAGAAGATAACGAAGCAACTGTTAAACGTTTCTATAAAGAAAAAGACCATTTCCGTCTACAACCGGAAAACTCTTCATTAGAACCTATCCTTTTAAAACAAGTGTCAGTTATTGGAAAAGTAATTGGCGTATATCGTGATTTACATTAAGAATAATAAAAGAAGATAATTACCTTATTTATATACGGTAATTATCTTCTTTTTTGTATTTTGATAGATTTTCATACATTTTATTTCTTATGAACGAGTTTCAATCGTCACATCGCCAGCAGCTGTTTTACCACTAATCTTTTTACTACCATTGCCAATTGTTATATTTTTATTTTCTTCATTAAAAATCATTACTTCGCCAGCAGCACTTTGCCCAGTTATAACTGCATCTTGTGGTTTTTCTAATAAAGTAATATCTACATCCCCAGCGGTTGAACTTGCCTCTACATCATATTTAGGATCATGATCCATAATATGCACTTCCCCGCTAGCCGACTTCGCAGTTACTTTTCCTATTACCTTCTTAAAGCTCACCTCACCAGCTTTTGAAGATCCTTCCACACTTTTTGCTGTGACATTTTTCAAATCTACTTCTCCAGCGAGTGTCCCAACACTTACACAATCACTTTTCACATCACTTATTTCTATTTGTCCAGCTGATGAATTTATTTTTATCTCTTGGTATGAACGTTCAGGCACAAGGAGAGTTATTGTAGACGTTTGAAATCTAAAATCGTAAAAAGAAAAATCAAATGAAGCACCTTTTTCTCTTTCCCCAATAATTTTTAATGTGTCACCATCTTCGGCAATACGAACCTCGTGTTTACGTACATCTCCTGATTGCTTTACATAAAAAGAAGAGTCGGGAGATTTTTGGACAACAATATCCCCAGCATCTAACTTAACTTCTATATTTTTTAGTGTTTCGTTTTTAATTACGTCTTCTTTATTTCCTTCTTCTGCAGTTTGCACTGCTTTTTCATATGTTTGTGAAATCCCTATTACTCCAATAATGATACAAGCGATAGCTACTAACAATATTTTCTTCATCATCTACTCCCCTTTTATCATTTTGAAGTTCCATATTACATAACGTACGCATAACTTTTTAAACCACTTCGTACTATAATAAGCGATAATACATAACAACAAACCTACTCCAACAAACGTTATACTAACGAATAAATCCAACCATATAAAAGTACCCATAAATACTTTTCCAATAACGAAAAATGGTGTCACTACACTAGCAATTCCACCGAGCCAGAAGGAAAATATAAAAGCAATAATTGCAACTAACGGGCCTAACACAATAATAAAATTAAACAAACTAAGTCCAATCGCTGCCATAACAGCCCTTGTTATATTGGTAGTTGATGGGTCCTTTTTCATTTCGTCAAAGCGATACAAAGCAAGTAAGTCTTTTGCAATTACTTTCGGAGAGCCAAGGCCCTTTATTATTTCCGATTCAGTTTTTCCTTCTTCTATTCCAAACTGAAAATGCTCTTCATAATCAAATAAAATATCTTTCCTCTCTTCTTCCGGTAACTTTCTAAGATGACTTGATAATTCTTTAAGAAACTGTTCTTTACTCATCCCATTCCACCCCTTCAATAATTTCTTGTACGCCTTTTGCAAAATCACGCCACTCCGTTACTAACAAATTCAGTTGCGTTTCCCCTTGCTCAGTTAGTTGATAATATTTACGAGGCGGTCCCTCTGTAGATTCTTTTAAATACGTTTGAAAATATCCTTCTTTCGTTAAACGACGTAATAAAGGATACACTGACCCTTCCGATATTAAAAATTTATTTGAGATTTGCTGAACAAGTTCATAGCCGTAACAATCTTTACGTTTCACAAGTGCTAAAACACACAGTTCTAACACGCCTTTTTTAAACTGAACGTTCAAGGTCAATCCCCCTTTCTCATTTCAGTACTATTCAATACACGGTACCCGTTATATCCATAATATACCACTTAGTATTATTCATTGCAAGGTACTATATTTTTCAATACTTAATTTTCGAATTAAATACATCCACAACATATTTCAACTTCCACATTTTCATTCATAGCTAGCACGCATTTTAAATAATCCACATGACTTTTTTCGGGCATTTTGCGGGCACCCATCTAATTCATTTCACAAGCCTTTATATTTGCCCACAAATAAAAAAAGCCCTGATACCGTAGTATCAAGGCTTTTTTCTCTCTTAGTATAGAGACATATATTGATCGCGTTCCCATTGGTGAACTTGCGTGCGGAAGATGTCCCACTCAATCTCTTTTGCTTCGATGAAGTGCTCAAGTAAATGTTCTCCTAGTGCACCGCATACTACTTCATTAGATTGTAATGTAACTAATGCTTGCGCTAATGTTGCTGGTAAGTCAACGATACCTGCTTCTTCGCGCTCTTCTTTTGTCATTACATAGATGTTACGGTCTACTGCAGCTGGTGGAGTTAATTTGTTTTTAATTCCATCAAGACCTGCTGCTAATAATGTAGCCATTACTAAATATGGGTTTGCAGCTGGGTCAACACTACGTACTTCTACACGTGTACTAATACCACGAGATGCAGGGATACGTACTAATGGGCTACGGTTTTGTGCAGACCATGCTACGTAACAAGGAGCTTCGTATCCAGGTACTAAACGCTTGTAAGAGTTTACAGTTGGATTTGCTACCGCTGTAAATGCTGGTGCGTGTTTTAAAATACCTGCGATGAAGTGACGAGCATCATCACTTAATTGTAAGTCACCGTTTTGATCGAAGAATACGTTCTCACCATTTTTGAATAGTGATAAGTTACAGTGCATACCTGAACCGTTCACACCATATAATGGTTTTGGCATAAATGTTGCGTGTAAACCATGTTTACGAGCAATTGTTTTTACAACAAGTTTGAATGTTTGAATGTCATCACATGAGCGAATTGCATTTGCATATTTAAAGTCAATTTCATGTTGCCCTGGAGCAACCTCATGGTGAGACGCTTCAATTTCAAAGCCCATTTCTTCAAGTTCAAGCACGATATCACGACGACAGTTTTCCCCTAGATCCATCGGCGCAAGGTCGAAGTATCCACCGTTATCGTTTAATTCTAATGTTGGATTTCCTTTTTCATCTACTTTAAATAGGAAGAATTCTGGCTCTGGTCCAAGATTGAAATCTGAGAATCCCAATGCTTCCATTTCTTTTAATACACGCTTTAAGTTGTTACGTGGATCGCCATCAAATGGAGTGCCATCTGCATTGTAAATATCACAGATTAATCGAGCTACTTTTCCTTTTTCAGCTGTCCAAGGGAAAATTACCCAAGTATCTAAATCTGGATATAAGTACATATCAGATTCTTCAATACGTACGAAACCTTCAATAGAAGATCCATCAAACATCATTTTGTTATCAAGAGCTTTTGTTAATTGGCTCACTGGAATTTCTACGTTTTTAATTACTCCTAAAAGGTCCGTAAATTGTAAGCGGATATACTTTACATTCTCTTCTTTCGCCAAACGGAAAATATCTTCTCTTGTGTACCTAGCCATTATAAATTCCTCCTTAGTCCCTCTAAACACCTTCAGAATCAGTTATCTTTAGTGAAAAAACCTTGAAATGTCACCTTGTCGCAATGAAGTCCGATTAAATCTACCTGTATGTTGTAGTTCATCTCGAAGTATTTTGCGAAGCTCAGTTTTTGAAATTTCTTTCGTTTCTTCTTTTACTTTCACTGTTTCTGTTTGATTTACTTTCATTAGTAACACTTGTTTAATACCAGCCATATTCAAGCCTTGATCTAATAAATCTTTAATCTCTAACAACTTATCTACATCGTTAAATGAAAATAATCTACGATTCCCCTTTGTACGGGTTGGAGAAACAAGATTATGCTCTTCATAGTAGCGAATTTGACGTGCAGATAATTGTGTTAAATCCATAACAATACCAATAGGAAACAGCGGGGCAGAACGTCTATCTTCTTTCATTGTTTCAGTTCCTCCTTCGCCTTAACTGCTTCTCATTTTATACCATGTTATGTTTAGTGTCAATAGATGTTAGCTTTTCTTACATGATTTTTTTATAAATTTTTTCATTCTTTTTTCTAATGAGATTAATCATTACTTTCACACGAAAAAAGCTGTCGAAATCGACAGCTTCCCCTTAAGAAATTGTTAATAATTCTTTTTCAATTAACGCATCAATTGCAGAACAAATCGCAATCTTCACATGTGAATAAGTTAACCCACCTTGCACGTAAGCAACATAAGGCGGACGAATTGGACCATCAGCTGACAATTCAATACTTGCACCTTGAATAAACGTTCCCGCAGCCATAATTACATCATCTTCATAACCCGGCATATAGTTGGCATATGGAGTGAAGTGAGAATTAATTGGAGATGCATATTGAATCGCTTGGCAGAATGCAATCATACGCTCTTTATCATCAAATTGAACAGACTGAATTAAATCTGTTCTTGGTGCATTCCATGCTGGTGATGTATTCATTCCTAACTTCTCTAAAAATGCAGCTGTAAAAATCGCACCTTTTAGCGCTTGTCCCGCTACATGCGGCGCTAAGAAGAAACCTTGATACATTTCTTGCAGACTGTATAAAGATGCCCCTGCTTCCGCACCGATTCCCGGAGATGTTAAACGATATGCACACGCTTCAACATACTGTTCTTTACCAACAATGTAACCACCAGTTTTAACAATTCCACCACCAGGGTTTTTAATAAGCGAACCTGCCATTAAATCTGCACCTACATGACATGGCTCTTGCTCTTCAATAAACTCACCATAACAGTTATCTACAAACACAACAACATCAGGTTTAATTTCTTTAACGAATGCTATCATCTCTTTAATTTGAGAAATAGTAAACGATGGACGAGTAGCATAACCTTTTGAGCGCTGAATCCCAATCATCTTCGTATTACTATGAATTGCAGTCGCAACAGCTCCAAAATCAACAAGCCCCTCTTCAGTAAGCGGAACTGCATTATAACCAATATTATATTCTTTAAATGAACCTACACCTTTTCCGCGTACACCAACGATTTCTTCTAATGTATCATACGGTTTGCCAGTGATGTACAATAACTCATCTCCCGGACGTAAAACACCGAATAACGCTGTAGAAATAGCATGAGTACCTGAAATAATTTGCGGACGAACAAGACCAGCTTCCGCTCCAAATACATCCGCATACACTTTTTCTAACGTATCACGGCCAATATCATCATAACCGTAACCTGTCGTCGGAATAAAATGCGAGTCACTAATTTTATGTTTACGGAAACTTTCTAACACTCGAAACTGATTGCTTTCAATTACTTCATCCGCGCGTTTATGTACTTCTGTAATCTGGCTCTCTACTTCTTTTACGATTGGAGCAATTTTTTCTCCATTTTTCAAACGATCAAACATTTTTATTTTCTCCTTCTTCCACTAAAAATCTCTTTAATTGCACATTAAGCGATGAATGAGCAAAAATATACCCCACGCAATTATATACAAATTTATCTTCCAGAAACTCCATCTTTATTAATAGCGTCTCCGTCTTTAATAGCGTTAACAACTTACCTTCACTCGGTGGAATTTCCACTTGATAACGATTCATTTCTTCCTTCATTTTCGTTTCTATCGCTTCTTTTATATGCAATAAATCACTTTGTTCAAAGGCACTAGTCATTAAGAAGTCACTTTTCGGAAACGGAATAAAGTTTTGATGTAATTCATCTTTTTTATTATATAACGTAATAATAGGAATATGATTAATTTCAAGTTCTGACAATAATTGTTTTACTGTTTTCTCATGCCCTACATAATTAGGATCCGCTGAATCAACTACATGTAAAATAACATCCGCTTCACCAGCTTCTTCTAATGTCGAACGAAAAGCAGCAATTAATGACGTAGGTAAATCTTGTATAAAGCCCACCGTATCAGTTAGTAATACTGTATAACCTGAAGGTAACTGCATCTTCCTTGTCGTCGGGTCTAGCGTTGCAAACAACAAGTTTTCTTCAAACGTATCTGCTTCCGTCAATCTATTAAACAGTGTAGATTTTCCCGCATTCGTATACCCTATTAATGAAACTTGAAATACTTTATTATCTTTTCTTCTCTCACGATATCTTTTTCGATGCTCCACAACAACTGCAAGTTGTTTCTTTATTTCATCAACGCGTGATCGAATATGACGACGATCCGTCTCAAGTTTCGTCTCACCCGGCCCTCTCGTTCCAATACCACCACCAAGACGTGATAAAGACAATCCTTGCCCCATAAGACGTGGCATTGTATATTGCAACTGAGCTAGTTCTACTTGAAGCTTACCTTCCCTCGACTTCGCACGTTGCGCAAAAATATCTAATATTAGTTGCGTTCGATCAATTACCCTCGCATCTAATACTGAGGATAAATTCCGAATTTGACTCGGCGTTAATTCGTTATTAAATACGATAACATCCGGTTCTAATTCTTCCGTTAACATTGTAAGCTCTTCTAATTTCCCTTTACCTATATAAGTCGCCGGATGAAACTTCGGTCGTTTTTGCGTTGTAGACACTAACAATTCTGCTCGTGCAGTCTTCGCTAGCGATGCAAGCTCTTTCATGGAATGCATAAACTTTTCATCATCATCTTGTGGCAATTGACAGCCTACTAATATGACTTTTTCTTTTTCTTCCATCAAATATGTTCACTCATCCTTTTCGAAATTTAAACCTTCTAATATAATAGCAGAGGAAGCACATTTCATCTAGTTAGCGGGGGAGAAAATTCATGGCATGGGAGATTTTTAGCATCATAGGCACAATCGCTTTCGCACTAAGCGGAGCCATTGTTGCAATGGAAGAGGATTATGATATTTTCGGGGTGTATATTTTAGGAATGGCAACCGCATTTGGGGGAGGTGCCCTTCGTAATTTATTAATCGGTTATCCGATTGTCGCGTTTTGGCAACAAGACATGTTATTCCAAATCGCACTACTATCAATGACGATTATTTTTCTTTTTCCTAATAAATTAATTAGACATTGGAAAAAGTGGGAAAATATCACTGATGCTATCGGCTTATCAGCATTCGCCGTACAAGGAGCATTATATGCTCAAAAATTAAATTTACCAATTAGCGCTACAATCGTAGCAGCTGTTTTAACTGGTATTGGCGGTGGTATCATCCGCGATCTTTTAGCCCGCAGAAAACCTCTCGTCCTTCGAGCTGAAGTATATGCCTTTTGGACGATTCTAGCAGGTTTCTTAATCGGCGCTCAAATTATTGTTAGCGATTGGGCTCTATATACCTTATTCATTTTAATTGTTTGCTTCCGCATGGTTTCTATTCATTACAAATGGCATTTACCGCATAGACGTATCGATACAAAAGAACGTTCAATGCATAAATAGCAATCTAACCTCTTTACATATCGTAAAGAGGTTTTTCTTTTCTAATGAGTTTTTCTTTACATAATGTTTATACTAATCCTCAAAGCGAGGTGAATACAAATGACAAACCATGTTAATAAAGGCGCTCAAAAAAGCTCAGTAGGTCAAATTGGACACGATCCTAATTCTGCACACGAAAAAAGCGCTAAAATGGAACACTTCCATAAATCTTATCAAGAAAAAGCAAAAAAAGAGTAAAAGCACTTATACAAAAAACAGACGCACAGTTTACGTACTGTGCGTCTCCTCTTCAAGCATCAAATCACAACTTGATATCCCAATTAAATCATATTTATCATACGTATCCTCTTGCAACAACCGCATAGCCTGTGTACGAATCGATTTTTCAACAATATTCCGTACATATCTTCCATTACTAAACGATGTAATTTGCGATGAGTACTTTACGGCATGTAAATGATCTCTAAATTTCCATTCAGCCTCTTTCGATAACTGGTATTCACGTTCTTCATACATCCTCTTCCCTATTTCTAACAGCTGATTTACTGAGTAATCCGCAAATTCAATTATAAACGGAAAACGTGATTGCAGACCTGGATTTAATGAAAGAAAGTGATTCATTTCTCTTGAATATCCGGCTAATATCAATACAAAACCGTGTTGTTTATCTTCCATATGCTTTACGAGTGTATCAATTGCTTCTTTCCCAAAATCTTTTTCTCCCCCTCGGGCTAATGAATACGCCTCATCAATAAACAAAATACCTCCCATTGCTTTTTTTATTAAATCTCTTGTTTTTTGAGCTGTATGACCGATGTACTCTCCTACAAGATCCGCACGTTCAGCTTCAACTAAGTGCCCTTTTGATAGAATATTCATCTCAAACAACAATTTCCCTATCATTCTAGCAACAGTTGTCTTCCCTGTACCTGGATTCCCTTTAAACAACATATGGAGTACTTGCTTCTCAGACTTTAACCCTATTTCTTGTCTTTTTTTATTTACATAAATCCAAGCATATATTTCTTTTATTATCTTTTTTATATCATCCATCCCAATAAGCTTTCCCATTTCTTCTTCAATTCTTTGCAGCATCTCATGTTTCGTAGTAGTTTCATTTGAAATTACTGTTTTATTTTCTGCGGCTGGTAAAGAAATTTTCTTTCGATGATTTAACACAATATTAATTTGATTATTATTTTTCTTTCGCATCGATTGTTCCATACAATCACCTCATTTTATCCCGCTATTTGCGAGCAGTAAGACTCCCACCTCAAAATTCAGCAAATATTAGGAAGTTAGGCGGCAGATAATTGCCCGTAAATGCCCGATTGGTGCAGGCTAATGATCAGCGATGGATTAACAAAATCCCACTGATTAAAATTTCGCTTTATCCACTCACCAAATATTATTATTCCTGTCTCCCTTGCAAATGACTATTTTCAGAAAAGTTTGCTATAATATAAGAAATAATGAAGGTGGTGGGACTATGGAGACAACGGAATTCCATGATACAATACAAGCCTTTTCTATTTTTTTATTGAATAAAGGCCGAAAACCTTCAACCATTAAACGTTATGTTTATGACATTGAAGATTTCGGACATTGGTTAAAAAAAAACAAAAAGCTCCCTTCCAGTAATATATGGGCTACACTTTGTACAAAAGACTATGAAGATTATTTTTTCGACTTAAAAAAGAATCGACATTACTCAGAGAAAACGATGCACCGTGTATTTATTGTATTAAATAGAATGCATCACTTTCTAAACATCCCTAATCCATTAAAGAATATGGAAATTTCTATCCAACCAGACCGCAGGCTTCGCGATGAAGATTTCATTTCATCTGATGAGGAAAAAAGATTAAAACATATAGTCTCTTCATTGGAAGGACTTTCAGAAAAACAACGTCCTGTGCGCCCTTTATTGATAGATCGTAATATCGTTATTTTAAACTTATTAATCGACTATGGATTATCCTTACAGGAACTTACAGCATTAACTCTGCATCACGTCCACTTTGAAACTAACACATTATCTATCCCAGCAACCGCAGGGGTAGAAAGAACAATTACATTAACTAACGAAGACAAAAAACAACTATATGCTTATTACAAAAGCATCCCTGAACCCGTTCGTCCAAAATATCATAGCCATGACCCATTATTTATCGCATTTGATTTTAATCGTGGAACATACAGATGGGTATACGAAAATGATGCACCGAAGGGATTAACAGAAATCGCTATCCAAAAAATGATTCGCCTTGAAGTATCTAGAGCTAATTTACGCAAAGGAATCTCAGGACAACACTTTCGTAACACCTATATTTTAAACTTAATAAAAAAAGAAACTCCGGAGTCAGAAATTATAAAACTAGCTGGATTCAAATCAAAAGTTTCACTAAAACGATATTATCAATACGCAGAAAATAGAAAAAACGCCTTATGATAAGGCGTTTTTACTATGACCATTTAACTAATTTTTGCATCTACTATGATGAGTTTCGTTCATATCCTCATGAGAAAGGAGAGATTTAATGTCTCATTTTAACGACAGTCAGAACAAATTCTCCAAACCATGCTTTCCAAGTAGCGCCGGACGAATCCCAAATACCCCATCAATCCCAGTTACTAAGGTACAACTTAGAACATTCCGTGCAATCATTATTGATTTAACAAAAATAATCCCAAAACTTTTCGCAAATCCATCTCCTCAAAACATTGAAGATCTAATCGATACATTGAACCTACTAAGTAAATTTATTTGTTCACTAGACGCTACTTCCTCCCTGAAAGCACAAGGGTTAGCTATTATTAAAAACTTAATAACTATATTAAAAAATCCAACCTTCGTAGCAAGCGCTGTATTTATCGAGCTTCAAAATCTAATTAATTATTTACTATACATTACAAAACTATTCCGAATCGACCCTTGCACACTTCAAGAGCTTCTTAAATTAATAGCAGCATTACAAACCGCTCTAGTTAATTCTGCTTCATTCATTAAAGGACCTACCGGGCCTACTGGGCCAGCAGGCGCTACTGGCGCTACTGGTGCTACCGGTGCTACCGGACCTCGAGGTAACACGGGCGCTACTGGCGCTACCGGACCTCGAGGTAA
>NZ_QKQR01000039.1:0-68638 GCF_008042305.1 Bacillus sp. AY18-3 | reverse complement strand
TTAGCAAGTAGGAAAAAAGGGAAAATTCATCGTAGTTTTCATAGTTAAAAATATACTTTTCTGGTTCAAAAGCCCCACCTTATTTTCGAGAAAAATTTGGGGCTTTTTTTGTTTTGGTGGCGTTTATTCTTCTTAAGTTGATGGTCACGTGGAGTTACCCCATGCCCATCAACCTAACAGAGCAGGTTAACCTCAAAATGAAAAAATGAACTTTGTTGCTATAAAATGCACAAAATTTTCGTTTTGGGGGTACTTCAAAATCTTAGCTTGATGGTGTGGCGCTACCCCTATACGAGGAAATATGATAGCAAGCATATACCGGAAGTGATAGAACTGAGTTATAAAAGGTAAGAGAAATTACATGAAATCATTACAAGGAATAAGTCTAAAATTAATATTTTTTAAAGCACTCAATAGCTGAGTGCTCTTTTTGTTTAGGACATAAGTAATCTGAAATGGAAATAAACTACCAATAAATGTTATTCTTAAAGTATAGCATTTATTTTGATTAGGGGGGTGATGGAGTCTATGGCGGTACGTATAGTCGATGATTTACAGCAATTATCGTTGTTACTTATGTTTTTAAGTACATGTATATTTTACAGATATTTAAAGAAGGTTAAACGAGATAGAAAATTGACTGGTTTTGAATGGACAATGTATTTTGTCACTCAATTTGCGACATTAATTTGGGCAATGACTTATTTTATTAAGCACTTAGCTGAATCGTAATTTCTATTCATTTAATCTAGTTTACTGTTATCTATTAGGGATATAAATATAGCCTGTATCTAAATCAATGAAGACATCGCTCGTGATGTCTTCTTGTAGTGATTTTGGTATTTTTTATAATGGTACTGTACACAAAATAAACTTAGAAGATCTTCATTAGATATCTCTTCATTTTTTACATTTAAATAAATTGTTCTTAATTCATTTAGAGAACAGTTAAGGCCAATAACATACTCATTTATTCCATATCCATCAAATTCAATTATCATATTATCACTGTTGGTTGCTAGCCAACTGTATAGCTTAAATTTTGGATGAAACATTCACATTAATTATTATAAATAGTTTAAGGGCTACTTTAATTATATTTTTTTAATGATTGCGGGTTTTCATCTCCCAGTGATTATCGGCCCGATCCTCACAAATAGCGGGATAAAAGGGAGGGTATGAATGGAACAATATAAATTATTTATAGAAGAGATTTTTCAACATGAAATTCATTATACTGCACTTGAAAAATGTTTTGAGAAATTAAGTGAAGGGATAATTACCCCTTTAAAAGTATTTGTCTCATATAAATAAAATGACCACGTACTTGTCACGTAGCTCACATATATTTCGTCACTAATTTGAAAACAAAACGAGGAGTAGCATGTACGGGGATTCTTTAACAGGTACAACGGGTTGGGTAAATAGAGGAGGTTTTTTGCTCTTTCATTATGTACAAATAGTATAAGTAGTGTGGGAGTTGAAAAAATAGTATATTATCTTTCTCAATGTACATATTAAGTAAAGTGTTTAATATCGTACATAAAAGGCGGGATAATATGGATGAAAATAAGAAAAATGAAGAATTGATTAAATTTAAGAAACAATGGTTTAATGAAGATAATCAACCAGTAGCTGGTATAGAGTTAGCTTTACCACCTGATATAGGCAGCATGTTAGACTCCAAATCAGTTGATGATAAAAGTGGAGAGAGTAATAATGAATAAGTTTAATCTATGCATCCATGCGGGTGCTTTTTATTTTTTTGACAATGGAAGATGGATCATCAAACCTTTATTGAAAAAAGATTAATCAAAATAGATTCTTTTTCAGTATATTTAAGTTTGATTTTCACAAAAAAGTTTAATTAAAATGCATTTAGAATGCTATATGAAATGGGTATGCTAGTAACATTCACCATTAAAGGATTGGGCAATTATGAATATGATTTGGGAAAGCGTTATTTTAATTCTCACTGGAATGATTGCATTAAAAATGACAGGTAGTAATTCTGTTAGCCAAATGACGAGAGCTGAAATCATTATAGTAGTTTCAATTGGACGTATTATTGTAGAGCCTGTATTAAGTAGGAAAGTAGTCCCATCTATATTTGCAGCTGTAATATTTGCAAGCATACTTCTTATCATTCATTTTTTTGAATTGAAATCAAAGAAGGTGGAGCAATTCCTAAATGGCAGTAGCATTGTAATTGTTGAAAATGGAGAAATTGTAAAAGAGAATTTGATGAAAGCAAAAATGTCGGAACAACAACTATATATGCAATTAAGAGAAAAAGGAATTCATGATTTAATGAGTTTACAGCAAGTTACAGCCGAACCGAATGGGCGTATTGGTTATCAATTAATAGAGAAAGCTCAACCGATAACTTTAGAAATGTTAGAAAAAATATTAGATCAGTACAATATAAAAAGATAATTTCTCTTGAGAAAAGCTAATACTACAACGGAAGTATTGGCTTTTTTGTTTTTCTACAAAAGCATAAGGATTAATAAAAAAGAGTGGGTTTTACACCAATCTTTAAAATAGATATAGGCTTATTATTATGCTATATTCAATGGAGCTATAGTGACTATGGTAAATGTTTTGAATAGAAGAAAGAACAACTGTATATTAACAATACACATACCATCTTGTATTAGAATCGTAAAAATTAAATTGGCACATGGAGCCGTATTATATAGGTCTTTCATGTGATACTAAAAATGAGATAAAAATAAGGAGATAGAAACATAATGGAATTTTGGGAATCAAGCTTTATTGAGAAACAAACGATGTGGGGTTTTGAACCTACAGAATCTGCAATTTTGACAAAAGATTTTTTTGTGGAAAACAATGTTAAAGACATATTAGTTCCGGGTATTGGATACGGAAGAAACGCAAAGGTGTTTATCGAAAATAGTATAAATGTAACAGGTATTGAAATTTCAAAAACAGCCATTGATTTAGCAAAACAAAACGGACTAGAAGATGTCAGTATGTATCACGGTTCGGTAAACGAAATGCCTTTTGATAACAAACTGTATGATGGGATATTTAGTCATGCACTTCTTCATTTGTTGAATGACCAGGAAAGAGAGAAATTTATTAAAGATTGTTATAATCAGTTAAAACCAGGCGGTTATTTGGTTTTTACAACAGTTTCTAAAAAAGCTCCTATGTATGGAAAAGGAAACCAGTTGGATAAAGACTATTTTGAGATAATGGAAGGCGTAAAAATGTTCTTCTATGATTCTGAATCTATAAAACAAGATTTTAATAAATATGGACTAGTACAAGTTTCAGAAATTGATGAACCAAATAAGATCATGGAAAATAAGCCTTCAATCAATTTTTTAATGGTCCAATGTAAGAAAGAACTATAAATAAAAGTTATTAAATATTATTAAAGATGTTTATATATTGATTATGCACAATTAAAAAGGACAAACATATAATATAAATACCTCTTAACTTTAAGTAACCTTAACTTTCGTTAATGGGGCATCTCAAAATCCCTGAAAAGAGCACTTGCGGAAACAAGTGCTCTTTTATTTTTTTGTTTATTAAATATTAAAAGGTAAAAATCTCATACAATAAAAATGAATCAGAAGGAAAGAGTCACATCTTTATTATACGATTACTTCTGAACGACAAAAGTAATAGCATTTGTTTTTAATTGAATGTGTCTTTCGTTTCGGACTATATTATAAGCTAATTCTTTTATTTCAACTTTTAATTCTTGCCATTCTTTATAAATGCTTTTTAATAGATGTAGCATATCTTCAGTAGGAAGGTTAATTTCAATTAAAGCATCTAATTCTTCATTCGTATGTAAGTCAATTTCTTGTATGTGCGAGTTAATAATTAAACAATTGATACCACCAGTCTTTGTACCTTTTTTCATAGAATGGAGCACGTTTTTTAAATCTTCTTCTGATTGAACATGCTCTAAACTTGATACTGCAACGATATAATCATAAGTATCAGGTTGGATGTAATAGTTTTCAATTGCTGCTTTTTCTATTTTTATAACTTCAAATACGCCATGTTCTTTGCTATAAGTTTGTAATTTTGTTAAAGCGGAATCAAGTAAGTCCACACATGTAACAGTGCCGCTAGTATTTTGTATCTTTTGTGCAATAGGAATACTATTTCTTCCGACGCCAGAGCCGAGGTCAAGTACTTGCAAGTTGTTTTGTCCTTCAAAGTGATCCATTAAGTCCATAACTGTTTTAACCGGTTCGTAAAGCCAAGAACCAGTTTCAAATAGTTTATATTGTTCATAGCAAAGGTCATGATATTTCTTTTCTTCTTGTCTTATGTAATTAATACGATTCATAGTGTTTCAACTCCAATACTTTCATTGCAACTTGATCCTTCAGTTAAACTTTCTTTAGCATCAATAACTAATTTTATATTGTTGAAAAAGATGTATACCTCACTTTTAACAATATTTATATAATTCGATAATAATTTAGATAAACCTTTTATTAATAATATATGGAAATGGGAACGAAGCCTTCTCAAGTAACTTGATGAAAGGTTATAAATACGAGGAGGAAAATGCATATGATGTTTTATGAAATTGTTTGCTTTTCTTGTAAAAATATATTTCGTGTTTATGAAGGTAGTGAAAAATATAAGCGATTTAAAGAGAAACCAAAAGGGGCATATTGTTGTGACGAGTGTAGCCACAAAATTCAATTAGAAGCGATAAAGAATTTTTTTAGGTAATTATATGATTTTAATTTAGAAAAGTATATCGAAAAATCCATCACAATATTAGATTTCTAAAACACAGTTAAAAGCAACGCAAGTACCCAAAGTTCTAAGCACTTGCGTTGCAAATTTTACTACCGTGAATACAATTTTGGACATTCATCACCACTAGGTTCATAAAAACAATGGCTTTTAAACTGTCCTACAAACGGCTGATTATACCATTCAGGTGGGCAAGCTCCAACTGGACGGAAATACCAAAGGGCCCATCGTGCAGGCCAGCGCCATTCTCCTTGTAAAACTTTTCTTGCAATTTCTTTTTCTGATTCACGAGCGCGTTGATAAAAATATCCGTATTGCACTGCTTCAAATCCGCCAGGGCTTTGATATACTGCATCACGTACAGACCGAAGTTGTTTAAAATCTAAGCAATCACAAAATACACGGTTTACGACAACGCAACCGACAAGTTGTTCACCTTGTCGACCTTCTCCTTCAGCTTCAGCACGAATTAAACGAGCTAGTAAATCAACATCGCTTTCGTTATATGGAATAAGGGGCATAGTGATACGACCTTTCTTTACCTGTTATAGTAAAGAGTGTATGTATGAAAATAAGCTAGGTGCTTTTCTATATGTAAATTCATTAATTTTTAAAAGGAGCTTTTATAAAAAACGCTAATTAGTAAGTGTAGACCAATATAAAGGGGAGAGATAAAATGTATCGCATTCATAAAGAACATATCATTTACGCAATGTCATCAGATAATCAGCCTTGTATGGAAGTAGAAGTGGGGAGTCGTCTTGTATTTGAAACATATGATTGCTTTGAAAATCAAATTGACTCTGAAGATGTTGCGTTTCAAGAATTAGATTGGAACCGCATTAATCCAGCAACTGGACCTGTATATATTAAAGGTGCAGAACCTGGTGATATATTAGTTGTAACGATTGAAAAAATTAAAATTGCAGAGCAAGGTGTTTTAACTACAGGGACGAATCTCGGTGTAATAGGTGAAGAGCTAAATGAAAATACAGTGAAAATTGTCCCGATACATAATGAACATGTTTTGTTTTCAAATGAACTACAAATCCCAATTAATCCAATGATCGGTGTAATTGGTACTGCGCCGAAAGAAGAGAGCATTTCATGTGGCACACCGCATGATCACGGCGGGAATATGGACTGTAAAGAGATAAAAGAAGGGACAACATTACTATTACCTGTAAATGTTCCCGGTGCTCTATTAGCATTAGGCGATTTACACGCAGCGATGGGTGATGGTGAAATTGGTGTCAGCGGGGTAGAGGTTGCTGGTGAGGTAACTGTAACAGTACAGACTATAAAAGGAAATAAATGGCCTTTACCAATGGTTATTCAAAAAGAAAAAATAATGACGATTGCTTCAGAGAAATTGTTAGATGATGCAGCGAATCGAGCTGTACGTAATATGGTGACATTTTTACATGAAGAATTAGAAATGCCTAAAGCTGATGCAACTCTTTTATTATCAGCAGCAGGTAATCTAAAAGTATGCCAAGTTGTGGACCCGCTTAAAACAGCGCGGATGGAAGTAGGGATGGGATATGTGGAGAAGCTAGGTTTTAATTTGAGTAAGTTTAATATTAAGTAAGAATAATAGAAGAAGGATACTTTTGTATAAAAGCATCCTTTTTTAATTTACGGATTTTGTGAAAAGAGGTAGTATTTATTTTGTATAAGTATATTTGAGATTGTGGATTAAAAAGGAGTTCAATAATGGTCAAAATTATGATTGTAGAAGACGATATGAAAATTGCAGAACTATTATCAACACATGTTGTAAAATACGGGTATGAAGGAATTATTGTATCGGATTTTCAAAATGTATTAGACATTTTTTTAGAAGAACAACCAGAGTTAGTTTTATTAGATATTAATTTGCCGAGTTTTGATGGATACTATTGGTGTCGTCAAATTCGTGGGGTTTCTACATGTCCGATATTATTTATTTCAGCCCGTGAAGGCACGATGGATCAAGTTATGGCGCTAGAAAACGGTGGTGATGATTTTATTTCAAAGCCCTTCCATTACGAAGTGGTAATGGCTAAAATTCGAAGTCATTTAAGACGTGCTTACGGAGATTATGCACCGAAAGTAGAAGAACGGATGGTTGAGCAACAAGGACTATGTTTATATCCCGAAAGGCTTGTATTGAGGCTTAAGAATCAAGAGATTGATATAACGAGAAACGAAGCTATTTTATTAGAAACGTTAATGAAAAATTATCCGCGTGTTGTGGGTAGAGAAGTGTTGTTGAATAAATTATGGGATAGCGAATCTTATGTTGATGATAATACATTAAGTGTAAATACAACACGTGTGCGAAAAAAGTTAAAAACGTTACAGATTGAAGATGCGATTGAAACGATTCGTAGTGTCGGTTATAGATTACATATTACTTGGGATACTGGTATGGAGAAATGATAAGATTATTTATTCGTGATCATATACCACTTATTTGTTTTACAGCAATCCAATTACTAGCCATATTTCTTGTATATTGGTTTGATGGGCATAACCATATTGCAACGGCATTATATGCAATGTTTTTAGGTGTCTTTTTTATGGTAGGCTATTTAGTATTTCGTTATTTTACTCATCGTACTTTCTATGAACGATTAGCAAATCCGTTGAACTCTTTGGATGAATCTGTTCAAAAATCAGATTTTGCAGCTTTATCTGATGCTCTTCAAGAACTACTTGAGGTGCAATATCGACATTATCAAAATCAGCTGCAAATACAAGAGAGAAAAAATAATGATCATTTAACTTTTATGAATCAGTGGATTCATCAAATGAAAACACCTTTATCTGTAATAGAATTAATTACACATGATGAAGTCGATTCACGTTTTGAAAGTATAAATGAGGAAACAGATAGGCTGAAAAAGGGGTTAGAGATGGCTCTGTATGTCGCACGTTTAGAAGCATTTACACAAGATTTTTATGTGGAAAAAGTAAAACTACATAAAATAGTGAATAATTCTGTACATGAACATAAACGCTTCTTTATCCGGAATTTTGTATATCCAGAGCTTAAAATTGATAAGGACATTAGTGTAGAAAGTGATGCGAAATGGTTACAATTTTTAATTGGACAAATACTATCGAATGCGATTAAATATTCATCAGGTAGTAGAGAAAAGATTAAAGTGAAAGCTTGTAAGGAAGGTAATACAGTTATACTTGAAATTGCCGATAATGGCGTAGGGATACCGAAGCAAGATTTACCAAGAGTGTTTAAACCTTTCTTTACAGGAGAAAATGGCAGAGATTTTAAAGAATCAACTGGAATGGGGCTATATCTTGTATATGAAATTACGAAACAATTAGGACATAGTGTAGAAATCCATTCAGAAGTTGGTAAAGGTACCGTTGTACGAATTATATTTTTTAATGTGTAAATAAGTGAACTAGGCTAAAGGACTTTGGAGATAAGTTTTTTAGCCTTACTTTATAGCGATTATATGAAATGGTAAAAGGTAATCTTCGTATGTATAATGACACGCAAATAAATACGATTGTTAAATTAGAAGTATTTAATAAAAAGCTGATAAATAGTTTTTGTAAGAAAAAAGCCACCCCTTTGAAAGAGATAGCTTCATGAATCCATCCTATGAATAAGTGTATCAACATTAATAAATATAATGTTCGAATTCGTGATATGGATTATGGATTATAATAGAATGAGTCTTTTGTTTTTTCATGATACAGTATTGTAATTAAGTAAACAAACTTAATAATGTATATCCAATTAATCCTAAAATAGTGATAGGAACCATCATTAAGAAAGAAGAAATGCGATTAGCATTAGAGCGTTCTAACACAAGAATCAAGATAATCCCGACTATCACTTCGGTATATCCAACAGGTAACATGTGACTATAGTCTTCAAAATGTAAAAGAATGTGAAGTCCATCCGTTACAAAAACTCCACTAATAAGCGCGCTTCCGAATTTATGAAGTGGATTTGTAGTATCTTTCCATAGAAAACCTGCAATTCCAAAGATAGTTCCTCCTATACATGCACATACAATCCATACAGATATAAAATAAATAGAGTGAGCTACATTTTTAATAACTATTGCATAACCATAGTAGCCTAATATCATGCCGAGTAGCGCAAGGATGCCAGAAAGTATAGCTGTACGTTTAGAATAACTCAAGCTAGCCACGAAAAAGGATGGAACTAACCAAACGCTTCCTAGGTTAACTAATGAATTCCAATTTCCTGGAAGTATACCTTGCCCCAATTTAGTTAGTATACCAACAATTACTCCTACTATAATCGGGATGAGAACGATCCTTAAAATAATATTTGATTTTGTAATTTTTAATGTTTTGTCCATAAATTCAATCCTTATATTAATATTTTCTGTAAACATATAATATCTTATTATAGGAGAGTAATCAATAAAAATTTATCGAAAAACAATAAGATATTATTGGATAACGAATAACATATAATTAATCATAAATTTATATAAAAATTATATAAGAGGGGGTACTTAGGGTTTTACTTTTTGGGGAAATATAAAGCAAGTAGTACAATAAATGCTGTTTGTTCAAAATGAATTTAAGAAATGATAAATAGCCCTTGAAGAAAGCAAACTTTATAATAGCACATATAATTGCATTTACTCATACAGTACTATCATGGTACAATATGGTTACTAACGACAGAAAGGAATGATGGGTGGACGATGATTAACTAATCTTATTTTTAAATGTTGAAATTCAATAAATTTCAATTTCTAAAAAATAGGATTAGTCTGCCCAATTTCCATACAACGGTATTGCTATTTATGTTGTGTAATAGCTTATTTGGGTATAAATATTTTAACGACTAATCCTGCCAAATTTATTTGGGAGGATTTTTTTATTCTCCCTTAATGAAAGGGATCGGTATTATGAAAGAACTATTAAAATTAAATGATGTTTATGTTGAAATAAAGGAAAATACTTTGTTAGAGAAAATGAATGTGACAGTAAAACAAGGGGATGTTATCGGATTAATTGGTAAAAACGGGGCTGGTAAATCAACATTACTTCAATTAATAAATGGGAAGATTGAACCGTCAAAAGGTACTGTTGAATGGCTTCAAATGAATATGACAACTGCATATGTTGAACAAGAAAAAGAATCTTTCGTTAGCAAGGATATGATTGCAAAAGAAGCAGAACTACTTGCGAAATGGGGCGTGCCAACGAATGATTTCCTTACTTTAAGTGGTGGTGAAAAGCTAAAAGTTCGATTAGCAAAAGGGTTTGCCCAAAATCCTAATGTCTTAATATTAGACGAACCGACAAATCATCTAGATGAGATGAGTACGGAATTTCTTATTAAACAAATAAAAAATATGAAAGGTACAGTTATCGTCGTATCACATGATCGATATTTTTTAGATGTTGTTGCGACTAGAATATGGTCAATTGAGGATAAGAAATTAATTGATCATAGCGGGAATTATACGAGTTATATGAATGCACGTGAACATAAAAGAATGACGCAACAGCGTGAATATGAAAAACAACAAAAGAAAATAGAACAAGTAGAAACACATATAAAAGAATTAAGTTCATGGTCACAAAAGGCACATGCGCAGTCTACAAAACAAGAAGGTGTTAAAGAATTTTATCGTGTAAAGGCGAAGCGAATGGACGCGCAAGTTAAATCGAAACGAAAACGTCTTGAAAAAGAGCTAGAGAAAACGAAAGTAGAACGTGTGAAAGAAGATTATTCAGTTGAATTTTCTATTCAAGCGAGTAAAAAAGTAGGAAAACGTTTCTTAGAAGTAAAACAATTGCGGAAAGAATTTAATAAACGAACATTATTTGAAAACGTTAATTTTACAATTCAGCACGGTGAGAAGGTTGCGATTATTGGACCGAATGGTAGTGGGAAAACAACGTTACTAAAGATGATTATGGGAACAGAAACTGCTGAAGGAGAAGTATGGATTTCACCATCAGCAAACATTGGTTATTTAACACAAGAAGTATTTGATTTACCACTTGATAAAACACCAGAAGATTTATTTTATAAAGAGTCATTTGAAGAAAGAGAGAAAGTTCAAAATTTAATGAAACATTTAGGTTTTCAAGCTTCTCAATGGAAAGAGCCGATTGAGTATATGAGTATGGGGGAACGAGTAAAATGTAAGCTTATGGCTTATATTTTAGATGAAAAAGATGTACTTATTTTAGATGAACCGACGAATCACCTTGATCTGCCATCACGTGAACAGCTTGAAAACACATTAGCTGAGTATAATGGAACACTTGTTATCGTTTCTCACGATCGATATTTTTGGGAGAAAACAACTACGGCAAAACTTGTGTTTGTAAACAATACGATACAAAAGCAGCTCGAAGAACCTACGAAAACAAGAGATGAAATTGAAGAGCTACGTTTAACGTTAGAAACAGAAAGACAAGAAGTATTAGGGAAATTAAGCTTTTTAACTCCTAAAGACAAAGAATATAAAGAACTAGATGAACGGTTTATGGAACTTACGAAGCAGATTAAGGCGCTTTAACGTAAGTAAGGGGGATTAGACATGGGAGAAGAGGGTTTGACTAAGCTATTTAAAATAGATTGTGGTGATATATACCTACAAGAGTTTACGGTCAAAGATGCAGAAAGTATTTATAAAATAGCAAATCAACCGGACATAGAAAAGTTTTTACCGGACTGGAAATCAACGAAAGAACAACGAGTTAATTGGGT
This sequence comes from Bacillus sp. AY18-3, assembly GCF_008042305.1. Classification (NCBI taxonomy): domain Bacteria; kingdom Bacillati; phylum Bacillota; class Bacilli; order Caryophanales; family Bacillaceae; genus Bacillus; species Bacillus sp. AY18-3. The sequence continues at coordinate 57,147 of NZ_QKQR01000039.1, read as the reverse complement.
TACAAATTATGAAATACCAGAAAATAAAGCATTTCTTCATGCAGTGAGAACTACGACTAACATAGATGATCACATATTAAGACTAGGAATATTTAAGAAAACGACAAATGAATTTGTTGGATGGTGCTGCACAAGTATGAAAGATGAGCTTCCTGCACCGAATAGAGAAATTATGTATGCTGTTTCAAGTGAATATCATAATAATGGATATGCAACGAAAGCAACTAAAGGACTGATTGACTATTTGTTTAAAAATACAAATGTGGATGTCCTTAACGCAATTGCATTAATAAACAACGCACCATCAAATAAGGTCATTGAAAAATGCAGATTTACTTATTTGGGTCAACAGATGATAGAAAATCAAATTTATAATCATTATGTATTGAGTAAATCCGAATGGATAAAAAATAGCGCTCTTTAAAAGGAGCGAAAATGTAATGAAATCATTAAAAAGCTTAGAGCTAAAGTTCTAAGCTTTTTTGCATTGTGTGCTTTTCACCGAAAACAGATGTATTAAGTTGTACATGCAAGAACCATTTTATAAACAACATATTTGAAAAGGGATTTGGAATATTTTGTCGAAAGTGTTTATTTGTGGAAAAGATAAATTTTCACTCTAATAATGTTGTAAATGAATTACCTTAAGCTTTAATAAAAGCATAAAGGGAACAAGGAGTTTGTATCTAAAATTAACGGTTAAGTGTTAGTGGATTACATTTTTTAAAAGTATGAAATAGTTTAAACAAGGGAGGAGAAAGCTTATTATACTTTGGTTTCGTGACTTACCACAAATAAGTATGGATTTGTCAGAATGGACTCCTTTTATACAAAATGATTGGCACCGAAAATATTATATGAAGTTTGTATATGTACTTCAAATCATTATTTTTCTAATACCGTATTATTTTGGAGCAAGTTTCACTCATATTAATATATTTTATCTTATCATTTTAGGTATTTTAGTCTTCATCATTCATGAATGTCTACACATTATTGTTATAAATAAAATGGGGGATATTAGCTTAACTTGTAGCGGAATATTTTTTTGGCTAAATACAAATGCAATCCTATCCAAAACGCGGTTTTGGATTTTTATGAGCTTACCTATAATTGTATTATCGGTCGTTCCGGCGATTATATTATTGTATGTATCGGGAAATATTAAATCAATCTTATTGTTTGTATGTTGGATAAATGCAATAATTTCCGCTTCAGATATATACAATTCATTTTTAATTGCGATTAAACCGAAGAACTCAATTTTTTGTAGAGGTTATTTTAAAGTGAAAGAGACTAAAAAAGGGTATCTCAAAAACATTTCAACTAAAGGTATTACTTGAAAGTATAACTTTGGGAAGGAAAAGACCGATAAAGCTATCGGTCTTTTCTCTTTTATATAATAAAGATATGATATACATTGTATTTCTTGCCACTATACAATTATTATAAGATAGTTATGCGTTAATATTAATTTGTAAAAAGTTTATTGTTAGTTTTTTCAGAAATCTTACGAGCGTGTAAGATAAATGAAAGATGAATCAATATGAGATAAAAGACAATTCATTTACACTCTATTGTGAGAAGTGCAAATGAAGGGAGAATAGAAATGGAAATTTTACATGCGAAAAATATTAGTAAAGTATATAAAGGGAAAATACCTTTTAAAGCATTAGTAGATATTGATTTATCGATTCAAGAAGGCGAATTTGTAGGGATTATGGGTCCATCTGGTAGCGGGAAAACTACATTATTAAATATGGTATCTACTATCGATTCTCCGTCCTCAGGAGAAATAGTAATAAACGGTACAAATCCTTTCCAGTTATCATCAGAAGATTTAGCTTTATTCCGTAGGAAACAATTAGGATTTGTTTTCCAATCATTTAATTTACTTAGCACGCTTACAGTGAAGGAAAATATCGTATTGCCGATGACATTAGATGGCGTTTCTGTGCAAGAAATGAACAAATGCGTACAAGAAATCGCAGAGAAATTAAATATTACAGATATATTGAATAAAAGAACGTTTGAAATATCAGGAGGCCAAGCTCAAAGAACAGCAATTGCTCGTGCAATTGTTCATAAGCCGCAATTATTACTCGCAGATGAACCAACAGGGAATTTAGATTCTAAATCTTCAAATGATGTAATGGAGATGTTAGATACTCTAAATAAGGAAGAAAAAGCTACGATGATGTTAGTGACTCATGATCCGTATGCAGCGAGTTTTTGCAGCCGAGTAATTTTTATTAAAGATGGTCAACTATATAACGAAATTTATCGTGGTGAAAGCAGGCAAGCATTTTATCAAAAGATTATGGATGTCCTTTCTTTGTTAGGAGGGAAAAGGCATGACTTTTCGTCAATTCGCATTTAATAATATTTTTCGTAATAAGCGTACATATGCTGCCCATTTTTTAAGTAGTGCATTTTCTATAATGATTTTCTTTACGTATGCTCTTTTATTATTCCATCCTGATTTACAGGGGGAGTTGAAATCGACAAGTAAAACAATAAGTACATTTGGTACATTAGGATTTGAAGTTTCTCAAGGTTTGATTTTTGTCTTTTCATTCTTCTTCATTCTATATTCAGTGAGTTCGTTTTTAAAAACGCGTAAGAAAGAATTTGGCATTTTAATGATGCAAGGTATGTCAATGAGACAGCTTAAGAAGTTATTGTTAATTGAAAATATGTTAATTGGACTTGGTTCAATTTGTATAGGGGTTCTTATTGGACTTATATTTTCTAAACTAGTTTTATTAATAAGTGCCAGTGTATTAATGATTAGTAACGGCTTACCTTTTTATATACCAGTAAAGGCGGTATTATTAACTGGCATCACGTTTCTATTCTTATTTTTAATTGTTTCGCTAGTTACTTTTAAAATGATAAAAGTAACAGAACTTGTGGAACTTATTCAAGCAGGGGAAAAGCCAAAGCCTGAACCGAAATCGTCAATTTTATTATCAATTTTTTCTTTATTTAGTATAGGATATGGCTATATTTTAGTATTTCGCTTTATCCCAAATTATAGTTTTATTACGCTCGGAATGGGTGTTCTCCTAGTAATTATAGGAACGTACTTTTTATATACACAGTGTAGCGTTTATATATTGCATCTTGTGAAAAGGAGTGAATCTTTCTTTTTAAAGAGAACCAATATATTAACATTTTCAGAATTAATATACCGTATGAAAGATAATGCAACAATGTTTTTTATAGTATCTATTATTTCAGCAGTTGCTTTTACAGCAATTGGCACGACAGCAGCTCTTGGAAACAAAGATTTGGTAAGGATGACAAACCCGTATACATTTCTGTATACAGCTCCTGATAAAAATAAAATAACGGATAAACATCTCTCGATTATAAAAAAACATCTTGCTGATTCTAATATTCCATATCGAATGGCTTCCACTTCAGATATTTATACAGAAAGTAATGTAAATGTAATGAAGTTAAGTGAATATAACGAACTTGCGAGAGCACTCGGGTACCAACAAGAAACGATTGAAAAAGAAGATGAAATGTTATTAATCCCTGGAGTCGTATCACAAAAACAAGAGTTTAAAAATGGTGATTATAAAAAGAATATTGAAGTCATTCAAGGCGATTGGACAAAGACATTTCATGTGAAAAAAACTGTAGATAATTTAGTTTTGCCACACGATACGGAAGGGATTAATATTGCGATTCAAGATCATGTGTATGATGAAATTCCGCTTAATAGTAATCTAGATTTTGAAAATATTATCCAATATCGAACTTATGGATTTGTTGTAGATGATTGGATAAAAACGAAAGAGATTTCAAACCAATTAAGTGACATATTCGATCAAGATCCTAGAGACATACATTTTGAATTTAGAGCACTAACTATAGAGTTGTTAAGTGCAAAACAAACGAATGGGTTATTACTTATGGCAAGTGTTTTAGTTGGAATCGTCTTCTTTACTTTCGCTGCTAGTTTTATTTATTTCCGGTTATATACTGATTTGGACCGCGATCAGCAGCAATATAAGATGATTTCGAAAATGGGATTAAGTAAACGAGAGTTGAAAAAAGTTGTAACAAGACAATTAGTATTAATGTTCTTCTTACCGATTATCGTTGCAGTGATTCATACTGTGGTCGCTTATATGGCATTACAACAATTAGTCGATTTTTCTATTATGAATAGCTCTATCATAATTTTAATTTCATTTATATGTATACAAGTTTTATATTTCTTTATAACTCGTTGGCGTTACTTACAAAAGCTTTATAAAACTATGGAACAGTAGAGAATATCAGCAAGTAAGATTGTAGAAAAGCATGTAAAAAAACAATTTGAGTTATGAAAGGAACTGTGATGAAAAAACCACTCTCTATTTTCATATTAAGTATATTAATTTTAATAAGTTTAAGTGCATGCTCTAAAAATGAAAACAGATTTCCAGCTAACGGCGTATTAATCATTGGAGATGAGAATCATACTTCAACAATTATGAATCGTTATAAGGAAAATACGAAAGAACATGAAGTTTTTTCGGTGAAAACAGGTAGATTTGACCAAAAAAGGGTTTTGATATTAAATGAATCTACTGCAAAAGCGATGATTAAAGCAAAAATTTTTCGTAAAAGAGATCATTCATCTCATTCTAAACCTTTAGATACGTTACCGAGTTTTCCAAAAGAAAGTTCACTATTATTTATAAATGAAGAAGAAAAGAATATAAAAAGTATTGAAATAGAAGGAAAAGTGATACCAGTTACATATGATAGTGATGCTTGGCTTGGTAATAATCGAAATTATGGAACACTATGGTATGTAATTGTGGCGAGCAATAGTGTATATAAAGAAATACAGGCAAATGAAACAAAAATGCAACTTCTTCATCTGAAAGAATCTTTAGGTGACGAAAAACCTAAAATGTCGACAGATAATACATTGACTAATGAATATGTAAAAGTAAGAAAGTTAATTAAAGATTTTGAGGAAGAAGTATCAGTTCAATTTGTCACGATTGGAGAAAAATCATAAAAAAGAGTTCAAGGTTGATAGGAATTTTATCAGCCCTGAACTCTTTTTAATTTTAGACCATTTAGATAACATAGTTTACATTACTTCATTTAATCGCGTCTCGCTCGGTTCTTCAATCGCATTTGAATTTTGAATTGAATTATTTTGAGATTCTTTTTCCTTACGAGACCTTTGTAGCATTTCAAGTATGATCCATAAAGGAACACCTTTATCTTTTAACATCTTCCATAGATCTAATTCGTTAAATTTATGCTCAGGTTGTTTCATTTCTTTTTCAGATGAACGAATATCAAATTTGATGGGATCATTTGATTTTTTATCTTCAAGTTTAGTAGAAGAGATAGTATTATGCTCAAGATTAGATGGAGTTATTTTAGTAGGTTGAGATAACGTATGAATATTTAATCCGATTTGCATGCCTTTTCCTCCTCCTTAAGTAATAAAATTAGTTTTCTTATAATTATTAAAGCTATTTAATATAAGGAACCTATATTTAATTATAAATTTAAATAATTAGATTTACAAGTTATATTGTAAAAAGTAATTCCTCACTTAAATTAATATTTATCAACATTTGTGTATGTTTTCTCTATATACAATGTATATAAAATACTTTACATTATGTTTAAGTTAAGAACTCATTTTTAATAGGGAAATGTAAACGTTTTATTAGGGGGGAGGAAGCATGGGGAAATTATTTTTAAAAATATTTTTATTCGCAATAGGGACTGTGTTTTTATTCGCAGCAAAAATAACTTACGCTGAAGAGAAACAACAAAATAATTATCCTATCATATTAGTGAATGGATTTGCTGGGTGGGGTAGAGAGGAAATGTTAGGGGTTAAATATTGGGGTGGTGTTCATGATATACAAGAAGATTTAAAAAGAAGTGGCTATACAGTACATACTGCTGCTGTTGGACCAGTTTCTAGTAACTGGGATCGTGCATGTGAATTATATGCGCAAATTAATGGAGGTACAGTAGACTACGGTGCCGCACATGCTGAGAAACATGGACATAATCGTTTTGGTAGAACTTATAGTGGTTTTGCACCGAATTGGAGTGAAACAAATAAAGTTCATTTAGTTGGGCATAGCATGGGCGGACAAACAATTAGAACATTAGTACAGCTATTAAAAGAAGGTAGTTTTGAAGAAAAAAATCATGTGAAAAATCATCCGAACACGAATATATCACCACTATTTGAGGGCAAGAAATCATATGTTCATAGTGTGACAACATTAGCAACTCCTCACAATGGCACGACACTTGCGGATGGTAGTCTTCTACTACCGTTCGTTAAAGATTTACTCATTACAGCTGCAAGTTTTGGAGGGAATAATAATTTATCGTTATATGATTTTAAATTGGATCAATGGGGTATAAAAAAGAATACTGGAGAGTCTTTTTTTCAATATACTGATCGTATTGTAAATAGTTCACTTTGGGAAGATACAAAAGATATAAGTCAATGGGATTTAAGTACAGATGGTGCAAAGGAGCTTAATAATTGGGTAAAAACGCAATCAGATGTGTATTACTTATCATATAGTGGTCATGCATCACAAGCGGCACCTATAACAGGTTTACATCTACCTCATATAACGATGAATAAGGTGTTAATGGGTAATGCGTTTTTCTTAGGTTCCTATGCAAGATATGAAGAAAATCGACCATTAATTGATACTTCTTGGTGGCAAAATGACGGTGTAGTAAATACAAATTCTATGGTCGCGCCCTCATCTAATGCTATTGTAAATAGTAATGAGCATTTACAGATTGGGAAATGGAATCATATTGAAACAAAAGCAAATTGGGACCATCTCGATATGGTAGGACTTAGTGTTTCAGATACGTTAGGTTTTTCTAGCATTCAAGAGTTTTATAGAACAATTGCAGAAAAATTATCAAGATTACCGAAATAGGTAATAATAAAGCGCTCTCGATGGAATTCGAGGGCGCTTTATATTATATTGAAAGAGGGATATGGTAGAAAAATATGGGGGGATATTATGAAAGTTCAAGTTGTATTATCTGGATATGGGACAGTAGGAAGAGAGTTTATAAAATTATTAAATGAAAAATATTTATATATAAATGAATCATATGGAATAGATTTAGTGGTAAGCGCTGTATTAGGTAGAAATGTTGCAATACATAATGAGGATGGATTATCTATTCATCACTTATTAATGTATGGTGGCGGTAGCGCTGCAATTGAAGAATACATTGAACATCATCCAGAGGAACGAGCAACAACTAGCATAAGTGGAACTGTATTAGTAGAATCAACAGTTACAAACCTTAAAGATGGAAATCCAGGAAAACAATATATAAAACAAGCGATTGAGAACCATATGGATATTGTAGCAATTTCAAAAGGCGCACTCGTTACAAACTGGAGAGAACTAAATGAAGCAGCAAAAATCGCAAATGTACGAATTCGATATAGTGGTGCAACTGCGGCGGCATTACCGACACTTGATATTGGTCAATTTAGTTTAGCTGGTTGCCATATTGAAAAAATAGAAGGAATATTAAACGGGACTACAAATTATATCCTTTCGAAAATGAATGAGGAAGATATTACGTTTGAAGAAGCACTGAAAGAAGCACAAAGTAAAGGAATTGCTGAAACGAACCCCATATTAGATGTAAGTGGTTCTGATAGTGCGTGTAAATTGTTACTTTTGACAAACAGTTTAATGGGAACAGAAAATACGCTTACTGATATACATATAAAAGGAATCGAACATGTTACAAAAAAACAAATTCGAAATGCTAAAGAACAAAATAAATATATTAAATTAATAGCTTCAGCATATAAGGATAAGGATGGTAAAGTGGCTCTTCATGTGGAACCGTACGAAATAGATAAAGATCATCCGCTAGCAAAAGTAAATGGAACAGAAAAAGGAATTACGTTCTTTACAGATACGATGGGGCAAGTTACTACAATTGGTGGTGCTTCCAATCCACGCGGAGCCGCAGCAGCAGCTTTAAAAGATGTAATTAACTTATACCGCAAAGATTTATCCCTTAGTAATAGGCAGTAAAATGCCTGTTACTAAGGGATAATAATCAGTGGGTGATAATCAGCCCCATTGATTAAAGTTCCACTTTATAAGACCGTACCGCCCTTTATAAAAAATACATATGTAGTGGACCTTTTGAGAATGAAATAAATATGCAAAAATGATTGCAGGGGGTAAGGAATTGTTTAAAGATTTTAAAGTTGTGAAAGATCGTCCCGTTTATATTCAATTGAAAGATTATTTAAAAAAGATGATTATGAAAGGTCATTTGCTCGGGGATCAAAAAATCCCTTCAACTAGGGAACTAAGTGAATTACTAAGTGTGAGCAGAAATACTGTACTCGCTGCTTATGCAGATTTAGAGCAAGAAGGACTCATTTATGCAGTTAAAGGGAAAGGGAATTTTGTAGCGAAGGTTGATATATCGAACACTTCGTCTGTTGAAATAGATTGGAAACATAAACTTAATACAGTTACCTTATTAGCGGATGAATTAGATTTAATGAAACATGGTGTTCGCTGGGAAAAAGGAATGATTGTTTTTAATAGCATTGCTCCGGACGAAAAGCTATTTGATGTGGAAAATTTCAAAAGAGCTTTTCTTACTCGTATGTCCATTGAAGGGGATGTCGTATTAAACTACGGATACGCAAAAGGTTATAGACCTTTAATGAATTATCTACTTCATTATATGGAAATGAAAGGTGTAGATATTTCGAACAAAGATATTTTAATTACAAATGGATTTACAGAAGGATTAGACATCGTGCTATCCTCGTTATCGAAGAAATCAGGGCGGGTTATTTGTGAGAATCCAACTCACCATGCTGCATTGAAGCTTTTCCGTTTACATGGACTTGAAGTTCACGGAATTAATATGAATGAAGATGGCATCGATACGAACGAAGTAGAAAAAAGTTTGCGTGAAAAAGAGTTTGATTTCGCATATTTAATTCCTTCCTATCATAATCCAACCGGTATTGTTACGAGTTCGGAGAAAAGAACGGAACTGATGAGATTATTCTCCAAATATAAGGTTCCTATTATAGAAGATGGATTTAATGAAGAGCTACGTTATTCAGGTTCACACTTAGCACCATTATTAACTTTTGCTGGCGCTGGTAATAATGTAATTTATATTAGTAGCTTTTCAAAGGTACTTTTCCCTGGTTTACGTGTAGGCTGGATCATCGCCGATAAAGAACTGATTCATCATTTAGAAAGTGTAAAAAGAGCAAGAACGATTCACACATCTACGTTAGATCAAGCTGTTCTATTTCAATATTTACATGAAGGATATTTTGAAAAATATTTAAAAAAGGCAAGATCAGTTTATAAGAAGAAATATGAATTAGCTGTTGGGGCGTGTAACGAGTACATTCCGTTTCAAAGAATGACCGGTGATGGTGGACTTCATTTATTTATAGAGTTAGAAGAAAAAATTCATGCCCGCACACTTTTACAAAAGTGTTATGAGCAAGGGGTTACATTTTCTCCTGGAGATGTTTTTTATTCTGATGGAGGAGGAGCGACTACTTTTCGATTAGGATTTTCACGTCTGAAAGAAGAAGAAATAGTTCGTGGAATCAAAATAATCGGTGATACAATAAAAAATGAAATTTGGAGTTGAGGAAATGAGAATTGGCGTTATTATGGGGGGAGTATCCTCTGAAAAACAAGTATCAATTATGACTGGAAATGAAATGATTGCAAATTTAGATAAAAATAAATATGAAATCGTACCAATTACGTTAAATGAAAAAATGGATTTAATCGAAAAAGCGAAAGACATTGATTTTGCGCTGCTTGCATTACACGGAAAATATGGAGAAGATGGGACGGTTCAAGGCACGCTTGAAAGTTTAGGTATTCCATATAGCGGGAGCAATATGTTATCTAGCGGTATATGTATGGACAAAAATATTTCGAAAAAGATTTTACGCTATGAAGGTATAGAAACACCCGATTGGATTGAACTTACAAAAATGGCGGATCTAAATCTTGATGAATTAGAGAAGTTAGGATTTCCGTTAGTGGTAAAACCAAACTCTGGTGGATCAAGTGTTGGGGTAAAGATTGTATATGATAAAGATGAATTAATTTCAATGCTGGAAACTGTGTTTGAATGGGATTCTGAAGTAGTAATAGAGAAGTATATAAAAGGTGATGAGATTACATGTTCAATTTTTGATGGAAAACAGTTACCTATTATTTCAATCCGACATGCAGCTGAGTTCTTTGATTACAATGCAAAATATGATGATGTTAGTACAATTGAAGAAGTTATCGAACTTCCAGGAGAATTGAAGGAACGTGTAAACAAAGCGTCACTGGCTTGTTATAAAGCATTGAAATGCAGCGTTTATGCAAGGGTGGATATGATGGTAAGGGACGGAATTCCATATGTAATGGAGGTTAATACATTACCGGGGATGACACAAGCAAGTTTACTACCGAAAAGTGCAGATGCAGCTGGTATTCATTATAGTAAACTATTAGATATGATTATTGAAACTTCATTAAAAGCAAGAAAAGAAGAAGGATTTTAAGAAGCGCTATCATGAATACTTTTGACAGTAACATGAAGTATGTTATGATGAATACAATACGAAAATTAAATATTTATCCACTAGGGGGGCCTATTATAGGCTGAGATCAAATGAGAATTTGAGACTCTTAGTACCTGATCTGGTTAATACTAGCGTAGGGAAGTGGGAAGACATTACTATTTTATGAATAAATACTGTCAATTTCACTTTCTTTACGTTTGTAAAGAAAGTTTTTTTATTTTACAGATTTAATAACTGTGGGTAAATACTTAAATTTTATACTTTATTGGAGGGATTTAAATGACATTTTCACAATCATTACGTCAAGAAGTAGATTCAATTTGGGAAGCTAGTTTTCATCACCCTTTTGTAAAACAACTTGGTGAAGGAACGTTAGATTTAGCTAGTTTTCGCTATTACGTACTTCAAGATTCATATTATTTGAGTCACTTCGCTAGAGTACAAACTTTAGGAGCTGCAAAGGCTCTAGAATTAGAAACGACAGCTCGTATGGCACATCATGCTCAAAATACATACGAGGCGGAATTATCTTTACATGAGAACTTTGCGAAGAAACTAGGGATAACACAAGAAGAGAAAGATAATTTTATCCCTGCTCCAACTGCATACGCTTATACTTCACATATGTATCGTGCTGCGTATGAAGGACATTTAGGCGATATCATTGCAGCAATTTTACCTTGCTATTGGTTGTATTATGAAATTGGTGAGCGTTTAAAAGAGTGTCAGCCAGAAGAGCCAATTTATAATGAATGGATTTCTGCTTACGGATCTGATTGGTTCCGTACATTAGTTGAAGAGCAAATTACACGATTAGATACTATCGCTGAAAAAGTGACAGAGTCTGACCGTAAGCGAATGAAACAGCATTTTATTATTAGCAGTCAATATGAATATTCATTTTGGGAAATGGCTTATACATTAGAAAGGTGGCCAGTGAGTACAGAAGTAGAAGATGTCATTGGATAATGAGTAGGGGTATTGCTATACATAGGTATGGATAATACTTATGTATATGATTTCACAAAAGAAGTATCGCAAAAAGACGCATCAATCTAAGTGCGTCTTTTTTCAATTTATAAAAATGAGCCTATGGGAAAAATAACCTAAAAATAGGTATATGAACAAGGTGCATTATCTAGTGATAGGTCATATTTTGTAGGGGTACGTATTGAACTTAGTTTATCCCGCGTTAACGGACAGTAAAACTCCCACCTCAAAATTCAGTTGGAGCAAAGAAGTTAGGCGGGAGATCAACTGTCCGTTAACGTCCGATTGGTGAGGGCTAATAATCAGTGGGGGATGAACAAAACCCCCACTGATTAAAGTTTCACTTTATAGCGCTATTTCTACTTAGATTTAACGAACAGAAATATAGGAAAGCATTGAAAAGATTGAAGTTTATAAACGGAGGTCATGAAAATGAATAAGTTTCAACAAGAACTACAAGCGTTAAGCCTTAATGATTACCAATCTGGAAATATTGTGTATTGGGACCAACAAAACCAATATCCATATTATTATATTGAAGATGCTGCTCGTCGCTGTGGCGGTTGTGGTCGTTGTGGAGGTTGTGGAGGTCGCTGTGGTGGATTTCGTTGTGGCGGATTCCGTTGTATTGGTTGCTTCGGTTGTTTTGGTTGTGGAGGTTGTGGCGGCTGTGGTGGCTGTGGCGGCTGTGGTAGTTGTTCTAATTGTTTTAGTGGTTTTAGTGGTTTTAATGGTACTACTGATACAACTGGTACTATTGTAACATATGAATATTGATAAGAAAAACAGGAATCCATTAGTGAAGCATTATATAATTTTTATTAAAGAATTTAATTAAAACACATGTAGTATTCAAGTGAAAGAATGATATTTAGATTTTTAGTTGTAAATCAAGATAAGATATTTAAAGCAATGACTAGACTTAAAACCTAATCATTGCTTTTTTATATTTTTACCATCAAATAAGGAATCTGTTGCTCCTAGTTAGTGGGTAGCGAAAGAAATTATTACAACTATGTAAGGTTAATGTAATGTTAATCGATAGTAAATGAAGATACTTGAGTGTATTTTAAATAAGATTTAAAAGTACTGTTTATTGTTAAAATATTGGGGTAAGTAAAATTCTATTAGGAAGTGTATTAAAATGATTGAAATAAAATCTATTATCCATTCGTACAAACTAAAGAGAAAAATAGCAAGGGATTTATACGGAAACAGAGATGAATTGACATTGTTATTAAATGAATTTAATAACATGAAACACACAGTAACATGTGAAAAAAAGAAAAATAATATATTATCTCGTTTACAATTAATTTATCAACATATGAAATTAGATAAACGGTATCCTCTTCCAATTACTTTTAATAGTAAATTATTGAATCGATTAGAAAAAGAATCTCTTCATTCTATTGAGGAAGGTATAGCATGTCTACAAGTAATGTTAGATATGAATTATGAGAAAATAAAACAATATGGATCGAGTACAAGTAGGTCATTTGTTCCATTATCGCAGTCTTCCATTTGTCTTGCTGATTGTGTTTGTATAACTGGATTTGTATTAGGATTACTAGGTGCAATTACCTTTGGAGGGTTTATGTTATCTGTATGTTCAATTACATAAAGGTTGATGTTTGCAAGAAGGGCACTGACTTAAGGTGTTCTTTTTTATTTGTATTGTAAAATTATTGTAGAGGTTAAATACATTACATCATTCCTATCGCAACAAAGGAGTTCAGCCCCTAACGGTGCGTGTCAAGGGGCTGAAATTTGAGAACTCTTCTTTAATTGATAAATATGATCATCAATCTATCGCATCATACTAGGTTAATTGAATATAAAACTTAATATTTACACGTATTGATATATGTAGGGATGTGAACAAAGCTGAATGGATTATTGCGATTCTAGAGATTGTAAAGCCATACATGGATGAAAAAGATTTTGAGCAAGTAATGTTTAAAACTGTAGTTCTTATGCAAGAGGAAATGGATATAAAATAAAATTGTTATTTCATTGTAAGTAAAAGAGCACACATATAAGTATGCTCTTCGATAAGAAAGGTAGATCTCTATGAGCGGAGAGACTACATACAATATCGTATGTTTGTTTCTTTTAAATGTGAAGAAAAAATCAACAAAAGGTCAACGTAAAGTCAATGAAAATTCAACAAAAATACTATTTGGTAAGTACATGTAAAAAAGAGCGCCTTGTAAAGGCACACTTTGTAAAGTTTTTTTCTACTGTCGTGTTTTTTTTATAGAGTTGAAAGCTATTATCCCACTTATAAAACTAGGCAGTAGGCTCCAAAAGAAGAACCCCTATCGACCAGTTACTAGGGTGACAGTTAAGAAAAGGAGTGGTACTAAAATAATCATTATAAAAGATATTCTTTGATATGGATTTATATAAAAACGCCCCTTTATAGATATATAGTAGTGTATTTATATTTACAATTCAGTAGCTTTGAAAGTTCATTATTTTTAGTAAAGATTTCACTTGGTCACAAATAAAAGAGCAGCTAGCAAAAGCTAACTGCTTTTATAAGAAAATCGGAGAAAGCTAACCATGTGTCTAAAGTATTGACGGAATTTTGAGTTTTATTCAGGAGAGAGAAAGAAATGACATATTTAGAGCAAATAAATAAGCTTTCTTCACAATTACCTTTAGTAGTTCTTCAAGATATTCATAATCATGTAAGAGATTGGTTGGCAAGTGGTGGAGAAGAAAATGATTCGTATATTGGTCAGAAATTACGATTTGCAGAAAATTATCTAAAGGCGAGAGGGACAGAATGAAATGCAAACATAAGTGGATTGACATGGAAGATGGAACAAATGACAAGTTCTGTGTGAAATGTAGCCAAAAGGTGAAACAAATGCAAATTGCATTACCTATAAGTATTTCTATTAGCGTTAGTGCAGCTTTACCAATGGCGAGGGAGAAAATGACTATAAACTCATATGGGAGTTTACAAGAATTTTATAAAGATGAAGGAGTTTAATAAAGAAAGAGGATTCGGAATTCAACCCTTGGGAAATGCAACAAAATAGTTATTTTAATAAAAGAAACCCCGATTGTTTGCGGGGCTTCTAAGGGTAATCGTCAAGTAATGAGGTAATCGACTAATTAACCATATCATGAGTTTTTTTGTAAATGTGTCCGAATAGATAAGGTCATCATTTTGAACAAAAACGCTATTTTATAAAAAAAGAGAAGCGCTTAATCAAGACGCTCCTCTTAATGCCAATATACAATAACTATTCCATTATAATGTATAAGCGTAAAATATTTAACAATTAGCTATGTGGTAAAAATTTCATTTTGTATTAGTTTAAAACTAAAAAAGAGCACCATATAAGTGCTCTTTTCAAGAGTGAGTATAAATACCAATCATCCTATAATAGTATATGCACCGCATTATGTAGTTGCTACTAAAATTAACTTCATTTTTTAAAATTAGAGGTTTCTTTTAATGAAACCTCTAAAAAGATAACTAAATTTACGTTATTGTAAATTCGATTGCGATAGGAGTTCCTCCATCTAGGACAGCTCCTCCTACAATAGTAGCAGCTGTAGTAGTCACACCAGTAATAGTATCCCCTGTTTGAATAACGCCATTAATATAAAGTGTTAAAAAAGCATAAGAAGCAGGGAATGTTGTTACAGCACCAGTGTCATCAGTGAAGTCTGTGTTAGCAAAAGTTAAATCTGCTCCAGCGACAGTCCCTGTTGCTGCTGTACTTACAAATCGTCTTCCAGCTATAAAGGGCTTAACGATAGGCATTTATGTTCACCTCTTTTTTGAGAATAAACTCAGACAAGTTTTTTGAAAGTCTTGTCCTGTATTTTATTCTATGTTGTGCTTCTTTTAAAAGATACGGCTTGTATACTAGTAAAAAATTATAATTATTATGTGTTTAATAGATGCTGTATAAATTTAAACAAAATAATTCGTTTATAAGTGAGTAGATCGAACGGAGGGGAACCGTATCGTATGAATCAATTGTCATTTTTTAAAGACATCGATGAAAAGGAGATGCATAGACTTGTGGTGAAGGAGCTGAAAAACTACAAAGCATTGTGCGTCCGGATGAAAAATCAAGAAGAACAGGCTCGAGCGGGGGGGGGGGCATCGTTCTTTTTCCTAAAATGAAAGGTGACGAAAAGAATCATGAGATACGTGTTAAACAAATTGAACGGACGTTGTAACATCTCTTGATGAAGAGGAACGTAGGATAATTGAAATGAAGTACTTAGGGAATCGAAAGGTTAAAGATTCGTTTGTGTACAACGAATTAATGATAAAGCGTGATCCGTTTTATCAGAAGGAAAAAAGTGATATTCAGTTGATAGCTACAGCTGTGGGGATTATATAAACTTAGTTTTGAGGTATCGGAAATGGGATTCTAATATTTTATAATGTTGTATAGATTGGTTAAGATGAGGTTGTTCCGCTTTACATGTTATATTATTTCCCTGCCCTGCCAATTGGTAGGGTTTTTTAATTCTATTAAAAATAATAATAGCTCGTCCAAACCTTTTAAATCTATCTTACATAGTATGTAGTAATAAATTTAAAAGGGGGAAACTAGTATGTCTTATTCCTACTATGATCATTGTAAGGATAACAAAAAGAAATATCATGATTGTCATAAAAGTAGTAAGAGTTATGACAAATGTGATAAAAAACATGATGAAAAGCCTTGGGTTAATGTAAAAGTGAATTGTTGTTCTGATGATAACCAATACAATCTTGTAAGAGCATCTGCTTTTAGAGCTGTGAGCACAGTTAATCAGAATGTGCCAGCAAATACTTTTGTAAAAGTCTTATTCCAAAATGAACAATTTGATTTAGCAAATGAATATAACCCTGCAACATCCATTTTTATACCAAAGACAAGAGGTGTTTATTCTGTTATTGGAACAATTGCATTCATTCCCAATAATCTAAACGCAAACTATAGAGCGCGGGTAGAAATTCGAGTTAATGGAAATCCGGCAATTGCAATAGATAATGATTTTTTTGGTCCAATAAACTTTGCTAATGTTGTTGCCGTTTCATCAATAATTCAATTGAATGCTGGGGATGTAGTCGAGGTTTTTGCACAAAGTAGCGTAGCTGGAGTAATCTCTACTGTAGAAAATAGTACGCATTTTGAAGCTGCAAGATTTCCGTCTCCAACAGAATAAGTGATATGAAATCCATCAGTAATTTTATCTAAGTAAAGTCCCTAATTTATATTTGACCTGCATAAATGCAGGTCTTTTTTTCGATAAAAAGGGGGATGAAAAAAGGGACGTTTCCGGGGATTTCTCAAAACAGAATCAATATTACTCTATATATACAGTTCTTTGAAAGAAGAATAGTGTGGGGGATATAGCGTAGCCCCTTTATCAAAACGTTACCGGAGAACGAGCAAGGGCGGTAAGAATCCGCAAGAAGGACGAAAATACCAATTGAATTTATATATTCAGCCACGATGTGTGAGTGTTGTGGCTTTTGTGTTTCTTATTGAGCCTGGTGTATTTGCTGGGGTGATTGGTGACATAAACGTTTGATATACAGGTGCTCTCTTTTTATTGAACAAAATGGGGGAGGGTTGTTATAAATGATAGGGCTTAATCCACTCCATGAATGGTGGAAGATGAGTAGTTACACAAAATGGTATCACTACTTCTGGTTGATGCCATTAATTGCAGTGTTTCTCGGAATAGCTTGGGTAGTTTTAACAATCGTTGATTCTGTTTTATTTAAGAAATAGGAATGATGCCGAATGATAAGACCAAAATCAATTATCGTAGACGCTGCCATGATCTGGTTGGCGTCTTGTTTGTTGTTAAGGAAAGATAAGGGGTGAGGTAGACTTGCAAATTGAAATATTATTAGTGTAAAACAAAAAACATAGGCTAGTAAACAAGCTGTTTTCAACTTTTATTCATAGAATATGATGAATTCTATTTTTAGAGGAGGGAATCATATCTATGGGATGCAACAATAATTTTGGACATTCTCGAGATTGTAATAGATTTTGGGATGATTTAGTATTTTGTGGATGCGGTCGTAGACGCAGAAGAAACGATTTTAACGACTGTCATTGTAGACGTGACTGCGATTGTGATGAGTGTCGTCGCAGACGTAATCATGACCGTGATCGTGATGATCGTCGAGATTGGTAAAGCTTTTTAAAAGAGTGCATATCTTTATAGCACTCTTTTTTATTACGATTTTTAATACTTAATAATTTGAAAGGCGCAGTTGAAATTGATCAGTTAATTAAATATAACCTCATCGATTACGCGCTAGACACAAGAAACGAAGAACTGTTCCGTAAGTTGATTGCGAATTAAGGGGGAGAAGAAGCCATGAAAAACACTGGTATCGTAAGAAAAATAGATGAACTTGGTCGTGTAGTGATTCCAAAAGAATTACGTAGAACATTAGGGCTGCATGAAGGTACGGAATTAGAAATCCATGTAGACGGTAAAAACGTTGTTCTTGCAAAGCATGAGAAGGTTTGTGTAGTAACCGGTGAAGCATCCGATGCAAACATTGAGCTGTTCGATGGACAAGTCGTTGTCAGTCAGAAAGGGGCTAAGTTACTGATTGATTCCATCTTTCGTGAAGGTGAGAAACGGGGGTGGTTGGGTTGAGCTATCTCCTTTACAAATTCAAACTCACCACCATTTTCGAACATTGGCCAAACGAAGAATTTGTAGTAGCGGAAATGGAAAGTAAAGCAAGGTTCCTGTACTGGCAGAAGTTTAGAACAAAGTTTCTAACGATGCCGATGGTTGAATTCATGAAGTTTGTAAAGTGCGAGAACGAAGGTGTTTTTGATATCAAGCGCATGTACAGTGCGGAAAAAGCTTTCAAGAAAATGCAGAATTACCGCAATCTTCATTTTGCTTACATGGGTATGCGAGTAACGTAGCTGGCATGTGGGGTATGATCGTTGGGAACTGGAAAACTCATTTCTTCGTTTTGTTCGATGGAGAAATTGAAAAGCACAACTGTCATCCTTTTCGGGAAATTGCTTACTACGATGATGAGGGTAACGTCGTTCGAAATTATCAAAAAGGAGAGTATGTAGTACAAGAAAAAAGGACTAGCAGTCGTACCTGCTGTCCTTTATAGGAGAAAAATTATTCTGGATTAGAACTACGAATAACCAGAAAACGCGCTTTAAAACAGTGTTGTCAAAGATGTGAAAATCTATGCAACAAAAAAGCATAGTCGGAATTCAAAACACCAAATGGCTTGTATTGGTAACAGGCTCAAAAGTAGTATATGTAAAATGAAAAATCTCATACAAAAAGCAGACAACAAATTTGGTTGTCTGCCAGTGAGTCGAATGGATTAGCTAATTGTAATAAATTGCATTCCCATTACGAGAAGAGTGAAGCTGCTAGTTCAAACAGCTTGTTGGTATTATTTTCGATATTAAAAAAAATATACAGGAAAAGCAGATAAGTTAAGAACCTACCTGCTTCTGCTGTAACAAAAGAAAGAAGTATTAGCCGTGGATACGGCGGCTTGAAAATAGTATGTATTTTTATTGAAAAAATATTCAAGGGGTGAAGATACTTGGAATGTTTGATAAACGGTGTCTATGAAATTACTGAGTTAATCAGTAAAGCAAAAGAGAAAAACAATGAGTAAATATAACAATAAAAAGGTAAGACTAGACGGCCATGTATTTGATAGTAAAGCAGAAGCGGATTATTACTCCGGGTTAAAAATACGTCAAGCTGCAGGTGAAATTACAAGCTTTGAATTGCAATGAAAAATTAAGTAACTTTAAAAAATGAGATATGTATCGGAGTCTTTTCATGTACAAAAGAATAAGAGATTTCTTCTGAACATTTAAAAGGAATCTCTTATTCGTAATCGGTAAATTAGGTTTTAGAAAAACGAAAAGATTTTGTATGAAAAATAAATAAAAGAATCCGTTCGTTACAAACGGATTCTTCCCACAAGGTCTGCAAGAAATTCAAGGTAACTGGACCAGAGCAACCTGTGAAATTCCTTTTGATAATACTGTATGCAAATGAATCAAAATGGTTAATGGAAACTAAACAAAATCTTATTTTAAAGCTAAAGAATGCCTTGTAGAGCGCTCCTTATAGCTAATTATGAATGTTTATGTTCAATCTTAGATTTCTTGCTTGGAGGAATAAAATGCTCTTGAACAAAGTTTTGATAGACAATACTGCCAATAATTACAATATAAAACACCGTACAAAAGAAGATTAAAATGTATTTTACTGCCTTGTTCATATTAGTACCGTCCTAAAAGAGAATTATTTGGATTTTAATATGGTATGTAAAAAAGGTGCATTTATACAAGGGAAGGGTAGTTAGCAAAAGTAAAACAAAATCTTTATTTAAAAACTAAAGAGCGCTTTTTAAAGCGCTCCTTAAGAAAAATAAAAAAGAATACCTCATGATACTGTAAGTATGTTTTTTAGGAATGTGAGGATTTAAAACAAAATCGTTATTTGAGAGAAAGGAGAATGGAAATGTCCTTAGTGGGGAATTTGAAAGAACTCCAAGAAAAAGTCATTGATGAAAAGGTATTGGAATTTGCAGAGGACATGGAATGCGTAATAATCGAAAGTGCTGCAAATGGATATTCAGGTTATAGATATCAAATTCATAAAGAAAATCCAGACAAGCATATTCTGCACTCAAAACCATTCACGGAAAAGTTACAAGAATTAATGGATGGTGTGAAAGTTGAATTTAAGGTAGAAGAAAAGAAAAACATTTTAGGTGGATCTTAACGAACATTACATCCGTTTTAGTTGGAATGACTAATTTCTTAATAAAAACGCTATTTTAAATAAAAGAACAGCTAGTGAAATCTAACTGCTCAGTTCTTTGAAAAATAAGAATTAGAATTTGTGTTTAAAATGGTTTACATCAACTAACGAAATTGCTGTAGAGAGATTAATAAATCTTTTTGAATACGCAATAATGTTTGAACATCATCTTCTTGAAGTTGTTGTAGTGCTAATTCCATTGCCTTGTAGGAAATAGAGTTTTCAATGGATTTTTTCGATGCTTCTTGTCCTTGGTTTGTTACCTTTAATTTTATTTCTCTACGATCTTCATCTGATTGTTTTCGCTCGATGAACTGTAGATTAACTAATTCATCTACATTCACACTCAATGTACTTTTAGGAACTGAAAGACGTTCTGAAATCTCTTTAAGAGTAACATTAGGGAGTGCATAAATTGTATTTAAGATACCCATTTGTTGTACTGTTAATCCTAAACTGGAAGCGTTTTGATGTGTGAACTTTATAATTTCTTTGTTTATTGTTACAAATGATTGGACAACTTCTCCTGCTTGTTTGAAACTTTGATTTTTTAAACTCATAATACTCGTCCCTTTTCTTTTTTAATTTAGTTTAACATAGAATAGTTCATCAATGAACTATTTATCTCTAAATTAATTTAGAAAAGAAATCAATACACGTTATTAATAGAAAACTTAATAAAAATTTCATTTTGTCACAAATAAAGAGCAGTTAGCCTAGTCTAACTGCTCGATACAAAGGTAATAATCTAGATGCATAGATATTATATGCTGAATTATTGATTTTATTCAAGGAGGAATAAAGTAAAGATTTTTTAGGAAATAGGAGTAGGAACAAAATAGAAGAGCAGCTAGCAAAAGCTAACTGCTTGTTGAAAAAAGAATCCAACCCAGGTTATTTACTGACAGAGTTTCAGGAAACAAATGATTAAATTAATCTAACCTTTCAATTACAATTGAAGCATTTACATTTGTTTGTGTTCCACCTGCCAAAGTCTGCAAAGTAACCGCAGCAGCGGAAGTATGATTATTAAGGGTAAGAATATCACCTGCTGCTAAAGTGAGAATTGTTTGCCCATTGTTTTGTTGAGTACCTGCACCTGATCCATAAATAGAGTTGGTAACGGGAGCCCCATTTAAAAAGAGGGCAAATTGATTAGGTTCAACTCCTGATACAGAAAAAGAAATTTTATAATCTCCAGCATTAATAACTGTCATCTGAGAAGTTCCGATCGTATGAGTAAAACCGGATGTGATTCTACCGTGTGAATTAAAAAGAATAGGTGCTTCTAAGGCAACAACTTGAGCTGCTGTATTGAAAACATAAGCATACTGGGATAAACCAGATACTGTAAGACCGGTAGGCCCAGTAGGTCCGGTAGCTCCAGTGGTTCCTGGTAATCCAGTAGGCCCAGGAATCCCTTGGATGCCTTGGATACCTTGAAGCCCAGTTGGGCCAGTCGGGCCGATAGGTCCAATAAGTCCTGGATCACCTTGAATACCTTGGATACCCTGAATTCCAGTCGCCCCAGTTATTCCAGTGGGTCCAATAGGACCAATAGGCCCTGGATTACCTTGGATCCCCTGAATCCCTTGACTTCCTTGAGGTCCAGTGGGGCCAGGAATCCCTTGGATACCTTGAAGTCCGGTTGGTCCTGGTGACCCAGTTGGTCCAGTGGGGCCAGTCACTCCGGTTGGTCCTGGTGGTCCCCCGGAAGGTCCAGTCGGGCCCGTTGGTCCTGGCGGTCCCCCGGAAGGGCCGGTAGGTCCAACAGCTCCAGAAGGTCCAGTTGGACCTACAGAACCAGGAATGCCAGGAATCCCTTGAGGTCCGGTCGGGCCAGGAATCCCTTGAATTCCAGGAATGCCTTGAATGCCAGGAATCCCTTGAATTCCAGTACCCCCCGTTATTCCAGTGGGTCCAATAGGACCTTGAATGCCAGGAATGCCTTGGATGCCTTGGATACCTTGAATTCCCGAAGGTCCAGTTGGACCAATAGAACCAGAAATCCCAGGAATCCCTTGAGGTCCAGAAATACCTTGAGGACCAGTAGGTCCCAGGTTACCTTGAATTCCAGTAGGCCCGGTAGGGCCCGGAGGTCCACCTGAAGGTCCGGTAGCTCCAGTAGGCCCCGAAGGTCCAGTAACACCGGTTAATCCAGTAGACCCGATTTGAGGCAACGGAAAGGCGCATGGAAATGGGGTGTGACATTTCTTTTTAAATTTACTCATTTTTACACCTCCGTTATAAACAACTAGCCAATTTATATTTATACTTTAACAACTTATGAGCAAGCAGACATAGGGGTGTAAGGAAAAACTATAAAAATCACATGAAAGGTTTTAAGAGCAAGCCTCTATTTCACATTCCATACCAAAAAGAGCACCATATATAAGTGCTTTTCTGACCAAGACTTATTGTAAACCTATGACTTGTGAGTGTTCTCGAAATCAAGATATGATTCAAAAATTATTTAGTGCAGGGGATATTAAAAAAGAGCGCTTCGGAAAGCGCCCTTCTGTAACGACTATCCAATCTAAAAAGAAATGATGCAATATATCATATGAAATTATGTGAGTTTAGTTGTGTGTTTTTTGTATAAAAATTTCATTTTGTAGAAAAAGAAAACTAAAAAAGAGCACCATGCATAAGTGCTCTTTAAAATAGGAGGTAACACTTTGAGCTGGATAGTTAGGTTAAAAGTATATGATGTAGAAAAGGAATAAGACCTAAGTTTTATTATTAACTCAATATAAAAGAGCAATTAGCTTTTGCTAATTGCTCGGCCCAAGGTAATAGACATAGAGTGGGTATTAGTAAAATTGGCTATTCACGAGCCTGTTTACAGTGTAACCAAGATTATTAAATGTATTCCCTCTTTAAAAATCTTATTCAAACAGTGTTATTTAAAGTGGGAGTGGAGTAATGAAAAAGAATACTTTTCCTTTAAACATGAAATGATTTTTTAATTCTCAGTATTATATGAGTGCTAAGACAAAAATGTGTAATTAAAAGAGCAGCTAGCAAAAGCTAACTGCTCGGTTTGTTAAATGTTGATAATCTAGCATTTACATTTTCAAAGTAGGGTTATGGGTTCTTATTTTTAATTAAATCGGATCGATGGGAAGTACAACAGCTGAAAATCCACGATTTCCGACTTGAGCCGATGCTACAGTCTCGCTAAATTCCCCTATATTCGCAACAATATGATAGCGAATCGGATCTACCGGTAACACCTGGTCTCCAGGGGAGTCTACCCATGTAAATGTGGAGTTAAAGGGATATAGAAAATCCCCATCACTACCGACTGCGTAGTTCCCAGATACAAAAGTTTCTGTTAACAAGATATTATCCCAGAATAACTGATAGGTGATGGTATCTAAGCTAAAGAAATTATCTTGATCTGCTTCAATATGAACAAGAATATCTGTACTTATTGTCGCATTTAACAGAACTCTGTCACCAATATTTTCTATGGGGACAAAGACCTCCATAATTAGAAAGTTATTTGTATTTGCCGGGAGTTCTATAGATTCAGGTTCTGGTGCAAGAGGAGTGAAAAACAGACTTGGGCCAGTGGGTCCCGTAGGCCCAGTCGGCCCAGTAATACCGGTGGGTCCAGTTGACCCGGTCGGTCCAGTAATGCCTGTGGGTCCTGTAATACCCGTTGAACCAGTTGTCCCAGTGAATCCAGTACTGCCGGTCAGTCCAGTAGGCCCGGTAGGTCCAGTAGCACCAGTCGGTCCAGTTAGCCCAGTAGGCCCGGTAGGTCCAGTAGCACCCGTTGAACCAGTAGGGAATTGAAAAGGTTGCATAGGTGGAAGTGTAGGTCCAATTGAACCGGGATTTAGTGCAGCGGAGGATAAAAACTCGTCCAATATAATTCACCTCTGAAAAATTCGTATTACTAATAGTAAATGCAGGAGTAAAGCCGAATGAAATGGACAAGCGATTGTATATGTGAAATTTAATAAAATAGTTATTTGAATGAGTTTTATCAATAAAAAAAGAGCCATATTAAGACTCTTTTTAAAAAGGTTTATTAATTATTTGTTTTCTAACCAAAACAAAAACTGTACCTGCAACAACACAGGTTGCATAGATTTTGCCACTTATGCCGCCGAAAAATTCAAGTCCGAAAGGTAGTAAAAAAGTAGCAATTCCTACTATGTAAGCAAATATGCCGAATAATTTAGCTAGTTTATTTTTATCACCAATAAAAGTAGCATCTTGGTATCCAGCAATAAGAAATAATTGTTTTTTAATATGAATCAGATAACCCATTATTACAATGATTAAACCAACAAGTGCGCAAATTACAAATCCACCCATAATATTCACCTACCTTATTTAAATTTTACCATATTTAGGTTGCTTTTTATAGGGTTAACAAAGAAGCTCATCTTGTTATAAGGGGGAAGGTAGAATCAAAATGACGAAAATAGAGAAATTGAAAGTGAGCATTTTTTTATAAAATTCTTATTTTGGAGGGGAACAGAATGGAAATCAAAGTGAACGAACAAGCTCAAAAGTTTAATTTAGCAACAAATCAAGGGAATTGGCAACAGGCCATAGGTCATGAAATACAAGTTGGGAAGTACAGATTTTGCGCTGTTCCTATGGGATATCACATAAATGTATCTGAATTAACAACAGGGGTCAGAGCAATAAACGTTAATATCACACAAGAAGTTTGGGATGAGACAGGAACTAAAGAAGATACAGTGAAGTTTTTATATAAAGTCGGAAAAAGAATGGAAGAAGTCATAAATAAAGTTGGGAGCTCTAATTTGGATAAGTTAATTGCGGATTCTTTGAAAAATAATTTAGAAAGAATCGGAGAAATGCCGCCGATTGAAGATGTTGATATGGATTGGATGGCGGATGAGATCAGTGATGTGACTCATTAAGTAATACAAAATCCTTATTTAAACATAAAAAGAGCGCTAATCGAGAGCGCTCCTTATACCTAATTATAATGAAAGTGACGAGCTCACATTATTTAGACAGGTAGTATTATTGTATGCCGAACTATGAGATTAGTGAATGGATCTAGATAAAATCGTTATTTCATTGTAAGTAAAAAGAACACACGTATAAGCATGCTCTTCGATAAGAAAGGCGGATCTCTATGAGTGGAGAGACTCCATACAATATCATATGCTTGTCCAGTTAAAAGGTGAAAAGATTTTAAAAAAACGCTATTTTAATAAGGAATGGCTCTTACTTAAAAGTAAAGAACGTATGGAAAGTTTCAAAATGTTTTTGATGGATTACTAGTTAGGAAAACATAAATCTGGAAATAAAGCTTGATATTCTGGGAGTAATCGAAGGTCAATAGTTGAAGTTGCAAAGAATAGATATTTTTTTTCTAATTCATCAAGCGTTGCTAGGTGATGAGTACCTAAGCCATGCTGGATGCTATGTCTAGAAAGAGTCGGACCAATTTGTAATTTTCGATTTTTCATAGCTTTATTCCATGGGCTGTAAAAGAATTTTAAAACGAAAGCAGGATACATGTAAACGGTAAATGGATGAAACGACCAATGTCGCCCCGCCGAATAGTTACCTTGCGAGTAATTGTGGAGGAATCTGCCACCGTAGTATGGGGCAGGTGGAGTAGGATGGATTATTATCCCATGGTAACGCTGTTTGACAAGGGGAATGCCGTATCTCGGATTGGTATAACCGTGAGAAGGTTCATCCACCATTAGAATAGTCCTAATGGAATACATGTTTTTCCCTAAAGTAGCAAGAGAAGAGAAAAAGGCTTCCTTATCAACACAGCAAAGAAATTCAGTGGTATTTAAAACCATTTTCCATCCCGTAATTTCTTTTTCTATTTCCATTACTTCTTGATCAACTAATAAGGCATCAAACTCTAATACTTTTGAATCTCGGATTTCCCAATGAGGTGCAAATAATTTGCATATTTCAACCGAACGATCAGTAGATCCACGATTAATAAGAATGCCATGATCAAATAGTTTTGTGTGGTGCATTAACCACCATGGGAGTAAATACTCTTCATTGTAAAAATGTGAAATTAAAGTTGTACTAATTAGAAACACCTCCGTTTAACAATGGATAAAATCTTTTTTGTTTTATTATAATATGTTGCTTATTCTAATAATTCTTAGGTATTAATTTAAATGAGTTTAAAACCCAAAAAGATATGTAAAAAAATTGTGTAAACACATTTAAATAAAAATTTCATTTTGTATTAATTTAGAACATAAAAAAGAGCACTTAATAAAGTGCTCTCGTAACGAGGCTCATTTTGTAAAGACTATTTCAATTTATAAAGAAAGGAACACATAATATTTTATGAAGTTATTTTCGATTAAGTGTGTATCTTTTATACAAAATTTTACTTTATAGGAAATGAAAAAGAGCATCATGTGTAGATGCTCTTTGATCAAGAATTTCAGGAGAAAACATATAATGTGAGTTTGCTCATTATAATGTATGCATGCAATTTTTTCTTGTGTCTTTCATATAAAAAAGAGCACATATTTATAGTGCTCTAAAGTTAGGAGGTAACTCTGTCTTTGAACAAAATGAGCTACGTTGTAGATATATGTAATAAATAGAATGATAAGAACCAAAAAATAGCTAGCAAAAGCTAGCTACTTAGCCCCAGGGAAGGGAGAGGAGCGATCAATTAGGTCTAAGTTTGGAATAAGGGTTTTAGATTTTAAGACCTAACCTAAATATAGTATGGATTTTATTTGAGCTATTATGCATATAACTGGTTCCTCTTAAAAGAATGATCAACAAAAAAACAGCTAGCAAAAGCTAACTGCTCCAATCTTAAAGAAATATTAACTGAAATGTCTTAGAAGTTTCTGTATTTAAAGTATGTATCAAAATTTAAAGTATATTTAGTGTATTAAAAAAGGGGACTTCAAAAAATTCCTTTTCTCGGAGTAAATAATCAATGATATTATTTAAGGTTTAAAGAAATTTTATTGGAAATTGGTCAAAAAAGTATACAGATTTCATATAAAATTTTTGAAATAAAAAAGAGCACCATTATATGGTACTCTTCTATGAATCAGTACACCATTCAAATATTGTTAATGTTTGTGAGTCATGAACAATTAAATGGTTTGAAAAGTAAGGATTCAAGATAATGTATGTAAGATGAGTATAAGTTGTTACAAAGAAATAAAAATTAGTCGGCAAAAGCAAAATGATTAGCTCTTAATGGAAAATACAATGCATTATTAGAAACTCATGATACAAACAACTAGGTTGTGAGGGTTAAACTTTTTCAAAAAACTTCGTTTGATATTACTCTAGAATGGAATTATTGAACTTATAAATTAATATGTCTTTTCATTTATTGATAAAATAAACACGTTGATAGGAGTAATAATGTATTCCTTTAAAAATATGCGTTTTTACTAGGAAATTAATCTAAGCACTAGATAAATAGATGCGTATACTTATATTATGTGAGTTGTGAAAGTAATTAAACTGAATTTTTATAGTTTAATTATTAGTAACTATTTTTATTCTAAGAAAAATGAATATTCAAAAATATTCAACGCTATTACAATTGAGTGTTTCTTAGTATAAGAGTATTCTCTCAAAATTATTAAATAAGGAGGAAATAAATGAAACATAATGATTGTTTTGATCATAATAACTGCAATCCGATTGTTTTTTCAGCAGATTGTTGTAAAAATCCACAGTCAGTTCCTATTACTAGGGAACAATTAAGTCAATTAATTACTTTACTAAACTCATTAGTATCAGCTATTTCAGCATTTTTTGCAAATCCAAGTGATGCAAACAGAGTAGCGTTATTCAATTTGTTTAATCAATTTTTAATTTTCTTAAATTCCTTATTACCTTCCCCAGAAGTTAATTTTTTGAAACAATTAACTCAAAGTATTTTAGTTTTATTACAATCTCCAGCTCCTAATTTAGGACAATTGTCTACATTATTGCAACAATTTTATAGCGCCCTTGCACAATTCTTCTTCGCTTTAGATCTTATCCCTATATCCTGCAACTCAAATGTTGATTCTGCAACTTTACAACTTCTTTTTAATTTATTAATTCAATTAATCAATGCTACGCCAGGGGCGACAGGTCCAACAGGCCCAACAGGTCCAACGGGTCCTGGAGGTGGAGTAACAGGTCCAACAGGCCCAACAGGTCCTGGAGGTGGAGCAACAGGTCCAACAGGTCCAACAGGTCCAACAGGCCTAACAGGTCCAACGGGAGCAACAGGTCTAACAGGAGCAACAGGTCTAACAGGAGCAACAGGTCTAACAGGAGCAACAGGTCAACAGGAGCAACAGGTCCAACAGGTCTAACAGGTCCAACAGGTCCAACAGGAGCAACAGGTCCAACAGGCCTAACAGGTCCAACAGGTCTAACAGGAGCAACGGGAGCTGGAGCAGTTATTCCGTTTGCATCAGGTGGACCAGTAGCATTAGCAACTGTTTTAGGTGGATTAGCAAACACAGGAGCACTTCTTGGATTTGGAAGTTCATTCTTCCCTGTAATTGTCCCACCTGGTGGTCCAATTACTATAGGTCCTGTACCTCCAGTATTTGATTTTGCATTTGTAGCCCCTCGCGCAGGTACAATTACTTCGTTAGCAGGGTTCTTTAGTGTAACTGTAGCGGTTGCTTTAGCATTAGGAAGCATACAAATTCAAATGCAGTTGTACAGCGCACCAGCAGCAAGTAATACTTTCACTCCAGTAGGTGTACCATTACTATTAACACCAGCATTTAGTGGTCTAATTGCTATCGGTGCTACTTCAAGTGGCATTGTCGGAGAAGCAATTGCGGTCGCTCCACAAGATAAGATATTACTTGTTGTTTCATCAACTACACCTGGTTTTGATATAGCTACTGCTATTACAGGCTTTGCCAGTGCAGGTATAACATTCGTATAATCACTTGTAAGTTTTGTAGTTGAAAATTTTGATATAAAAAAGAGACTGTCAAAAAAGTATCCACAGATTAACTTTTGAAGACAGTCTCTTTTTTTTATTGTTTTTATACTTTATGCCTGGTGAAAACCATTAAATATGCTTAGAGAATCTGGTGAGATTTTGTTAAGTTAAATGATCACTGCTAGTAAATTACATAATAATAGACGTAAAAAATCAAGGTTTACAGCAGATTGTGGATTACAAACTAATTTCATACACATATAAAGGTATATATCTAAAATATTTAAAGTTTTAGCCTTATACATGTAAGGATTGAGACGTGGGAGGATTATATTTGGACCAATTATCATTTTTCATGCATATAGAGGAGAAAGAAATCCGACCTTTCGTGATAGAAGAGTTGCGAAAATACAGAGTGTTACGTATTAGATTCCAAAATCAGCAAGAAAGAACGGAATTGGGAGCAGAATTGCTGTTTCCTGAGTTAAAGCAAGTGGACAAACATGAGTTGAAGTATAGACAGTTAAAACGAGCTTTTGAGGAAGCTCTCGATGAGGATGAAAAAAGGATTCTTGAAATCAAGTATATGAGCATTAAAGAATTGAATGATGATTATATTTATACTGTTCTTGGTATGAAACGAGGAAGGTTTTATAGAAAAAGAAAATCTGGAATCGTTAATTTGGCTACAGCATTAGGTATGATATAAAAAATAATAGAACTTTTTGGGCACTGTTTTGGGCACTAAATAGGGTACCTTTTTACACTGGGATCAACGGTACGATATTCCTACAGTTACTTGTTCTTTGAAAAGAGCATAACGTGGGGATAACGTATCTATGCGCTCATAATCAATGATTATAGCACCTTTATCAAAACGTTACCGGAGAACGGGCATGGGCGGTAAGAATCCGCAAAAAGGACGAAAAGACCAGCAAGAATCTTCTCAACGAATTAATCATTTAGAGACTCAAGTAGAACAGTTGACTAGGGAAATGCAACAAGCAACACAGCAGATTAACCAAATGAACTCTGCTTTAAATCAAAACGCCACTAGTGCACAATATGCTGGTAACAGTATGGCTGCATTACGCGAAAGATTCGGTGGAGTGAGTGAAACACAAGCAACGATGATACAAGGTCTAGAACGAGCCAGTGGAGCATTGTTTTCAACAGGTGCAGCCGCCACAATTGCTGGTGGAGCAGTCGCTATGGGGCTTGGTTCAAGTGTAAAAGTAGCAGCTGATTTTGAGCAACAGATGGCTATGGCTAAAGTGGGTGCGATTTCTGGTGCGACAGGAAATCAATTAGGCAGTTTAACTGAAACCGCTAAAGAGTTAGGAGCATCCACTACCAAGTCAGCTAGTGAAGTTGCAGTAGGTATGCAGAACTTAGCCGCTTCAGGCTTCGAGGTAAAACGATATTATCGGAGCAATGCCTGGTATTATCGCTGCTTCCGAAGCCGCACAGGAAGATATGGCTATGACCTCTGAAACTGTAGCAGCCGCTTTAAATGTTTTTGGTATGGAAGCGAAAGAGTCTTCTCATATAGCGGATGTATACTTTCTCAATCAGCCAATCAATCTGCTGCAGGTATCTTGGATATGCAGTACAGCTTTAAATATGCAGCACCAGTTGCGAAAATGTTTGGTATATCCCTTGAGGAATTATCTGCCGCTACTGGTATCATGACAGACTCAGGTATCAAAGGCGAACAAGCAGGTAAAGCCTAAATAATTCCGATTATCATACCAGAAGATGTCCAAGGTGGTTTTTGCAGGGCAATATACCAAAAACGATTGATAGGGAATAAAATACTGGAAAGATAAAACAAACCATATGTGAGTAAGAATAACATGATACTAGATTTTCTCATAAACATTCTCCTTATTTTATAGAAGATTACAGAACTCTATACAATAGTATGTCCTTTCAATATATAAAATTATTATATTCAATATGTACATAGGTATTTTTACATTTTGATTAAAGTTACTTAGTGTTACGGTATACAGAAAAAAGAAACTGGGGGATATAGCACATCGCCATCAAGTTAATAAATTGATTGTTCCCTAAAGCAAAAAAATGAACTTAATTTTCATAGATAAATATAGAGAGAAGAAATTCTGTTTTTGGGGTACCTCAAAATCTTGGCTTGATGGGCATGGGGTAGCGTCAGGCAAAGTCGGATTTAAGTTCACTCACACTAGATGTGAAAGAACCCAATAAAAAAGCAATGACCCTTTTTTATAGTTATGATGTAATCACTACAAAAACATAATAACCAACCAAAAGATCATTGCAATGGATAACATTATTTGCTTACAACTAAAGGTTTATAAACTTTCTTGTCAAACAAATACATAATATGGCTAAGTACCAAGAAAAATACTATAAGGCCACCGATGTAGACAAGGGATTTTGCTCCTATTCTGTCATAGTCAAAGAAAAAGTAAGCATAATGTACTGGCTTCCCATCAATTGGCGATATATTGTACACATATCCCATTAGACCTGCGATAGTAGCAAATGCCACATATGAGAGCGGGTATATCAAAACATAATATACATCTCGGTATTTTAAATGATTAGATTCTGTAAATAGAAAATAATCCACAAGGCAAAGAATAGGTGTAATCAAATGTACTGCAAGATTATCAAATTTCCAAAGATAAAAACTTCCACCCATTGTAAAGGTAGTAGGAGCAAGCAACACCCAATAAACGATAAGTGTTAAAAGTAAATCAATTACACATATCATTTCAAAGCGTGGAAAATAGCCAGCACTTCCCGTCTTACCATCATTTATCAATCCCTTAACTGTACGTATAGTAAGTATACTAAACAAGATCAGTGCTAAAAAATTACTTTGGATAGTATAGTACATAAATATCTTAAAATTCATTTCGCCCGATTGGATGCCCATACGTGATAATAGACCATATAATGCAAAAATAAGGCTACCAATTCTAAATAATACCGCTATAACTCTATTACGTATCATACAATTCCTCCTAATTTATATTAATATCATTTCATTCAACCAAATATTCATCCATCATTTCATCTTAAATTTTTACATGAAACGTTATTTTAGCGTTTTAGCGAAGCTTTGTCAAAAATTTACCCTTACCTTCATTTGAATTTATTTGGATTTTCAGATTGATTGTTACTATTCAGCCTTAATGATTAAATAAAAACTATAAATAGACCAGTCTATAGTTGGACTGGTCTACCTGTAAATGCCTTTTCTATTGATTCTAGAATAGAGAGTTGTTTCCTTTTACAAGTCTCAACAAAGCTCATAACCGTGCAATATAATTCATTTCCGCTTTGTTTTCTAAAGCAACCCGATACCTTCTGTTTCAGCTTGCATTTTCGTAAATCTCGCTCGGAAAGATTATTGTTATATGCTACCTTGAAATCCCTTAAGAATAGCAAATGATTCGATTTATACTTCGTTAATCTGTTCAGGAGAGTCTTTTCGGATTCCTTGGCATATTTCCCTTTAGTTTGGATATTTTCGTCATACCCTTTACTAAGCAGATTATCATATCTGGTTTCGTATGCTATAATTTCTTCTTCAGGGAAGCAGGTCGTTGCAAGAGTAAGTGAATGCTAGTGAAATATATAATGGTTGAATGCAGAAATAGGAGAATAAATGGTTCACATAACGACTATGTACTGAGTTCATCATTAAATTAGAGTTAAATCATTTTTTGAGGTATTTTTATTAAAAAGGTATTTTATTTGTTTGAAAGGAGTTAGAAAAGTGAAAAAAAAACATCAAGAACAACCAACCTCATGGCGGCCTAGAGGTTTTATTCAATGGTTACTGACAATCCTTGCAGTAATTGCATTTCCTATTATCAGCATTATGACATACTATATTTGGAATCCAGGCGGTTTTCCTAATATAATGAGTGCTCTTGGAGCGGGTGCATTGATAATACCTACGTTGCTATTAGGTATAACTGTTGTGATAATCATTTTATTAGTATTAGCTGTCTGGAGGAAAGCTTTACTAGCTCGTACAATTTTGATCCCTTTAGTTTTATTATTAAGTTTTCTAACTGTCGAGCCAATCATTAAAATGTTAAACTATGCAAAAAACGAGAATGTTTCCGTTTCACTTAGTTCTCATTTTTTTGGTAAGACAGAAATCACATCAAAATTCACACAGGACGTCGTATACGAAACAACACCTGATGGCGTGGAATTAAAGCTTGATGTATGGCGAGCCCATGGAGACTCAAAACAATCACTACATCCCGCTATTGTAAAAGTGCATGGAGGTGGATGGGTTGAGGGTGATAAAGAAATGGCCCCTCACTGGAGTCAATGGTTAAGTGAATTAGGATATACTGTGTTTGCTATACAATATCGTATGCCACCTCATGCAGGATGGAAAGATGAAGTAGCTGATGTAAAATCAGCAATAGGATGGGTAGCAGAACATGCGGATGCTTACAATATTGATCCTGAAAAAATAAACGTAATGGGACTGTCAGCAGGTGGAAATCTAGCTATGCTAGCCGCCTATAGTATGGGAGATACAAAGTTACCTCCTTCAACAAATGTACCGTCAGTAACTATTAACTCTGTGATTAATATATACGGTCTGTCTGATATGGAGGGAATTTATAAGAATAGTCCAAGTCCTGATTATATGCAAGATGTAATGAAAAAATATATTGGGGGTACACCTTCACAATTCCCTGATCGTTATAAAATACTTTCTCCGATCAGTTACATTCAGGAAAAAACACCTCCTACTATTACACTTTTAGGAACAAGTGACCGAATTGTACCAGAAGAACAGGCTGAAATTTTGGATAGAAAACTAAAAGAAAATAACGTTTCTCATGAACTTTATCTTCTTCCAAGAGCCGACCATGTTTTTGATGGAGCACCAGATAGCTTGAGTACTCAGTTTGCTTATGAAAAAGTAAAAGCCTTTCTTCAAAAGTATAATAAATAAACATGGGGAAGAATAATCCGGGAAGGTTTATTTACATCATTGTAAAAATTTAAACAAGCATTTTGATGAGTTTTTTCAAAATGCTTGTTTTTTAGTATAAATCCAGTATTTATAGTTTTGGAATTTGATTTACACTTCCCAGTGTAGGTGCTCCTTCTAGGCCTAATATGGTATTAGTGGAAAAAACACCTATTGGAAGATTAATATTTAGTGTAATGAGTGCATTTGCGGAATTTGAAAGAGATATGATCGTAGAACGTACACAGGAAGGAAAAGCGATTGCGAAATTAAATCCTGATTTTAGAGAAGGACGGCCAAAGAAATATAATAAGAAACAAATAGATCATGAGTTAATATTATTAAAGATCCATTCTTATAAACAGGTGGCAGAAATGACAGGAATCAGTGAAAGTACTTTGTTAAGGGCGAAGAGAGCGTGAGATAAAGGTAATAAAGAGGGGGAAATATGTGAAATACAGTAAGGGGTACCACCACACATCCATCAAGCTAAAAAATTGTATCCATAAAACGAAAAAAACGCTATTCTTTTTGTAGAAATATACAGAAAGGATGGCGTTTTTGTATGAATCTATCGATTCAAGATGAGTTTCATTTATTCGCTGAAGAACTACAGCGATATCTATCTCCACATATCTTCCAACAACTCGCACAGGAGACAGGTTTTGTAAAACGTAAAAGTAAGTATGGCGCACGAGATATGGCTGCTTTATGTATTTGGATCAGTCGACATGTAGCAAGCGATTCTCTCACTCGATTATGTAGTCAGCTTTATGCAAATACAGCTACACTCATGAGTCCAGAAGGACTTAATCAACGTTTTAACCGATGCGCTGTTTTATTTCTACAGCGTATATTCTCTCTTTTAGTCAAAAGCCAACTAAACGATTCGTCTCAAATCCAAAACCAATATACTTCTTATTTTCAACGTATACGTATTTTAGATGCTACTATTTTTCAAGTACCCAATCATTTATCCCCTATTTATCCTGGTTCAGGAGGATGTGCACAAACAGCCGGTATTAAGATTCAACTAGAGTATGATTTACATAGTGGGAAATTCCTCAATTTTCAAATGGAACCAGGTAAAAATAATGATAAAACCTTTGGTACAGAGTGTTTAGATACCTTATGCCCAGGAGATTTATGTATTCGAGATTTAGGATACTTCTCTCTAAAAGATTTAGACCAGATGGATCAACGAGGGGTATTCTATGTCTCACGGTTGAAATTAAATAATAGAGTATATGTAAAAAATGAATCGCCAGAATTCTTTCGGGATGGGACAGTTAAAAAGCAATCTTTATATGTTTTACTTGACCTTGAAGATATCATGCATCAGATAAAACCAGGAGATACTTATGAGATTCGGAATGCCTATGTTGGACAACAAAAATTACCCTCACGAGTTGTGATATACAGACTTACATCAACTCAAATTCATAAACGTAGGAAGCAACAATCTTATGTTGAAAAGAAAAAAGGAGTTACATACTCTGAAAAAAGTAAACGATTAACAGAAATCAACGTTTATATTACCAACATACCATGGGAAATTGTTCCGATGGAACAGGTTCATGATATCTACTCACTACGTTGGCAAATAGAGATTGTATTTAAAACATGGAAATCTCTTTTTGGTATCAATCATTGTCACAATATTAAGCGAGAGCGTCTAGAATGTCATCTTTATGGACAGTTAATCGCTATTTTTCTTTGTTCTTCCACTATGTTCAAAATGCGACAGCTGTTACTACAGAAAAAACAAAAAGAATTAAGTGAATATAAAGCAATTTATATGATTCAAGATCATTTGTACTTAGTATATGAAGCTATACAAAAAGACACCCAAGAAGTATCAAAAATTTTCTTTCGTCTGTTTGACCTCTTACAGAAAAACGGACGGAAATCGCATCGATATGAGAAAAAGACAGTCTTTGATATTTTAGGTGTCGTTTATCAGTGTACTGTATCCAATCTAAAGCAGAAAACTGCATAATCTTTAAAAATACACCTTATCAAGGTTTATTTGATATGCGTATTTTTAAAAACAAATAAACAAAATATCAAGCATGTAGGCAACATGAACGGAAGTTCATAGGAAACCCAACCTTAGCTTGATGGGCATGGGGATATAGCAACAAAGTACGATTTATTTATAAGGTATAGTAATAGAGGCAATAAAAAAAGTGCTAACAAGTTTGCAAACGAACTTGCTAACACCTATACAAAATAGACATAAAATATCGCTGATATGTCTTCTTTAAAAATAGCTTTAATTAATGAAATAACACTTATACGAAAAACTCATAAAATCATTCTCAATATCTAAATTTAACAATGTCTGTTTCTATGATGCTCCATCTTGGCAGGACAAAGATGTGTCTGTCTCTGTAGATGCAGGATTAGGATTTACGATTGATGCGAATCTAACTGTCTATGGAACATCAATCACAATATAAAGTACACAATAGCAAAGGTAAAGCATACTAAGTAACGGCAAATGAAGCCTATGTATATGTAAAGTGATTTTCACAAAAGAACAGTTTTGTGTACAAAAATAAGAGCCATCCTATTGGATGGCTTTTATAGTTTATATTAACTAATTCATTGAATTTAAATTCTATATTCAAGCCGAAAATGTCTGTACATACAGTTTTCATCATTGGTTCAATATGCGATACATTTATGTACATGTCGTGGATTATTCTGTCACGATAGTATGAAGTTAATATTTCCTCTTTATATTGCATCGAATAAAGAAGAACACAGTCAATCTACTCTCGTATATCCTCTGTAACAATGATTTTTGATACTTCATTCAAATCCTCAAGTATTTCGTGGGTTTTTCATACTATCTTACACTAATTCACTATATATCACCCTTTATTTATTATATATAGTTTGGAAAAATTACCATTTACACACAATCAGTATTAGTGTATTATTCATCTAGTACACTAATACCGAGGAGGGAATAAATGGAAATAGAGTTTTCTCCTAATATCCCGATTTATATTCAGGTAATGGAATACATAAAAAAGGAAATTGTAACAGGTCGTTTAGCACCGGGTGATAAAATCCCAGCTGTACGTGAACTAGCCAGTGAATTACAAGTGAATCCCAATACGATTCAACGCACATTTCAAGAGCTAGAAAGAGAAGGTATTGCTGTGACACGAAGGGGAACAGGGAGATTTGTAACGAGTGAAGGAGAAAAGATTACTGAACTACGCAAAGAAATGGCAACAGAGTTGCTTGATAATTTTATAAATGGAATGGACAATTTAGGATTTACGAACGAAGAAATTCTTCCAATCCTCCATTCTTCATTAGAAAAGAAAAGGAAGGAAAACGAATGACAGAGTTATTAAAAATTGAAAATCTGTGGAAAAGATATAACTTAAAAACAGTGCTTCAAGATTTAAGTGCAACAATTTCTGAAGGGAAAATTATTGGTCTTGTTGGTGATAATGGTAGCGGAAAAACGACATTATTAAAAATGATTGCTGGTTTGCGTTATCCTTCTAAAGGAACTATCACAATTAAGGGTCAGAAGGTAGGAATAGAAACAAAGAAAACTGTTTCATTTATGCCTGATAGTCCTGTTTTTGACGAGTGGATGACGATAAAAGATGCTGTAGTTTTCTATCGGGATTTTTATAGTGATTTTGATTTTCATCAAGCAATGGACTTAATAGCTGAGTTTAAAATGCCATTAGAAGAGCATATAGTTGCTTTATCAAAAGGTGGAGTGGAAAAATTACAACTTATCTTAACTTTCTCCAGGAAAGCAAAGTTATATATATTAGATGAGCCATTGGGTGGAGTTGATCTTGTTTCTAGAAAACATGTACTAGATTTAATTCTTAAATTTTACCGAGAAGATTGTACCATTCTCATTTCAACTCATTTAATAGAAGAAATCGAAAATATATTTGATGAAGTAATCTTTTTAAAAGACGGAACTATTATATTACATGAAAACGTAGAGGAAATTCGTTTTCATCACGGGAGAGCAGTACATGAGTTGTTTAGGGAGGTGTTTGAGCAATGAACCCACTTTTTCTCTATTTATATAAGTGCAATAGAAAAAAAATAGCAGTCTTTTATTCTGGTTTTATTATTATTTCTTTACTTCTTTTATTTAGTACGATAGGACTCTCAAGGGCACTACCTCCATTTATAAAGGATTTAGTATTACTCATATACCTAATAATAATTGGTATAGCTGCATTTTTACTTCTTCTAATAGCGCTGCCTTCTTTCAATAAAATATTAAAAAATTCTATGATTCGTTATACAGCCATCCCAACCCCAATATATATATATGCGAATTTATTATTTTTTACATTAATGTTTATTATTTTATTAGGTATAGGCTTAATTTTTTCATATTATTTTTCACAAAGTCTTTATGATGGAAAAGTAATTGGTTATAATCCCAGTCTTTATGGTGGGGAAGTAACCGGAGAATTTCGACAAGAATATCACAAGTTGTATAGTTACGGAATCTTCCAACACATATTTGCTTTTCTTTTATGGGGAATCGATTTCATGAGTATCCTTATTTCTTGTTATTTTATCATAGCCATTATAAGGCTGTTTCCAGTGAAGTCATGGATGAGTAAAATAATTTTATTCATCATTTTCGTTGCTATCTTTTCAACAATACAAACAATAGTAATGAATGTGTTAAGTAATTTAGAGAAATATGCAGTTACTATTAAAAGTTCTGGGTTCATGGATAAGAATGATTTTTTTGATACATCATTTTACCCTATTGAAGATTTCACTATTTTGGGTCTATGTTTTACTTGCTTGTTAATAATTGTACTCGTAGCGATTACAGGTCGCATTATCAATAAGAAATTAGAGATATAAAAATTCACTTTAAACGCAAAATACATTTTAGGAGGAAATAATGAAAACATCTAATCCAATATTAAAAAAAGACAAATTTCATAAAGAGAAGACAAATGCTTCTACGATGACTATTGGCGGAACGATAGTAAAAACATTTATTATGCTTATCTTACTTCTTGCAGCGTCTGTCTATTCCTACGTACAGATGACACAAGGGACAATGAAAATACCCGTGTTAATTGGAATTATAATAGTTACTCTAATTGTCGCTTTTGTAGTTATATTCATTCCGCGCATATCCCCAATTTGCGCACCGATTTACGCAATATTACAAGGAGTTTTATTAGGAAGTATTTCAGCATATTATACAATGCGCTTTGGTGATTCTATCGCTTTAACTGCCGTATTACTAACAATTTCGATTTTATTTGCAATGTTAGTGTTATACGCAACTCGAATAGTAAAAGTAACTAAAAAGTTTCGTGCGGTTGTAACGGTTGCAACACTTGGAATTTTTATTATGTATTTTATTGTTTTCTTATTGGGCATCTTAGGGGTGAATGTTCCATATATTCACCAAGGTGGGACAATTAGTATCATCATAAGTGCAATTGTAATTGTTGTTGCTGCATTAGATTTATTACTAGATTTTGATTCAATTGAACATGGTACTCATAGTGGAGCACCAAAGTATATGGAATGGTACAGTGCAGTAGGGCTTATGATGACATTAGTATGGTTATACTTGGAGATCCTTCGTCTGGTTTCTTACATTATGAAAAACAAAGACTAAAAAACATCCTGCATGTTTCAAACATGCAGGATGTTTTTGTGAAGGTTTGTGTAATAGAAGAAATATAAAAAAGTGCTAACAAATTTGCAAACGAACTTACTAACAGCTATACAGAATAGACATAAATTATCGTGTCTTATTTGAAAATAGCTTTAATCAGTTAAATTAAACTTATACGAAATGCTCATAAAAATAGTCTTAATACCAAGAGTTTAACCATCCAGATATTTTATTGGTATTGAGTCGAAACCGGGACATGATATTGATTTCTACTCAATTGATGAATGTTTAAAAGAGCGTCAGCCAGAAGAGCCAATTTATAAAGAATGGATTTCTGCATCGGACTGGTTCCGTACTTTAGTTGAAGATCAAATTGCACGGTTAGATACTATCGCTGAACAAGTGACAGAGTCTGACTGCAAGTGAATGAAACAGCATTTTATTATCAATAGTTAATATGAATATTAATTTCGGGAAATGGCTTATACTTTAGAAAAGTGGCGAGTGAATACAGATGTAAAAGAAGTAATTGGATAAAAAAGGTATTACTAAACTTAGGAATAGACAATACCTTTTTATAGTTATTTTTGTAAAGTTATTGTAAATTGCAAATATAATACACTATTTATATTGTATAATTCTAATGTGTTGTATTTAATATTAGTAGGTGGTGATGTATATGTTGTGTTTTATAAAATATAGAAGATAAGCAATTATTATTTTTTATTTATAATGTATTATTTGAATAAATTAATAATAATTCAATTTTAAAGAACCGGGTTTTAATTGATTAGATTATGTAACGTAACGGTTTCTTCTAGTTTTTAGATGATCAAGGCAAATGAAGAAAGGAAGTATTCATTACATGGAAAAACTACGGTTATTAACATTTGAGAATATAGTAGAGCCGCTTTTAAATGAAAGTGTATCATTTATATACTTTCCTATCGAATGGCTTGATATTGTAGAAATACATTATAAGACATTTTTATTAACAAGTAAGTTAAAACGATTGAATGAAAGATTATATGATATGTTTTCTGATATATTATTTA
Source organism: Bacillus sp. AY18-3 (assembly GCF_008042305.1). Lineage (NCBI taxonomy): Bacteria > Bacillati > Bacillota > Bacilli > Caryophanales > Bacillaceae > Bacillus > Bacillus sp. AY18-3. The sequence continues at coordinate 16,062 of NZ_QKQR01000039.1, read as the reverse complement.
TTCAGCATAATCCATATGTATTAAATGAAAATATACCATGGATTGTATGTAAAGAACCTATTAGAAAAGAACAACTCGATTATATTTTCCAAAGTTGGTATGAGATTATTCATGATTGGAAACCTAATAAATTAATAGAATCGCCAAAATATGAATGGCATTACGATTTAATTTCTAATTTAACAGTACTACATGATAATGAAATATATTCTAAGTGGGTGCCCGCTTTAATTTCACATATTTTTTGTGAACAATCTGTACGATTAGAGAATATTAACGAAGAAGATATATATTTTTCTCCTCTTAGATCACAAAATATTTGTGAGGCAATGTCAGAGCCTATTAAAGATGAAAAAACACAAGATTATTTCGCCTACGTATATCGGTTCGAATGTATCACGCGCGGTGGCGAGAATATTCCATTATTAAATGTTTCAATAGGAATTCGGAGGTTTTATCAAGAATATAATCATCCAGATATTCCTTTGCTATTAAGACGTAAACGGGGCATGATATTGGTTTCTACGCCAGAATTTGCATCGAATAATAAGAAATTACGGTTTGTAAAACTAAAAGTACAACAAGCTACAAACGGCATAAAATGGATTAAGATATTTAGAAATTTAAAAGATGATTTTCGTATAGGTGGAGAAGTTGAATTAGAGCATATTCTTCAATATCCGAAAGATTATATGCTAGGAGAAAATCTTAGGGTGTTACTTCCATACAATGAGAGAATATATAAAGTTCAAGGTACTAAAATAAAACCCGGTATAAAAGTAAAGGAAAGAGAGTATCTATTTAAAGGGTTTCAGCAAAAATTCACTTATTTCACATTACTACCAGAATGTAAAAAGATAGCAACAAATAATGAAAATGAATTATTCCCTTTAATTGCACCAAAAGGATTAGAGACTATAACGTTAGAAATATGGTCTGAAAAAATATCGTTGGAAGTTGAACAAGCGTTATTTGAAAGTGAAATTTTGTTAGCTCAAATCGGTGAGTCGTTATATGTATTAAATGCAGATTCTCTAGTATTGTTAAAAATAGTAAGATATAATATTGAAAAAGTATTACAAAATCCATATAAAATGCAATATTGCCAGAAATACAAAACAAATTTAGTAGAGGATGTTATGAAAGCGGTTTATGCTACTGCAGGTGAGCGCAATGATGCGACATTGGCGTTAATCGCAATGGAAAATTGTGATGGGCGTGAAAAAATTGATCCAAAGCAAATCGTTAGAGAAGGGTTTGCACGAACTAACCGTATTTCAGCATTTATTAATTTATTTATTGGCCAAAGTGTATCTCGTACAACAATTATTAATTGTATCCTTAGTTTATTAGAACAAAAAGGATTTTTGAAACGTAGTTGGAATAAAATAAATTTACCTTGTACATATGTTAATTTATCAATTGAGCGAATCTCGAAATTTGATTTCTTACCTATTTTTTCACAAATAAAAGGAAAAGAAATTTCATATAAACTATACGGGAATACAGAGTGGCAAACGATTGATTGTTTATTATTAAATATAAATAAACATAATGCCTTTTTACCGCAGCCTTCAAAAAGAAATGATATGGGGATTCTATTTAAACAATTTGTTTCTGAAACATTATCAGGAATTTTACAACATGTAAAAGCGCAAAATGAACAAGTGTATTTCATTATAGATGCGAATTTAAGAAAATATTGGATAAAAGAGTTACAAAATAAAAAAATTGATATAGATATTTTACCGGAGATTGTTCCTGATGCGCTAAAGGTCCCTAATTTAAACATTATAAGAATAAATACATCTTTTGATACACCAAAATACGGTGTGATAGAACGTGATGATGCTCCTAAAGGTACAAGTTTATATGTAGATCAAAAAGGGATGTATTATAGCACTGGCGAATATTCGCTAAATGGTAGTGAAACATTGCAGCGATACATACTTGAAATATTAACGCTAGGTGTAAAACCTGTAGAAAGGAATTATATCGCTAAAATGGTACACTATATGTGCTGTAATTCAAGTATGCTTCAGGAAAAAAATATACATATGCCGTATTCTATGCATATGGCGAAAGTAATAAAGAGCTATATGACTGATATAGATGCAAGAGAGTTTAAAGAGTTTGATGATGAATTGGATGTAGATATAATGAAAATAGAAAAGAAAGATTCAATTATTTTGCTTTAAATAATAGTAGACAAATCCTGCTCGTTATATTGATCAGGATTTGTCATTTTTTCATGTAAATAAGGATATCCTTTGTCATGTATCTTTTCTTTTATGTATTTACTTTATTTACATACAGGATTAAGATATTTTTTAGAAATACAAAATCTACATCATATGGAAAAGCAATATGAATTGATTCAAAAGAAATTTGAAAGGAATGAGGAATTGTGAAGAAATTAGATGTGTTATTAATGCTATTAAGCGGCCTCTTTCCAGTTGCAGGAATTATGAAGCAAATCCCACTAGAACAATCTTTATATATCGGAGGCCTTTTATTTTTTACTAGTTTCGGTAGCTATTTTGCGAAAAAAATATATTCACGTATATGTAGTTGGATAGCGTATGCGCCATTTATAACACTGCTGTTAGTCATTTGGCATCAAGATATTTCAACAAGTTCAATAATAGGGAATGCGAAAATCGCCGCTTGTATCGCTTTAATTCCATGTTTATTCCGTTTTCGTACATATGGACTTACTTTCGGTTTATTCTCATTATGGGCCGCTTTACTTTGGGATATTAAAGAAGTACAGTCGTTAGTCATACTTGAACGTATGTCGAGTTTAATGACAAGTCATTACTTATATCTTCTACTGTTAGTTGGAGGACTTATATTAGGTGGATTACTTGCGATGTTATTACATCGTAAAGAGCAGGATGATTATAAAGAAAATATAAATCTATTTCAACAAAAAAAGAAGCGCAAAAAATTATCATTTAAGATTCCACTTCCTAGATTACCGAAATTAAAGATCAAATTATTTAAGTTTGGTGGAAAAGTATCAAAACGAAATACGCCAGAAAAAATACGTGAGCATAATTACGAAGAACCAGCTCAAGCTGCAACATATGAAATGACAGAGCAAATAAATCCATATAAAGAAGGTATCGCTCAAGGACAAACGAGGATGGAACGTCGTAGAAATAGGTATAATGCATAAGATATTTGAGTAACCCTTTAATGATTTATCATTGAAGGGTTTTTTATGTAATTATATATAGATTGCTAATGAGGAATTTATAGCATACCCTAAAGTTAAGGACTTAAATAAAATAATGGGAGGACAAAATGCTTATTATTACATATATTTCTGTCTGTATATTATTTTTAGTTAGCTTTTTACATGTTTACTGGGCTTTCGGAGGTAAGTGGGCGACAAATAGTGTCATTCCAACAAAAGCTGGAGAAAAGGCGTTTACACCAAGTGTAGGAATGACATTGTTCATTGCTTTATTATTAAGTATGGCGGCAATAATTTTATTACAACAAACAAATGTTGTTCATTTCGAAGTTCCTAATATTATCGTTCAATTGGGCTCCTGGATTTGTATGATTGTTTTTTTTATAAGAGTAATTGGTGAGTTTCATTATTTTGGCATCTTTAAGCGAAAAAAAGATACGTATTTTGCTAAAATGGATACTGTTTTATATATACCACTTTGTGCATTTTTATCTTTATCGTTCTTACTAGCAATTATAACGTGAACATAAAATAGTAGCTGCTTTTTCTAAAATAAATAAACGTGAATTAGCAAGGAGTAAAAGTGAGAAATCTAGTAGTAAATAAAAAGGATGTAAGCGTCTTCTTATCGAAATATAGATTATTATGAAAGGCGGTGACACTATGAAGTATGTTAAAGTCTGTATGAATGGCGGAAGTGAACACAAATTCTCGATGACTTTAGATCGGTTTGAAGAACTTATTACTACAGAGAATGGACTATTAGAAAATAAATTAGTTAGTATTGAAAATGTAATGATTAATCCTACTAATATATCTTCTGTAGTTGAAAAAATTGGTGTACCGGCTAAGTTTATGGAAGCTTAAAAATCGGTACATAAAAAACATCCATAGGGATGTTTTTTTATGTGTAAATATAATAATTATACAATTAATAAATGAGCAGAATTTTTAGCAATACGTATACATTTGATGTTTAATAGATGCACAATAAAATAAGTACAAGCATATATTATATTGTAGGACAAGACCTTCGTGTCCTACTTAATACTCAGAAAAAACCTCTATTACATGAGAGTATCCAATTGCAGGGTGCTCTTTTTTATCCCGTTCTTTAACTTTCAATTTTAAACATATCTTTGATGTTAATAAATATTAAAAATAATATAATAGCAAAAATTAAGTTAGATAAATAGAAATCTTGATGAAATAGTAATTCAAAGATGACATCGAAAACATATAATAAGGCGATAGTAGGTAATATACAAATAAATATAAATCTCCAATTTTTCAAATAATGTTTATAAGTAGTAATCGCTTTCTCCATACATATAGCTCCTACATTTTTTTATTTTCTATATAATTATACATTTAAATAAAAGGATTTACAAAGGAATATTTAGTAATTAAGAATTGTAGGAGAGATTTTGTTGAAAATGTGGATAGCTGTAGCAATCTGAATAATAAATGCTTTTACTTAAAAAACTTTAAAAGAATGATACTAAAATGATACACTATAATATACGTTATTTATGAAACGAATAGAGGGATTTGTATGATAGATAAAATCAAAAATGTTGTAGAGGATATGTACGAAGATGAAGCAAAACATTTACTTCAAAGTATTCTTATTCAGTTGAATTTATTAGAAGAAAACTATAGTGAAGATGCAATTAAAAATTTGATGGATATTCCTAAGCAACTAACGAGTAATACATCATATATAAGAAATGTAAAAGAAAGCACACACGTACATATTGCGTTTGATGATTCAACAGCTGGATGTTTAAAATATATGCTTAGTCAAGAAGAACAATTGGAAGAGAGGGTTGTCGCTTTTTCTGAATTCTTTTCAATTGGGCCGATAAACAAGCTACATATGAATGAGGGACAACTTGCAAGACAGAAATGGTTAGTAAATAATTTAACTGCTTATGATAATTATTTTGAAGAAGAGTATTTACCAAGGTTTTTAGAAACTATGGAAGAACTACACACTATTCCTATTGAAACACCTATTACAATTTGGAAAGCTAATAACGCACATGAACATGTAGGCCTATGTTTTGTAATGGCGCAATTAAAAGATAAGAAAAACATTCGCGTTATTAATACGTCTGAAGCAAGTAAAGAAATATTAAAAAAAGAGTATGCTATTCGTGGAACTGGAGAGTTAGCACCTGAAAGTTTAGCTCTAATTCAAAAAAGTTTTGTAGAATTGCCATATTTAACTGTAGAGAAACGTATGCAGTTTGAACATGAGTGGGATAGTCTATCGAAAAGTACGGAATTTTTAAGAGTTTGGACAGACAATGAAGTGCGTTCTGTACAAGAAGATTATTTTGATCAATTTATTATTGAATGTGCGAAAAGTATAGGTGCTGATCGAGAATTCCTAAAAGCCCCTAGGGTAATTGGTGAAGCACTTGGTCATGTAGAGCAGTTAGTTGGCGATACGTTTTTAGAATATCGCTTAAAGGAATTAATTAAACAAGAAGTATTTGAATTTGAAGGTTCGTTAGATGAAATGCGTTTTTATAGTGTGAAATTAAGAAAATAATACATCTATTCCGATTATGAAGAAGCTCGTATTTTTAAAATACGAGCTTTATTTTTTTGTTGAATTTAGGCTATACATAAGCTTCCTATAGGAGGCAAATCACATATGAATGTTAAAGGTACTGAATGAAAAGTAGGTGATTTGTTAATATGTATAACCAGCAAAATTATCCATATGATCAAGGGATGTATTATAATCCACAAAACTACGGGTATGAATCTGTAAATGAAGTGAGAGATATGGAACAAGAAGATTATAGACCAGATGATGCGGAAGATGCTCCAACGTCACCACCACCGTCACAAGCGCCGTCGTTACCGTCTACATTTGCTTCTCCAGCTCAAGCAGGGAATATGAAATCATGGATGTGTAACTGTCTAGGAAGATGGGGCTACTTACGTTTGCATCGTCCTGGACCTTTCGGAAGAGACTTATGGTTCTTCCCGACTGAAGTGAGGAGAAATGGGGTTTCAGGTTACACTTGGCAAGGTGGTCGCCGTCGTAAAGTAAGTTATCGCTATCAACAAATTAGTAATTTCATGTGTTTTGCGTAAAAAAGAGTGAGAGAGTAGAAGGATTTTACTCTCTTACTCTTTATTTTTCAATATACGAAGTAAGATTTTGAATGAAAATTTACAATTTTCTAGTTTTTATTAGAGTATAATGCATATGTTGGTTGGTTTTCAAAAACAAATGAGAGTGAGGGAATACAATGTCAATGAAAAATAAAGTTGGGCTAAGAATAGAGGATGGTATTAATTTAGCTTCAGCTCAGTTTAAAGAAGATGCGTATGAAATTTATAAAGAATCTAGAAAAGTGCAACCTATCTTATTTGTGAATAAAACTGAATTAGGTGCAGAGTGGCTTATTACAAGATATGAAGATGCTTTGCCACTATTAAAAGATAATCGCTTAAAAAAAGATCCGGCCAATGTATTTTCTCAAGATACATTGAATGTCTTTCTTACTGTTGATAATAGTGATTATTTAACGACGCACATGCTAAATTCAGATCCACCTAACCACAATCGTTTACGATCACTCGTACAAAAAGCTTTTACACCGAAGATGATCACGCAATTGGAAGGAAGAATACAGGATATTGCAGATGATTTGTTAAATGAAGTCGAGCGAAAAAGTTCATTAAATCTTGTTGATGATTACTCGTTTCCTTTACCGATTATTGTAATAAGTGAAATGCTCGGCATTCCAAAAGAAGATCAAGCGAAATTTAGAATTTGGTCTCATGCTGTCATTGCTTACCCAGAAACACCAGAAGAAATAAAAGAAACTGAAAAGCAACTATCTGAGTTTATTACATATCTCCAATATTTAGTTGATGTTAAGAGACAAGAACCAAAAGAGGACTTGGTGAGTGCTTTAATACTTGCAGAAAGTGAAGGACATAAACTTAGCGCTAGGGAACTATATTCAATGATAATGTTACTAATTGTGGCGGGACATGAGACGACGGTAAATTTAATAACAAATACGGTATTAGCGCTTCTTGAAAATCCGAATCAATTACAGTTATTAAAAGAAAATCCCAAATTAATTGATGCAGCTATTGAGGAAGGGTTACGATATTATTCTCCAGTTGAGGTTACAACTTCAAGATGGGCGGCTGAACCTTTTCAAATTCACGACCGAACAATCGAAAGAGGAGATATGGTTGTCATTGCATTAGCTTCTGCAAACCGTGATGAAAATGTATTTGAAAACCCAGAAGTATTCGATATTACTCGGGAAAATAATCGCCATATTGCCTTTGGTCATGGTAGCCATTTCTGCTTAGGAGCTCCACTTGCTAAGTTAGAAGCAAAGATTGCTATTACTACTTTGTTTAATCGAATGCCTGAACTACAAATAAAAGGTAACCGTGAAGACATTAAATGGCAAGGTAATTATTTAATGCGTTCTTTAGAGGAATTGCCTTTAAATTTCTAGAATAGTTAAAAGGAGACATGCATACATCGAAATGGATTTACATAGAGTATGTATGTGTTATTTAAATTCGAAACGGAAGGGTGAAAACATCCCAATGATCAACTAATTCTATTTGTAAGAGATCTTCGTTAAAAAACGAAATATTCTTCTGAATAGGATTAGTCTGCGCATTTATAGAAAAGGGATGTATTTCGCTCTGCGAATATATAGTCTTTTTATATGATTTGTGTTGCCTCCTGTTCAGAACATGAAATAGGGGGATTTTTTATGTCGACAAATGTAGTAATGAAACAAAACAATGGGGTATCACAAGTATTAAAAAATCGGTTTGTGCAAGGAATTCTTGCATCAGCATTATTTTTACAAATTGGAATATGGGTTCGGAACTTTGCGGTATTATTATATGTAATGGAAATGACGAAAGGTGATGCTTTTGCTATTTCAATGATTTCGGTTGCTGAGTTTGTTCCAATTTTCATCTTTTCCTTTATAGGTGGAACCTTTGCTGATAGGTGGAAGCCAAAGAAGACAATGATTTGGTGTGAAACGTTAAGTTCCATTTCAGTATTCGCTGTATTAATTACACTTATGTTTGGAACATGGAAAATCGTGTTTTTTGTCACGCTTATTTCTGCAATCCTTTCGCAGTTTTCTCAACCATCAGGTATGAAATTGTTTAAACAGCATTTATCAACGGAACAAATCCAATTAGCGATGTCTATATATCAAACAATATTTGCGATTTTTATGGTGCTAGGACCGATTCTTGGAACATTTATCTTTCATAGTTTTGGAATTTATATTTCAATTATCATAACAGGTATCGCTTTTTTACTGGCAGCAGCTGTATTGTTATTTCTTCCGAAAGATCTTGAGAATGATATTGAGAAGAAAGAAATCACGCTATTACAGGAGATGCTGGATGGTATTAAATATGTGAAAAAGAAAAAAGCATTAACTTTGCTTGGACTTTGTTTTATGGCAGCAGGACTAGGTATAGGATTGATTCAGCCATTAGGTATATTTATTGTGACTGAGCAGTTAGGGTTATCAAAAGAGAGTTTGCAATGGTTACTAACAGTAAATGGCGCGGGTATGATTGTTGGCGGAGCTTTAGCGATGGTATTTGCGAAAAACGTAGCCCCGCAAAAGATGTTAATTGTAGGGATGCTCGGTCAGGCGATCGGCATTGGTATTATAGGTTATTCAACGAATTTATGGGTGACACTTACAGCACAACTTTTTAGTGGGTTAGCTCTTCCATGTATCCAAATAGGTATTAATACGCTCATTATTCAAAATAGCGATACTGATTTTATCGGTCGTGTAAATGGCATTTTAAGTCCACTATTTACCGGTTCAATGGTAGTAACAATGAGTGTAGCCGGTTCATTAAAAGAGGTGTTCTCATTAAGTACGATGTATGAGGGCACAGCTTTACTATTTATAATTGGATTATTATTTATTTTACCTATATACAATTTAAAGCCAGTAATAGCGGTAGAAAGTGAAATAAATGGTAAGGGAAGTGCTGTACAACATGAATCCTAATCCAAATGTTAAATATCCTATTGAAGGAAATCAAAATGTCCATTTTATAAAAAATACAATAACGAAAGCTAATATACTTGTTGGTGACTATTCTTATTATGATGCGAAAGATGGAGAAACATTTGAAGATCGAGTATTACATCATTATGAATTTCTTGGAGATCATCTTACTATTGGAAAGTTTTGTTGTATTGCAAATGGAGTTACCTTTATTATGAACGGAGCGAATCATCGGATGGATGGATTTTCGGCATATCCATTTAATATATTTGGAAATGGGTGGGAGAAGTATACACCTAATTTGTCTGATTTACCTTACAAAGGGGATACAGTTATAGGAAATGATGTATGGATTGGTATGGATGCAACGATTATGCCTGGAATAAAAATAGGAGATGGTGCAATCATTGCAGCTAAATCTGTTGTGACTAGAGACGTCGCACCATATACAATTGTTGGCGGAAACCCTGCAAATAAAATAAAGGAACGATTTACAAATACAATAGTAGAAGAGTTATTGCAAATTCAATGGTGGCATTTTGACATTGAAAAAATAACAGAAAATATAGATGCTATTGTACAAGGAAATATTGAACCATTAAGAAAGCTAAAAAGGTAATAAAAAATGCATGACAAAGAGTATCATACCTCCGAATTTTGTTAATGATAATAGAACAAGGAGGTGTGATACTATGGCACAAGACGTTTTATGTGAAGTAAACAACTGTAAATTTTGGGCTAACGGCAATAAATGTAGTGCAGATGCAATTTATGTAGTAAGTCATAAAGGGAAACATGCATCAACTACGGAAGAAACAGATTGCAAAACTTTCGATCCAGAAGTATAAATTTTTTGAAGGGTAGCCAAATCGTGGTTGCCCTTTTATTAATTATAGTATTGATAATAAATCTCATTTTCATTCATTATTTTTAACTTTTCTTGTTAATTTTTATATTTTCTTCATAAGTGATGTAATCCAGAGTAATTCGTGTTCTATACGTGATTTACTAAATTCAATAACTTCTGTAATAAAAGATGAGCTAACATCTAAAGATTGAATAGCAGTAAGCTGTTTATTTAGTACGTCTTGGCGTATTGTTAAAATTTCTTTTCTACCTTCGTAATCAAGTTTTTCAAATAGAGCGATACGTACAAGGAACTCAGCGTTATTTGTCGCAATTTTTTCAGGAAACTCTCTTAACATCTCTGAAAAAATTTCTTCACCTGTTTCAGTTATATCGTACATATTTCGGTTTGGCTTTCCGACTTGTTTATGTATTTTTTTCGTTATAGCACCCATATTTTCGAAGCGCCGAAGAGCGGGATAAAGTGTGTTATGATTTAATTCGAAATTCTCACCTAACCGGTTTTGAACATTTTTCTTTATTTCATATCCATGTTTTGGTCCAGTTGTTAATTCTGCTAATAGTAAAATGTCAACGTACATAAAAATCCCCCTTATATATTTCTCAAGTTCTCCAATAAAAAATCTCCTTTAGTATATGTTAAAATAACATATGTTAGATTATACAACTTTGAACTACCGACCTATCACTTTTATTGTAAAAGAAAAGGGAGGAAAGAACTATGGCTTCGCCGGAAAATGTGATTTTAGTTCATGAAATTTCAAAGCTGAAAACAAAAGAAGAATTGTGGAATCCGTATGAGTGGTATCAATTTATGAGGGATAATCACCCTGTACATTACGATGAAGAGCAAGATGTATGGAATGTTTTTTTATACGATGATGTAAATCGAGTTTTATCGGATTATCGCTTATTTTCAAGTAGAAGGGAGCGAAGACAATTCGCAATCCCTCCTTTAGAAACTAGGATAAATATAAACTCTACGGACCCACCAGAACATCGCAATGTACGTTCTATCGTTTCTAAAGCATTTACTCCAAGAAGTTTAGAACAATGGAAACCCCGAATTCAGGCGATCGCAAATGAACTTGTACAACATATTAGACAATATAGTGAGGTTAATATCGTTGAAGAATTTGCTGCACCTTTACCTGTTACCGTCATATCCGATTTATTAGGAGTGCCAACAACGGACCGTAAAAAAATTAAAGCATGGTCTGATATTTTATTTATGCCGTATAGTAAAGAAAAGTTTAATGATCTGGATGCGGAAAAGGGTATAGCACTAAATGAATTTAAAGCATATCTTCTACCGATTGTTCAGGGAAAGAGATACCATTTAACCGATGATATTATTTCGGATTTAATACGAGCTGAATATGAAGGCGAAAGATTAACAGATGAAGAAATTGTTACTTTTTCTTTAGGTTTATTAGCGGCAGGCAATGAAACAACTACTAATTTAATTATTAATAGCTTTTATTGCTTTTTAGTGGATTCACCTGGAACATATAAAGAATTAAGAGAAGAACCTAAATTAATTTCAAAGGCAATTGAGGAAGTATTGCGCTATCGCTTTCCCGTTACATTAGCTAGGAGGATTACAGAGGATACAAATATATTTGGGCCTTTTATGAAAAAGGATCAAATGATTGTTGCGTGGGTAAGTGCAGCAAATTTAGATGAGAAAAAGTTTTCGCAAGCCTCTAAATTTAATATACACCGAATAGGAAATGAAAAGCATTTAACATTTGGTAAAGGTGCTCACTTTTGCTTAGGAGCACCACTTGCACGTTTAGAAGCTGAGATTGCATTAAGAACTTTCATAAATGCTTTTGAAAAAATAGAGTTATCTCCATTGTTCAATTTAGAAAAATGTCTATTGGAAAATGAACAAACGTTAAATTACTTACCTATTCTTTTGAATAATAGGTAAATCGATCAGCAAGGTACAAATTTACTGTACCTTGTTTTTTTATCCCGCGTTAACGGACAGTAAAACTCCCACCTCAAAATTCAGTTGGAGCAAAGAAGTTAGGTGGGAGATCAACTGTCCGTAAACGTCCAATTGGTTCAACTAATAATCAGTGGGAGATGAACAAAACCCCCACTGATTAAAGTTTCACTTTATTTCTCAATTGTAAAATTTTAGTTAGTTATTTAGTATGGGGGTGTGTGAAAAAGAATGGAGGAGGACGCTTATGTTAACGTGTAATGGAAGTAAAACGTTTCAAACATTTATTAAAACTGTAACGGATTTAATGGATAGTAATTTATTAGAAGATCAAATTGTTTGTGCGATTGAAAAATTACTAGAAGAACTTTTAGAAAAGAAAACATGGCTTCCGTTAGAAAAACAGAAGGCGAATTCGGCTCAATACGCACGACATTTGTTATATGAAGATCCTTTTAATCGTTTTGAAGTATTAGCTCTTGTATGGAAAGATGGACAATCTACACCTTTACATGATCATGATGGTACATGGGGAGTAGAAGGCGTTTTTACAGGGAGGATAATGGTGCAAAACTTTATACAAACGAAGCAGTTTAAAAATTCACTTGTTTATTTAACACATACAGGAAATCTTTATTTGGGAGAAGGAGAAACAGATAAAGTCATTCCACCAGCTGATTGTCATATTCTTGAAATAGCTAAAAATGAAAGAGTTGTCACTATTCATATTTACGGAAAACGTTTAGAAAAGTTTAAAGTATATGTCCCAACTGAAGAAAAGAATGTGTACATGTGTGAGACGAAATATATTAGTTATAGTTCATAGTATAAAATTAGTTATAGTTCATAGTATAAAATCAAAAACTTTTCTTTAAAAAGAAAAGTTTTTGATTTTATTATTAATTATTTCTTGACCTGAAACGCTTTTCATAAATTATAAATAAGGAGTACTTCACGAGATCAGTATGAAAACGATACCTTTTGTTTATAATGAACTCGTGTATTTATAGAAAGTGGTGAAGAAATAATGAAATTAATCGCAATTGATTTAGATGGAACTCTTCTTTCAGGGAATAAAATGATTAGTAAAGAGAATGCAGAAGCAATTCGAAAATGTCAGGAAGCGGGTCATGTTGTAGCAATTTGTACAGGACGTTCTATCGTCGACATTGAAAGATTGTTGTTAGAAGTTAATTTAGAGTGTCCAATTATTGCGGAAAATGGTGCGCTTATATATAAAGATAAAAAAATGATGAAGAGATATCCAATTCAAAATATGCAAGCACTTGAGATTGTAGAATATCTTGAAGAGAATGGCTTATATTATCAGCTTTATACTGATAAAGGTGTGTATGTACCGGATTATGGAGTAGAGAGTGTACGTAATGAAATTGAGTATGTGAAGAATTCAAAAGAAAATTTCGACTTGAAAGAATTAGAAACGATCGCAGCTTTATACCTTGAGCATACAGCGTTTCATAGTGCAGAAAGTTGTAAACCGATTGTAGAAACTGATATACATGTGCACAAGCTTTTACCATTTTCTTATGACATAGAAAAATTAAAAAAGTTAAAAGCAGCGTTTCTGCATAATACTGATTTAGCAATTACATCTTCGTATTGGCATAATTTAGAAATTAATCATCGAGATGCTCAAAAAGGAAATGGATTATATACTTTAGCAGAACATCTAAATATTCCAGTTGAAAATACTGTAGCGATAGGTGATGGGCTAAACGATGTATCCATGATGGAAAAAGCAAACATATCAATTGCAATGGGGAACGCAGTCGAAGAAATAAAAGCAATGTGTAAATACGAAACTTTATCAAATGAAGAACACGGTGTTGCACATGCTTTATATAAATATGTAATGTAATATAAAAAGAAAAAAAGAATCCAAAGATTCTTTTTTTCTTTTTATTAGGGGTAAGGTATTCTATGAGATTCATAGAAGCCTTATTACTTTTTATTATATAGAATATATTGGAATAAATGTTTATATTTTTCATATTAATTGTGAAAATTTTATGAACTTTATATTTTTTGTATTTTTATACTACTAAAATCGATGTGTATGACTCTGATATTAAAATCCGGTTTCTGCATGAGTACCCGTTTTAGGTTGGTCGTACATCCAGAATTAATATGTGATGAACAAAATACGTACTGATTAAGGATTCATTTTATACGCAAATTCTTCTCTATTTTAATTGAAAAATAAAATTTATTCGAATAATTATTCTGCAGCTATATACCTAAAGGCACATTCTACGTATAATGGAGAAGTATAAATTTTGAATTTGTATTAATTTTACATATTGAGGTGAAAAAGGAATGAATGCGCGGCTAATGGAACTTATTGATGTGAGTACAATAGAAACCATGGCAGAACAGTTTTATAAATTAACCAACATATCACATCAACTTCTTGATGCTGAAAAAGAATGTATATTTTCTTTTGGAATAAATGAAATGAAAATATGTAAACTTCCCAAAATTGAAATCCCCATTTTTTTATACAATCAACATTTAGGATCTTTTGTAGTATGGTCAAACAAAAGTGACATTTTCAATTGTCAAAAATACTTTGAAATGCTTTCAAATCTAATTATAGATGGAGCAACAAAGGTATTTCAAAGTAAAAATACAACGTTGCTTTCTCGAAAAGAGGAGGAACTGCATACGATTTTACAAAACATGCCTGTTATGGTTGATGCGCTTGATTATAATGGAGATTTTGTTTTGTGGAATCGGGAGTGTGAAATTGTAACAGGTTATACAGCTGAAGAAATAATAGGGAATCCAAATGCCCTACAATTATTGTACCCAGATCATAATTATCGTCACCAAATACAAACGAAATTTTTAACTTGTGGAAAAAATTTCAGGGATTGGGAAATGCACTTAACATGTAAAAATGGTGAAATCAAAACAATCATGTGGTCCAATATATCAGAACAGTTTCCTGTAACAGGATATAGCTACTGGGCTGTCGGGGTAGATATTACACATTTAAAAGCGATAGAAGACCAGTTAAAACAACAAACGTCTGAATTGGAATTAATTTTTAAGGCTTTACCAGATTTATGTTTCTTAACAGAAGATGATGGCACAATTATAGATTATAAAGCAGGATCCCCTTCGAAATTTTACGTACCGGCACAAGCTTTTATGGGAAAAAAGTTTTTCGAAGTATTACCATCTCCAGTAGCACAGCAGTTTCAGGAAGCAATTCATCAAGTGAAGGAAAAAGGGACGAATGTAATTGTTGAATATCCACTTACAATTAATGGGAGTGTCGATTTCTTTGAAGCTAGATGCTTACCATTATTACACGATAAAATTATGATCATTGTACGCGATATTACAGAACGGAAAAAGACAGAAGAATTGCTAAATAAATCAGATACACTTGCAGCAATTGGTCAATTAGCAGCTGGTGTGGCTCATGAAGTGAGGAACCCATTAACTGTCATTAAAGGGTTTATACAGTTATTTCAAATTAATAAAGAAGATCAAGAAAAATATTTTGATTTAATGCTTTCTGAAATTGAAAGAATAGAAGCGATTCTTCAAGAGTTTTTATCAATTGCTAAAACAGATGAGATAAATACAGAACAAAAAAATATTTATCAAATTTATAATAATGTCGTATCGTTAATGAATACAAAAGCAATTATGACGAATATTCAAGTGGAACTATATGCAGACAACAAAGACATAAGCATTGAATGCTCAGAAAATCAATTGAAACAAGTGTTTATTAATATTTTGCAAAATTCAATCGAAGCTATGCCAGATGGCGGGAAAATTATAATTCATATTAAAGAGATAAACGATGAAGGTGTCATTATTCATGTAATTGATGAAGGAATAGGGATACCTGAAGATAGAATTAAGAGATTAGGTGAGCCTTTTTATAGTACGAAAGAAAAAGGTACCGGTATCGGATTAATGTTAAGTTATAAAATCATTGA